>SYGM01000163.1 GCA_005799545.1 Planctomycetia bacterium | reverse complement strand
TCCTGCTCCAGCGGGTTCTGCGTGGCCAGCACGAGGAAAGGCCGCGGCAAGGGATAGGTCTGGCCTCCGATGGAGACCTGACGTTCCTGCATCGCCTCGAGCAGCGCCGACTGGACCTTGGCAGGCGCGCGGTTGACCTCATCGGCGAGCACGAAGTTCGCGAACAGCGGTCCGCGGCGCACCGTGAAGCTCGCTTCTTTTGCGTTGTAGATCTCCGTGCCCACCAGATCGGAAGGCAGCAGGTCCGGCGTGAACTGCAGGCGCGCGAAGCTGCCGTCGAGGCTCTTCGCCAGGCTGGAGACGGCCAAGGTCTTCGCCAGACCCGGGACACCCTCCAGCAGCACATGGCCGCCGGTCAGAAGCCCGATCAGGAGCCCCTGCAGCAGGTTCTCCTGGCCCACCAGCACTTCGTGGACGGAACTGCGAAGGTCCTGAATCCAGGCCGAGGCCTGTTCGATCTCCGCCTGATGCGGCAGGGTCAGTTGGCTCATGCGATCAAGAAGGGATGCCGGGGGGTAGTTGAGTCGGGAGCTTACGCAACGGGGTCGCTCCCCGTTGGTGAATCCGCGATCCTACCCCACCCGGACGGCCCTTCCAGCGCCCTATTGCCAGTTGATCTGCAAGCCCTGCGTAGCGTTGAAGGTCGCACTCGCCGCACAGCCGCCGAGCACGATCGGGTCGCGGTAGTAGGCCATGTAGTAGCGCGTGCTGCCGGCCGCGATCGGATCCCCCAGCGCTGCCGAACGCGTGGAAACGCTCGCATCGGCTCCACTCGGCGCACTGACGCCGCCGGTTCCGCCCGGCGACTTGACGTACAGACGCTTGAGCGTGCCCCCCACGCAGCGCACCCCCTGGCCGAAGGGCGCACCTGCGCCGCCGGAGACCAGGCTGTTGCCCTGCAGGATGATGGTCGTGCCATTGGCGGTCTGCGCGCTGCTCGTGAACACCAGCGTGTCCGCGGCGGTGTTGGCCGAGCCCGTGGCGACGATCGAAGCTCCGCCCGTCGCGGCGCTGTTGTTGCAGCCCTTGCCGCCGGCGACCGGCGGGTTGGCGCACGGGCAGTTGATCACACCGGCCTGGCCAGGCTCGCAGATCGTGAGGAAACCGCCGCCGCCGACGGAGATCTGATACCACTGCACTTCGAAGTACATGGAACTGACGGCGGCTGTGCTGGTGTAGGTGTTGGTTCCATCGCTGATCTGGAAGTCGCGATCGGAATTGATACCCGTGCTGGATGTGCAAACAAGGCCGGGGAAGTCCATCACCGTGCCCAGGATGAAATCATCATCCGTCGGCGCAACGAGGTTGTTCTTGAGGTCATAGCCGCTGATGCCGAGGTAGTACGTGCCCGGGGCCAGCGCACGCGTCAGCCGCGACTGCAGCACGGTGCTGGTAGCTCCCGCGAGTGTGCAGTGCTCGTCATCATTGCTCGCAGCCCCCTCGCTCGTGATCACCGTCTGGTAGTTCGCGTCGAGCAGGATGATGTCCGTGTCCACCGTGGTCTGGCCGACCGTCTGGATCGTGAGCGTGCCGGCATTGAACGAGCCGGGAATAACGACAGGCGTGACCGCCGTGCTGCTGAGTGTGGCGGTGTAGCTGCTCGTCGTGGCGCTCGTGCCCGCGACTCGATAGTACAGACGCTCGCCCGCACCGAAGCCATACCAGGCGTTCATGTACGGCGGCACCGAACCCGAAGAACTCGTCTGAGCCGTGTTGTCCGTGGTGCCGATCGCGGGCGATGTGCCCAGCGCCGGGCAGGCTCCCACGCTCCCGCCCGTCTGGTTGAGTCCGCGCAGCGTGCCGGTGAAGCCCGGCGTCGCGCTCGTGATCGCCAGCTGATGGCGATAGATGCCGGGCGCCGCAGGCGCCATCGTGATGTCGAAGTAGTCCAGACCGGTGGTCGAGGCCGAGGTGCTGGCGCCGGTGATGGTCTGTCCGGCCGCGAAGCCAGCGACGACCGTGGCCGTGGCCTTGGAGTCATTGGGTTCGACCTCGGCCGTCTGGGCGAGCAGCGGGCCGGTGAAGCAAACGAACGCGAGTACAGAAAGAGTGCGCATACCCGAAATTATCCCTCAGGAAACCGTATCCGGGCAGGGTCTCCGGCATCAAAAGCGAGCGGCCCTTCCGACGCGCGGAAGGGCCGCCTTGAAATCGGGCCTGTGGTGAGCCTCCTGAACTCTCGGGGCTCACACCGGCCTCAGGCCGGCATCACTGCCAGGCAACCTGCAGCGCGTTGGTCGCGTTGAAGGTCGCGTTGGCGGCGCAGCCACCGAGGACGATCGGGTCACGGTAGTAGGCCATGTAGTAGCGCGTGCTGCCGGGAGCGATCGGGTCGCCGAGGTTCGCCGACTGGGTCGAGACCGTCGGGTCAGCACCCACCGGAGCCGTCACGCCGCCGGTACCACCGGGCGACTTGACGTACAGACGCTTCAGTGTGCCACCCACGCAACGCACACCCTGGCCGAAGGGCACGCCAGCGCCGCCACCGGCGATCGCGTTGCCCTGCAGGATGATGGTCGTGCCGTTGGCGGTCTGACCACCGGTCGTGAAGACCAGCGTGTCGCCGGCCGTGTTGGCCGAGCCAGCGCCGGCGATCGAAGCACCACCCGTGGCGGCGCTGTTGTCGCAACCCTTGCCAGCCGCAGCCGGGGGGTTACCGCAGGGGCAGGCGATCACACCAGCAGCACCCGCGTCGCAGAACGCGGTGATGCCGCCACCGGCCACCGTGAAGGTGTACCAGATGATGCCGTAGGCAACCGTGTTGTTGACGCCCGAGGCGGTGTAGGTGTTGGTGCCGTCGGAGATCTGAACATCACGATCCGAAGCAGTGGCCGAGGAGGAGCTGTTGACCATGGTGCCCGGGAAATCGAGCACGTTGCCGGTCATGTAACCTTCGTCGGTCGGGCTCGCCGTGTTGTTGGCCGCGTTCCACGCGCTGACACCCAGGTAGTAGGTGCCGGCCGGGAGGTTGCGCACCATGCGCGACTGCAGGGTCGTGCTGGCAGCGCCAGCCGTCGTGCAGTGCTCGTCATCGTTGGTCGCGTAGCCGAGGCCAGCCTCGAGCACCGCGTTGCCGTTCGAGTCGAACAGCGCAAGGTCGGTGTCAACCGTGGTCTGACCGACGGTGCTGATCGAGATCGGACCCGCGGTGAACGTGCCCGTGACGGCGAGCGGAGTGACCGTCGTCGTCGTCAGCGTCGAAGTGTAGTTAGCCGTCGTGGAGGCCGTGCCCGTCACGCGGTAGTACATCTCCTCGCCCTTGCCGAAGCCGTACCAGACGTTCATGCGCGCCGGAACGCTCGTCGTGCTCGAGGTCTGGAAGGTGCTATCGGTCGTGCCGATGGTTCCGCCCGCGCCGTTGGCGGGGCAGACACCTTCGGTGCCGGTCTGGCTGAGGCCACGCAGCGTGCCGGTGTGGCCCGCGGTGCCGGCGGTCGTGATCGCCAGCTGGTGGCGGTAGATCGCGAAGGGCGCGACCGCGGTCGAGACCTTGTAGTAGTCAAGGCCGGTGGTGCTCGCGGAGATCGAGTTGCCGTCGATGGTCTGGCCCGAGGCCATGCCGGCGACGACCGTTGCGGTGGCCTTCGAGTCGTTCGGCTCCGCTTCAACGAACTGAGCGAAAGAAGGCGTGGAGGCGAGGACGAGGCCAGAGGCCGTCAGCGCCAGACGGTGGAAAGAGGTCATTGAGTTCAACTCCTGAAGGATGGAAGAGAAAAGAGAGACAGGCGGGATTGCATGTCGAGCTTGACAGGAGGAATCACCGGCCCCGAAGGAGGCAGGGGACTCCATCTCGCCTGCGGGGGCGCAGGCAGACCCGTCCTACTCATACGTCTAAGGTTATCACAGGCATGCAGCCCGAAAAGGCCGAAATCAGGGCAAAAATAGCCACCCGGTGGCTCTGAAATGCCCGCCGCGCGAAGGAAATCGCCCCCCCCGCTATGCGGACCCGTCGGGCACCCTATCCTAAGGCCCCATCATGCCCTGCCTGCCCCTGATCCTGTGCGCCAGCCTGCTGCAAGCATCTGCTGCGGCTCCGACGCCCGCACTGGCCGAGACATCGGCCGCGACATCGGCCGCGACATCGGCCGCGACACCGGCGTCGCCCCCGACCGCCCGCGAGCTCCTGCTGGGCCTCACGGCGACCCCGCGCCTTGCCGGCACGCAAGGATCGCGCACGGGCGCTGAGTTCGTGGCCCGCGAGCTGCGCGCGCGCGGTTTTGAGGTCGAATGGGATGAGCGCTCGGTGCTGCTCTCCCTGCCGCGGCGCGTCGAGTGGCAGCTGTACTCGACACCAGGCGATCCGCGCCCGGCTCTGGAGCGCGCCGACAGCTTCAACCCCGATGCGATTCCGACCGCAGATGTCCCCCTCTATTCCGCCTGGAGCGCCAACGGCGTCGCGGAAGGGCCGCTGGTCGACTGCTCGTACGGACGACGCAGCGACTTCGAAGCCCTGCGGAATGCGGGCGTGGAGCTCAAGGGCGCGATCGCCCTGATCCGCTACGGCAAGGCCTACCGCGGCATCAAGGTCGATCTCGCCTCGCAGTTCGGCTGCGCAGGAGTGTTGCTGTACAGCGATGCGAGCGACGATGGCGCAGGCAAGGGCAAGGTCTGGCCGCAGGGCCCGTGGAAACCCGGCCACGAAGCACAGCGCGGCTCGATCTCTCCGATGGGCCGCGCACCCGGGGATCCGAGCACGCCTGGCTGGGCCTCGCCTGCACCGGGCGAGGCGGGCCGTGCGGGCAAACGTCTGTCCGATGCGGATCTGGCCGCGGCGCTGCCGACGATCCCCTGCCTGCCGATCGGCGCCGACGATGCGCAGCTGGCGCGGCTGGGACTGACTCCGCGCGCCATCGGCGAGGAACAGCCGCGCGCCATCGGGCCGGGTCCCGCGCGCGTGCGCATGAGCGTGAACGCTCCGCGCGAGTACCGCACGATCATCAACGTCATCGGCCGCCTGCGCGGTTCAAGCGAGCGACTCGTACTCGCCGGCAACCACCGCGATGCGTGGGTGCGCGGAGCCAACGATGCCGGCGGCGGCACGGTGGCGCTGCTGCGCGCGGCAGCGCACCTCGAGGAGCGGGTGCGCGCGGGCTGGCAGGCACCGTCGACGATCGGGCTCGCATTCTGGGATGCGGAAGAGCACGGACTGATCGGCAGCACCGAATGGGGCGAGGCCAACGGCGCGTGGCTGCAATCCAACCTGATCGCCTACGTCAACGCCGACACGGCGGTCAGTGGAACGCGTCTGTCGGCGGTGGCGGGCTCGCCGGGACTCCTCGGCAGCCTGCGCGCCGCTCTCGAGCGCGTGGAAGCCGCACCCGGAGAGGGTCCGCGCGCGAACCTGTGGCAGGAATGGTCGGGGGCCAGCGGCGGTGCGCCGCAGCTGGAGCTGCCCGGCTCAGGTTCCGACTTCGCCGTGTTCCTCCACCATCTCAACCTGCCCGTGCTGGATTTCGGCCTCGGCGGCAGCCGCGGCGGCCAGTACCACACGGCCTTCGATGACTTCGCCTTCGTCGAACAGCACATCGATCCGGGATTCGTCGGGCACGAGATCGCCGGCCGCCTGCACGCGGAGCTTCTGCGCGAGCTTGCGCAACGCGGCCCGCAGGCGCTGGATCGGCGCGAGGCAGCCGATGAGTTCGCGCGGCGCGCGCGCGAGTGCGCTGACTGGCTGGGAGCCGAGCGCGCCGAGCAGCTTGCAAAGGCCTTCGAGGCTTGCGATGGCCGGCGCAATTTCTACCTGACGCTGGCCGATCCGCGCGGCGTGCCCGGTCGCACCTGGTTCCGCAACCGTCTGTGGAGCTCGGAACTGGAAAACGGCTACGGCTCGGAGCTGTTCCCCACGCTGCGCCACGCACGGCAGCAGGGCGAGGCCGCGCTGGATGCGGAGCTCGCGAATCTCTTGGCGGCGCTCTCGAAGCTGCGGGAAACGTCCGACTGACGCGTGAAGCCGCTCCTGCGTTTCTTCACGCGCTTCCTGCGACACAAGCGGCAATTGCTGGCCGGCTTTGCTTGCATTCCGCTGGCCCAGCTGGCGGACATCGGCATCACGGTCGTGATCGGCACGGCGCTCGACCGGCTGCAGAAGGGAGAGCCTGCGGATTTCCTGCCGGGGCTGTTCGGAATCATCCTGGGGCTCTCGCTCTGCAAGGGACTCTTCCGCTACCTGCAGCGCTGGTGGATCGTCGCGGTCTCGCGCTATGTCGAAATCGAGCTGAAGCAGGAGCTCTTTGACAAGCTCGTCTCGCTGCCGCTGTCCTTCCACGTGAAGAGCCGCTCCGGCGATGTCGTCAGCCGCGTCACCAGCGATGTCGAGAACATCCGCATGTTCCTCGGGCCGGGCGTGATGTACACGCTCGGCGCGGTCGTGATGGTGCCGGCCTCGATCGCGCTGCTGTTCACGCACAACGCCACGCTGGCGCTGACGATGCTGCTGCCCCTGGGCCTGATGGCGCTGGGCATGAAGTTCTTCACGCCGCGCCTGCACACCTGGTCCGAGGCCGTGCAGGAATCGATCGCGGATCTGAGCGCGCGCGCTCAGGAGAACTTCAGCGGCATCCGCGTCGTCAAAGGTTACGGCCGCGAGCAGGAACAGGCCCGGCGCTTCGAGGCCGCCAGCGCGCGCAATCGCGCCAATCAGGTCGAGCTGGGCCGCGCGCGCGGGCTCACCCACGCGTTGACCCATGCGGCCAACGACTCGACCTTCGTGGTGATCCTCGTGATCGGCGGCTGGGCCATGATCGACCGCGATCTGCCGGCCGGCCAGCTGTTTCAGTTCATCGACCTGACCTTCAAGGTCTTCTGGCCGCTGATCGCGCTGGGCTGGATCGCCGGCATGTACCCGCGCGCGCTGGCGAGCGCCCGGCGCATCGAGGAGCTCTTGAACGAGCGCAATCCGGTGCAGGATCCGCTCGAGCCGCGCCCCGCGCAGCCGGTGCGCGGCGAGTGGGAGCTCTCCTCGCTGAGCTACACCTATCCCGGCGCGGCGCGACCCGCCTTTCAGGGCGTCAGCGTGCGCGTGCGCGCGGGCGGCAGCCTTGGCATCGTCGGCCCCACGGGTGCTGGCAAGACCACGCTGCTGTTGTGCCTGTGCCGCATGCTCGAAGCTCAGGGCGAAGCGCGGCTCGACGGCGTGGCGATTCCCCGCTGGAAGCTGCGCGAGCTGCGCGCCGCACTCGGCTACGTGCCGCAGGACAGCTTCCTCTTCTCCGATACCTGGCGGGCCAACGTGGAGTTCGGTGCGGATGCGCCGCTCGGCGAGGAGCGCATCCGCGAGCTCGCGCACCTGTGCGCCATGGACGGCGAGCTGGCGGGCTTCCCCGACGGCATCGAGACGCGCATCGGCGAGCGCGGCGTGACGCTCTCGGGCGGGCCGCGCCCGCGCACGGCGATCGCGCGCGCCTTGGCCCGCGATCCGCGCGCGCTGGTGCTCGACGACGCGCGGTCCGCGGTCGAGACCGAGACCGAGGCGCGTCTGCTCGCCACCATTCAGGGCCAGAGCGCACACCGCACCGTGATCCTCGCGGCGCACCGGCTCTCCAGCGTGCAGCGCGCGGATCAGATCCTCGTGCTCGGCCGCGACGGACGCGTCGAGGCGCAGGGCACCCACGCCGAGTTGCTGGCGCAGCCCGGCTGGTACCGTGAAACCTGGCAGCGTCAGCAGGCGCAGAGCGAGCTCGCCCGCCTATGAGCGCACGCAAACAGCAGGACGAGGAAGAAGACGAGCTCGTGGCCTCCAAGGCCTGGGACAGCGCCATCCTGCGCCGTCTGGCCCGCGAAGCGCGCGCGCATCGCGGGCTGTTCCTGAAGAGCTTCCTGGTGCTCGCGACGCTGTTTGCGCTCGACCTCGCCGGCCCCTATGTCTGGCGGCATGCGCTCGACGGCCCCGTGCGCGCAGCCGTGGAAGCGCGCGCAGCCGATCCGGGCGTCGACACCGACCCGCAGGTCATGAGCTTCCTGCGCTGGATCGGCCTGTATCTTTTCATCGTGCTGTGCGCCGTCTGGATGCGCTATCTCGAGGTCAGCACGCTCAACCGGACGGGACAGGCTGTGGTGCACGACCTGCGCGTGCGCCTGTTCCGCCACCTGCAGTCGCTGGATCTCTCATTCTTCGACCGCCGGCCGACCGGCTCGCTGGTGACGCGCGTCACCAGCGATGTCGAGAACCTCAACGAGATGTTCACCTCCGGCCTGATCACGCTGGCCTTCGATGCGCTCAAGGTCGTCGTGCTGCTGGCGCTCTTGTATGCGCTGGAGTGGCGCCTGGCGCTGGTGGTGACGCTGGGAACACCGTTCCTGATCCTCGTCAGCATGGTGTTCCGCGGCGGCGCGCGCTCCGCACACCGCAAGGTGCGCGCACGGCTCTCGCGGCTCAACGGCTACCTGCAAGAGGTCCTGCAGGGCATGCGCGTCGTGCAGCTGTTCGGCCGCGAGGAGCGCGTCTCGCAGCGCTTCGGCGCGCATCTCGCCGGCTACCTGCAGGCGAACCTGCGCACGATCTTCCTGTTCGCGCTGTTCTTCCCGGTGATCGACTTCGTGGTCAGCGCCATCCAGGGCTCGACGCTCTGGGTCGGCGGCCTCGAGATCGCGGGCGCTTCCTTGAGTTACGGCGAGTTCGTGCAGTTCTGGTTCTACCTGGCGATGCTCGTCTCCCCCATCCGCGAGCTCGGCGAGCGCTACAACGTGCTCCAGAGCGCCTTCGCCAGCGCCGAGCGCATCTTCGACGTGCTCGACACGCAGCCCAAGCTCCTGCCGGCGCAGACCGGGACCTCCGCGCAGCCGATCCGCGGCCACATCCGCTTTGAAGCCGTGTCCTTCGGTTATCTCGACGGACTCGAGGTGGTGCGCGACATCAGCTTCGAGATCCGGCCCGGGGAGACCGTGGCGATCGTCGGCGCCACCGGTGCAGGCAAGAGCACCCTGATCAACCTGCTCCTGCGCTACTACGATCCCACGCGCGGCCGGGTCCTGCTCGACGGACTGCCGCTCGCGGCGCACGATCCGGAGAGCCTGCGCCGCTCGATCGGGCTGGTGCTGCAGGAAGACTTCCTGTTCGCGGGCACGATCCGCGAAAACCTCGTCATGGAGCGCGCAGAGGTCACGCCCGAGCGGCTGACGCGGGCGCTCGAGGCGAGCCACGCCCGCGAGTGGATCGAGACGCTGCCTGGACAGCTCGAGGAGTCGGTGGTCGAGCGCGGCGCGTCCTTCTCGACCGGCCAGCGTCAGCTGCTCGCCATCGCGCGCGCGCTCGCCGGAGATCCGCGCATCGTGATCCTCGACGAAGCGACCTCCAGCGTCGACTCGAACACCGAGGCGCGCATCGAGGAAGCGACGCGTGAGCTGCTGCGCGGACGCAGCGCGCTGGTCGTGGCACACCGCCTCTCGACCGTGCGCCGCGCCGATCGCATCCTCGTGCTGCACAAGGGCCAGCTGCGCGAACAGGGCACGCACGCGCAGCTGCTCGAGCAGGACGGCATCTACGCGCGCTTGTACCGGCTGCAGTTCGCCGAAGCGGCGGGCGGCTAGGGCGTCTGCGCCGCTGCGAGACCCGCCAGCGCCTCGGCATCGCCGGGCGTGAGCGCAAGCGCGGCGCGGAAGTGATTCACGGCCTGAGCCTTGCGGCCAAGCTCCAGCTGAATGCGGCCGGCCAGCTTGCGCGCACGCGCACGCTCCGCCGCGGGCAGCGACTTGTCGAGGCTGGGAGCCTGCAGCCGATCGAGCGCGGACTCGATCAAGTCGGCGCCGGCCGTCGAGCCAGGCTCCGCGCGCCGCAGCTCGCGCCCCTCCAGGTATTCCACGCCGGCGCGCGTGACGGGTCCGACGCGCTCGAGCAGCGGCGCGCTCAGGCGCAGCTGCTCCGGACCGAAGCGGCCGAGCTCGCAGCCCTGCGCCAACGCCATGACCCAGGCCTCGATCAGCACGGGATCCTCCGGATCGAAGCGCCGCGCGGACTCCAGATGGGCGCGCGCGGCCGCGCTGTCGCGCCGCTCCAGCGCCAGCTGGCCCGCCAGCACATCGGCGTGGAAGCGCTCGCGCGCACGCAGGCGCGGATCGGCCGCCAGCGCCGCGAGCTGCGCCTGCAGCGTCGCCGGATCCTGAGCCCCGCTGCGCAGCTCGATCTCCGCGCTGAGCAACTGCACGCGGGCGCTGCCGGGCATTGCCTGCAGCAACGGAGCGGTGATGGCGCGCGCCTCCTCCAATCGGCCCTGCTTGAGGCGCGTCACGGCGAAGTTGTGCTCCCGTTCGGCAAAGTCACGTGCCTGCTCGTCGGCGGGCAGCGCCGGCAGCAGCACCAGCAGCGCAGCCGGCAGTGCGCAGACGAGCCTGCGCTGCCAATCGACAAGGCCCTGCGCCAGCCACCAGCCGCCGAAGGGCAGCAGCAGCGGCACCAGCGGTAGACGCGAACGATCGCTGGTCACCGTCAGCACGATCGTCAGCAGATACAGCGCGAAGCACAGCGCCAGCACGCCCGCGGACGGCTGCCATTCGCGCCGCACGAGCCAATAGAGGAGGCCCGCCAGCGAGATGAGCCCCACGAAGCCGAAACCCGGCCAGGGCGCCTGCATCAGCGGCAGGTACTGCCGGTCCCAGTCGATGCAGTGGTTGTCGGGCACCTCGTAATGGAACAACGTGAGGCGGAACTTGTTCCACAGGATGGAGAGGTGCTGCATCGGATCGCGCGCCACCGACGCCGCCACCTCACCCACCCAGAATCGGCTGACCTCGCCGCGGTCAAGCTCGCGACCCGTGCGCCGCTCCGCCTCATGCTCCCAGTCCTCGGCCTCGTGCTCGGGAATGCCGCGCACGAACGAGAACTCGCTGGCGCGGCCGTAGGGATTCTCGAGGTTGTTGCCGCCGTAGAGATTGGTGCCTGCGCCGCTGGTGGAGAGCGCGAAGACGCCGCCGACGGCGGAATTGCGGATCGCCACCGGCAGCAGCACCAGCAGCACACCGCCGATCAGTCCCAGCACACTCAAGAGGCCTGAGTGTCGCGGCTGTCCCTGCCCGCGCGCGCGCCACCACGCACCGGCCGCGAGCAGCGGCAGCAGGATCAGCATGTTGCCGCGCAGCAGCGCTCCCAGCGCCGCGAGCACGCCCACCGCCAGCCACTGTCGCGGGCTGCGCGCATCGATCAGCAGCAGCACGAGGCCGGTCAGGAGCGGAAGGAACAGATTCTCCTTCAGCAGCAGCGCCGGAAACACCAGTCCCGGGCCGTAGATCGCGAGCAATCCGCCCGCGATCCAGCCGCTGCGGGCATCGAAGATCTTCTGCGCGAGCCGGCGCACGAGCACGCAGCTGAGTCCCCACAGCGCAGCCTGCGCCAGACGCGCGAAAACGCGCTCCGGCCCCAGCAGCGCGTACAGCACACCCAGGCTGTAGGGATACAGAGGCTCCTGAAAGAAGACCTCCGAACCGAGCCAGTCTCCGCCTGCGATGCGCAGCGCCCAGGCCTCGTAGCTGGCTTCATCGATGGCCGGACTGTCTGCCAGCGGATAGAGACGCTCGTACTGGGAGATCACCAGCGCACGAAGGGTGAAGGCGAGCAGAAACAGCGCCAGCTCGCCCAGCCGTTCGCGCGTCCACCAGCTCTTCACGAGCGCGACATCTCCCATGCTTCCGGCTGCGGGCCGCTGCGCTCCAGCCTGCGTGCCCGCGCGATGATCCCCATCAGGGCGAGCCAGCGTCGACCCGGCGGACTGAGGAGTGCCATCACGATCAGCGCCGCCGGCAGCGTGCGCCACCAGCCGTTCAACAGCGCAGCGCCACCGAGCGCGAGCACGCAACAGGCGATCCAGGTCAGCAGCGGTGCCATCGGCGGCAGTTCACGATAGAGCGCGCACTGCACTCTTCCAAGCGCCGAAGGCAGGCGCGGGCGCACCGCGCGCACCACCTGCAGATAGGCGCGCGCACGGCGCAAGGCCTGCGCATCGGCATCAGCACCGGCGGGCGTCTTGTGTTCGATGAACACGGCTCGGGGCACCCGCTCCACCCGCAGACCGCGCGCGCGCACTTCCAGCGCCAGCGCGATGTCGTCGGCGGCGACACCCAGCGGCGGCACGAGCGCGAGCGCGGCTCGCCACGCCAGCAACTGCCCATGCACCGAATACAGCGCTCCCGCGCGGGACTCCAGCGCACGCCAGCGCGCCGTCCAGCGATCCCACGGCGCACCGGCCTGTGCACCGCTGAGCGGATCCAGGAACACCTGCGCGCCACAGGCCATGCCCAGTTCCACCCGCGCATCGAAGGCCTGAGACAAGGCCTGCAGCGAATCCGGTTCAAGCAGCACATCGGCATCGCTGAGGACCACCAGCTCGAAGCCCGGCTCGAGCAGCGCCAGACCTGCGCGCATGGCACCGGGCTTTCCGGGCCGATCCGCACTGGCAATGACACGCAGCTCGACTCCGCCTTGCAGCTCCGCGCCGAAGGCAGCCGCCAGCGCGCGCGTATCGTCGCTCGAGTGATCGTCGACCACGACCACCCGATGCGGCGCGGCGGAAGCGGGAAAGCGCAATCCGCGCAGGTTCTCGAGCTTGCGCGCGATCACGCGTGCTTCGTTGCGGCAGGGAATCAGCACGAAGAGGCGCATCGCGTGCCCCCGCATCAGCCCTTCGCCATCCGGCCCAGCAGTCCCGGCCAGGAGCGCAGCCGGAACAGCACATTGTCGGCCTGCGCGCATTCCCATGTGCACTTGCAGCGCGTGTCGCGGATCTCGGCGCGCAGCGCCTGTGCCTGTGCGCTCGTCCACAGGCGGCTCAGATCCCAGTCATGCTCCGGCAGCGAGCCGATGCTCTTGCCGAGAATCTCGCAGGGATGCACGTCTCCGCGCTCGAAGATCACGGCCGAGAGCGAACCCGCCGTGCAGGCAAGGTGCGGTTCGCTATCTCCGCGCGCCACGCGTGCCACGTGCTCGTACATCAGCTCATCGCGCGCCACGGCGAGCCTCGCCAGCGGGAAGCGGAAGTAGTTGAGCTTGCCGGAGCGGATCAGCTCGCGCTTCTTCGCGACGACCTCCTCATAGCGCGCCACGTCGACCGAAAGCAGGCTTTCATCCAGCGCGGTGCCGCGCGCCAGATTGACGGTCACATTGTCCGGCTGCAGCTCTTCGACCAGCCACTGCATGTGTCCCGCCAGCGTGTCCTGATTCTCGCGCGTGACGCACACAAGCAGCCCCACGCCGAGGTTGGAAAAGCGCGTCTGCAGCTGCTTCAGCCGGCGCACCGCTTCCATCGAGCGCGCATGCCCGCCGGGGACCTGACGGATCGCATCGTGAATCGCAGGCGGACCGTCGAAGCTCACCGCGATCGAAAGGAACAGCTCGGGGTGGCGGGAGAGCACCTCTTCCACGAAGGGCTGCGTGCGTTCCTCCACCAGACCGTTGGTCGGGATTGCCAGATGCCGCAGACCGCGCTCCGCGAAGGAGCCCGCCAGCTGCGCCAGATCCTTGCGCAGGAACGGCTCGCCGCCGCCGAAACTGACCCACACCAGCGGGCCCATGCTCGCCGCGGATTCCGCCAGCTTGTCGATCTCCGCTGCGCTCGGTCCGGGCGTGCCCTTGGCCACCTCTGCGAAGTGGAAGCAGTGCCGGCAGCGCAGATTGCATGCACCTGTGACATACACGGTGAGGTGCAGCGGCGGACCCGAGGTCTTCAGGACTCGCGCGGCGAAGGGCAGATAGCGCAGGGCGTTCACGGCGGCTCATCCTAGAAAAACAAGGCGGGCGCTGCTTGAAGGCAGCGCCCGCCGTTTCGTTTGTCAGCCGATCCGCGAGGGATCAGGCTGCAGGATCAGTTCGACCAGACGATCGAGCCGCTCTGCGTGATGTTGAAGGTGCTCGCCGCGGCGCAGCCGCCGAGCACGATCGGGTCACGGTAGTAGACCGCGTAGTAGCGAGTCAGACCGGCCGACAGCGGATCGCCCAGCGCCGAGGAGCGCGCCGAGACGCTGAGGTCGGCACCCGCGGGAGCGGTGATCGAGCCGCCGGAAGCGTTCTTGACGTACAGGCGCTTGAGGCTGCCCGCAACACAGCGGATGCCCTGGCCGAAGACCACGCCCGTGGCGCTCGTCGCGGTGCCCTGCAGCACGATGCTCGTCGCCGTCGGCTTCTCACCTGTGGTCGTGAAGACCACGGTGTCGCTGAGCAGCGAAGCGTTGCCCGTGGCGTTCAGCACGGCGCCGCCCGTCGAGGAGCTGTTGTCGCAGCCCTTGTTCGCACCCGAAGCCGGGTTGGCGCAGGGGCAGGCCAGCACACCGGCGAGGCCGGGGCTGCAGTAGGAGGTCATCGGCCCCGCAGAACCCGTCGCGGTGTAGGTCTTGACCGCCGAGGAACCCGTGTTGCCGTCGCGGTCGGTCACGAAGGCCTGATAGGTGATCGTGCCCACCAGAGCGCCCGGGATCGCCACGCGGAACTGCTGACCCCACTGGGTCTTGGCCGAGTAGCTCGTCACCGGGCCACCGTTGACCGACACATCGACGCGCGCCGTGTAGTAGGCGATCACGTAGTAGGGCTGGTTGTCACCGGACCAGAAGCGCACGACCGTCGGGCTCGCACCCGCCGCGCGGTTGGGAGCCTGCTCCAGACGCGGAATGGTCGGGGCGAAGGTGTCGTTCGACGTGGTGGTGTTCTTGAGGTACCACTCGGTCTGGTTGGCGTCGTTGGCCACGATCACATCGACGTCACCGTCGCTGTCCACGTCAACGCAGTCAGCGTCGAGCGAGGTCGTCGAGTCCGAAGGGATGGCGGTGCCCGTGGCAATCAGCGCGTACGTGCCGGTGCCGTTGTTGCTGTAGACCTTCTCCTGACCCGCGAAGTTGGCGATGAACAGGTCGAGGTCGCCGTCGTTGTTGTAGTCGAAGTAGTCACCTTCGTTGTCGTCCGCCGACGAGCCAGCCAGCGTGGCCTGGGAACCGAAGACGCCCGCACCGTTGTTCTTCAGCACGATGTCGTCAAAGCCGAAGGCCGCCAGCCAGTTGAGGCCGTAGATGTCGATGTCGCCATCGCCGTCCTGGTCACCCATCTCCTGCTCGTAGTGGCCGTTGCCCGTCGAGTAGCCGGCCGGGAAGGCCGAGCCCGAAACATCGCGGTAGGCCAGCACGCCGCCGCCTTCGGCGAAGCGATTCTGGAACATGCGCGGCACTTCCTGACGGGCGCCGTGCAGCATGTCCATGTCGTAGTCGCCGTCAATGTCGCCCATATCGATGTCCAGCGCGCTCGAAGCGACGTCGCAGTTGGTGCCGGTCGCGTTGGTCGTGTTGGCCGACTGCGTGCCCTGACACCACAGGCCGGGGTTGCCGGTCGCGATGGTCTGGCCCGTCAGCTGGAAGCCGGAGGGGTTGAACTCCGTGAACAGACCGGCGCCGTTGTTGAGGAACAGGCGCGTCGGCACGTTGCCGCCGAAAGCGCCGCCGTAGCTCGAGTGAGCCAGGTCAAGGTCGCCGTCGTTGTCCATGTCCGCGAAGTCGCAGTCACAGGAGAAGTCGATGAATGAGCCGGCGATCAGCTGACTCGGAGCGATCGAAGAACCCGCAGCACCCAGACCGACCCAGCGGGCCGTGGTCTGATCCTGGAAGAAGCCCGTGGTGCCGCCCTGCGCGCCACCCATGTTGGTCCACCACTTGTTGCCCTGGTTGGACAACTGGGAGGTGTTCGACACGTAGATGTCGTGGTCGCCATCGGAGTCGAAGTCGGCAAACTCGATGTCGCGGCTCTGGTCAACCTGCGCGGGGAACTGGGCGGCGGTCACATCCGTGAACACGCCTACCGTTCCGCCCTGGGCGAAGCCGTTGTTGCGCCAGAGGTTGTTCTGATCGTTGCCGTTGTCGCCGCCTTCGGCCAGCGCGGCGTCCCAGTCGCCGTCGAGGTCGATGTCGGCGAAGTCCACGTTCTCCGTGTAGCCCGTGTTGTTCGGGATGTCGGTAGTGTTGCGCGGCAGTTGTTGCGCGGAGGCCGAACCACCCAGGGCCAGGAGGCCGAGGAGGGCAGCGCTGCTCTTCCAGATCTGAAGGTTGCTTGCCATGGCTTGTCGAGATCGTTGTCGTGAGAGTGATGGAGATCGGGAGGAGACCGCTCCGGTGCACCAGCGCAGAAGCTCCTCCAACGAGAGACCGTCCGTGAATGATACCCTCTGCCCCGGATCTTGGGGTGAAGGTTCGAACAGGACGGGGGTGCCGGGAAAAAGGTTCTCTTCCGGCGGGCAAAAAAAGACCAGCTTCCCACCTTGGAGAAAAAGGCTCGATCCCTCGCAAGGGAGAATCCGGCCTCAGGCCGGCCGGTTCAGCACGCGCAGCACCGCTTCGCTGAGCCGTTCCGTGGTCAGGCTGGAGTTGTCCGCCTCGGCCTTGTAGGAGCAGTAGTCCGCCGCCGTGCTCCAGACCTTCTCCCCCAGCCCGTACAGCTCGATTTCCGCCGCCGAGGTGGGCGCAAAGAACGCCACCAGCGGCCGGTTGAGGCTGACCGCCATGTGCAAGGCCAAGCTGTCGGAGGTCACCAGCAGCCCGCACTCGCCCACCAGCGCCGCGAAGTCCAGCAGCGCATGGTCGTTTCTTGCATCTATGCAATCTGGCTTGCATGGATGCAGCGCCGCCAGCCGCACGATCTCCCGGCTGCGCGCTTCCTCGGCCTCGCCGCCCAGCACCAGAAAGCGCACCCGCCCGCGCAGCTCGCGCGCGATCGCTCCGGCGAGATCGACGGTGCGCTCCGGCGAGAGCTGCTTGGAGGTCCAGCGCCCGCCCGCGCCCGTATTGAGACCGATCAGCGGCCCGTTGGCATGCCAGCCCCCGCGCTGCGCCAGCTCCGCCGCCCGCGCCCGGCTCGCCTCCGGCAGCACCAGCTGCGGCTTGCCCATCCGAATCGAGAGCATCCGCGCGTAGATCGCGGGCTGGCTCTCCTGATTGAGCACCTTCAGTTCATCCGCGCGCTGCCTGCCGTGCACCGAGAGCAGCCCCATGTCGAACCACGGCGCGACATCGCGCGTGTAGCCGCGCGTTCCATCGGCCTTTTCGTACGCGCCGGACAGCTGCCGCGCACGCAGCGAGGATGCCAGCCGACACAGCGGCTCCTCGTCATCCAGCGAGATCACCCAACCCCACTCGCGCGTTCCGAGCTTTGCCGCAGCCGCGGCGAGCGGGTCCTCGCGCTTGGTGTCGACCGTCTCGACCGCGGCCAGCAGCGGATGGGTGCGCACCAGCTCGCGCGCACTCGGTGCCGTCAGCCAAGTGATCGCGGCCTGCGGATGGCACTCCTTCAATCCGGGCAGGATCGAAGTCGTGCGCAGGACATCCCCCAGCGCCGCGGTCTTGATGATCAGGATCGAATCCATGGGAACAGCGTACCTTCCTGGACACCTCAGGTTCACGCCTTTGAATCAGGCTCGACTACCCCCCGCTCAGCGCCACCACCAGGTCCACGCGCTCACCCGCTCGCACCCACGCACTGCGCTCCAACTTGCTCCCGTTGCGCCAGGCACTCGCCTGTGCCAGCAAGGCATGCTCCCCCAGCGCAGCCAGTGCCGTTTCCAGTCGACACGGCAGCTCCAGCTCGAGCGTGCGCTCGGCACCGAAACTCTGCGCGAGGCTGCCGTGGAAGCCCAAGTGCAGCCGCGCGAGCGCGCGCTCGGACGGCGCAGGCTCATCGACAACGGTTGAAACCGCAGTTGCAGGCGTTGTCGCCAGCAGGCGCGCCTGCGCAGTCTGGATCAGGACATTGCCGCGCGCCGCTTCGATGGCCCAGGGACTTACGCTGCCATCGGGCTCGAGTCCGCGCAGGGCCGCGTATTCGGGCTCCACGGGCATTGGGGCGCGGCCGCGCAGTTTCGCGAGCAGGAGCAGCGCCTGCGCTCCGATTTCCAGCAAGTGCGGCGCATGCAGCCGGGCGAGCAGCTGAGGCAGGGTCAGGAGTCCATCGCTCAGCAGCGCGGAGGCGGAGAAGGCGCAGAAGCCGGATGTGTCGAGCGCCGCCAAAAAGTTCTCGTGCCACCAGAGCACGCGGCCCTTGTGCTCGGGATGGTTGGGGTCGGCTCCGTGGACGGAGAGCGGCAGCGGTGCAAGCGCCGCGCGCAGAGCGCTGGCATCGGGCGCGTCGTGCAGCAGGAAGGGCGAGGTCCGCATCGGATCGGCGTTGCGCAGCGCGTGATCCTGCGCGAGACGCGCGAGCAATCGCCGCGGCGGTCGCGGCGGAGGCGGACCCTGAAAGCGCGCATCAAAGAGCAGCTGCGCGGGTTCCAGGTCGGGGTGCTGGTCCAGCCAGGCCGCGAAGGTCTTGCTGTCGATGCCCAGTCGGTTGAGCTGCTCGAGGCGCGCCTGCGCACGGGCGGGATCGTGCGCGTGCAGTGGCGCGAGCGCTGAGTGGTGCAGGCCTTGACGCGTGCGCTCGAAGACAAATCCGCAGGGCGTGGGACAGCCGGCGCAGCCGTGCTTGTGCTCGCTCACGTGCTCCAGCGCAAAGGGTGTCGGCTGCTGCTCGGCTTCGAGGGCAAGCGCAAGCGCGCTCTCGAGCGTGCCTGACTGCGCGCGCTCGATCAGGCGCGGTGAGCGCGCGAGCAGCTCGAGCCAATCGGCGGCGGGTGTCGCGCGCACGCGCGGTCCGCGCACGACGATGGCGACGAGACCGCGCTCGCACAGCGCACGGCCGAGACCGCCGCGGCCGGTGAAGCTCGTGGGTTGCACGCCGGCACCGAGTGCGGCGCCGGTGAGGCCCGCTTCGGCGGCGGGCCCGCAGGCCAACACGGCCGCCGTGGAGTGGGCGCGCGCAAGGATCTCGCAGCGGCGCGGCAGCGGTTCCTCCGGAGCGAAGGGCACGGGCAGCAGGCGGGCGCTGCGGTCCGCTTCGAGCAGCAGGATCCTGCGCTCGCGCGTGCGGCCGTGGATCACGAGGGTCGGCGCAATATGCGCCAGCGTGCGGGCGAAGGCGCTGCCGACCTGACCGTCGGTGTACGCGTTGGTGAGCGGCGAGCGAGCGAGGATCGTCAGGCGTGCCGCGGTCGGCAGGCCTGCCTCGACGGCCGCGCCCAGCGCGAAGACCAGCGGCCAATCGAGCCCGCGACCTTGGGCCGAGGCGAGCGCACTGACGCCGGCGGCAAAGCCCCCGCTGCTTGCCAGACGGGCTTCGAGTGGATCCGCGGCAGGTGGCATGGCGAACGTCTCGAGGGTCCCGGACTCCGTGAGGAGCAGTTCCCAGCGGGAAGGCCCGCGGGAGGGATCCGGATCCGCATGCTGTGACACGCGTTCATGGTAGCCCGCCGAGATCCCACGGGTAGGATCGGATGGAAGAACGAGAAACGGCTGCCTGCCGGTTCAGAAGAAAGCTCAAGAGTCCGTGCTGCTCAACGCTTCGATTCCTGTCGGCCGTGTGCTCGGCATCCGCGTGCGGGTGCATGTGCTGCTGCTGGCGTTGATGGCGCTGGTCGTGTTCCTGCAGGTTGCGGGAGCGGAGGGCTGGGCTGCGGCAGGAATCGCCGCGCTGACCATCAGCGGACTGTTCGCGATCGTGCTGCTGCATGAGCTGGGCCATTGCCTCGTGGCACGGCGGCATGGGATCGGCGTGGTCGACATCACGCTGTGGCCGCTGGGCGGCATGGCGCGCATGAGCGCCATCCCCGAATCACCGGGCATCGAAGCGCGCATCGCCGTGGCGGGTCCCGCGGTCAATCTGGCGTTGTTCGTGCTCGCGCTGCCGCTGGCACTGCTGGATGGACGGCTGGTGGCTCTGCCGCCGCTCGCCAGCGAGCTTCTGCGCTGGTTCCTCGCCGCCAACCTGGTGATGGCTCTCTTCAATCTGCTGCCCGCCTTCCCGATGGAGGGCGGGCGCATCCTGCGCGCAGGGCTTGCGCGGCGTCAGGGCTGGCTGGAAGCGACGGAGCGCGCCGTGAAGCTGGGGCGCTGGATCGCCTTCCTGCTGCTGGCGCTGGGACTCATGGGCGTGCCCGGCAGGCTGGGGCCGCAGTTCTCGCTGGTGCTGGTCGCGATCTTCATCTGGTGGAGCGGCCTGCAGGAGCTGATGCTGGTGCGCGCACGCCACCAGCCGCATCCGCTGCAGCGCATCTTCCAGCTGATCGCTGCACGGCGTGAGGCAGCGCGTGAGGCAGCGCGGCATCAGCAGGCACGCGAGGCCACTCTGATCGACGCCGAAGTGATCGAAGTTCGCGACTCCGGCAAGCGGACCTGAAGCGCTAGGCCGACGGAGAGCGCTTCTCGCCGCGACTGCCCGGTCCGTGCTCGGCGAGGAACAAATCGAGCTCGAACAGCACGCGCCGCGCATCCGCGAACTCGTGCGTGCCCACCCGTGCGGCGAACTCGAGCGCGGTCGCGATGTACAGATCGCGGCGCGCGACATCTCCGAGCTCGCGGCCGGCGCGCTCGCCGCGCTCGAGCAGTGCGCGCAGGAACGCCACCTCATGCGGCTGAAAGCGTGCCGCGAAGCCGGGCTCAAGCTTGAGCACCTTGTCCGGCAGCTCCGACCAGCGCTGCTGCGCGCGATTGTTCCCGGCAGCGGGAGCCTTGCGGCGCGATTCGCGCACGACGATGGTTCCGGCGGCGAGATCGCCCAGACGCTGCCCCAGCGGCAGCACGGCGATCAGGATCAATCCGATCGGAATCGGAACCATCAGCAGAAGGTCAAGCGGCCGGAACAGCGCGCGCACCAGCAGCTTACCCGACGCAGGCTCGGCGGCATCCAGATCGCGCACGCGCAGGCCGAGCAGGCGCTTGCCGGGCGTCTGGCCGTCCCACCACCATTCGAAGAGGAATCCGTACAGCACCGGGGTCAGCAGCACCCCGCCCAGTGCCATGCCGATGGCGAGATCGCCGAAGGCGTTGAGGAAACCCGGCAGCAGCTGATTGAATCCCGCCAGCGCCAGCAGAACCAGCAGCAAGCCCAGCGCCAACACCGCGAGATCGACCAGACCCGCCAGCATGCGTGAACCAGCGCCCGCCAGATCCTGACGCAACGTCAAACCCTCAGGCCCGCGCACGCTCCATATCTGCATCGCAGGAAACAGTCTCACCCGCTGCCGACCGTGCATCAAGTCCCAAGCCCCGGTACGATGCGCCCCCGCACAGGCATGGCGCTCGCCCCCGAACAGGAACTCGAATCGCTGCTCGCTTCCGCGCTGGCATCGGCGGAGAACCGCGCGCGCTTTCACCAGCTGCAGCGGCGAGTCTCCACGCTCCTCGCTCAGGAGCGCACGCGCGGCCAGAATCCCGAGCGCGCACGCCAGCTGGAGATCCTGCTGGTGCGCGCGCAGGCGGTCCTGGCGCGCTCGCCGGATGCAGGTGTCATCGCCAGCCTGCGACGGATCCTGCACTGGTACGGCACGGAGGTTCCGCGCGCCATTCGGGCCGAGTGGCGGCTGATCCTGTTTTCGCTGGCGCTGCTGTACGGCTTTGCCGGCATCGCCTGGTACGCCGTGAGCCAGGATCTGGAGCTCGCCTACTCGCTGCTGGCTCCCGAAGCGGTGACCCGCGAGATCGAGCAGCTGCGCGCGCTGCAGCCGGGCGAGAGCTTCCGCGGCAACTTCACGTTCGGTCTGGGCGAGTCACCTCACACGGCCGGGCTGATTCTTGCTCACAACATCGGCGTCGGCGTGTTGTTCTTCGCATCCGGCCTGCTGCCGGTGCTCTTCATCTACCTGGTCGCGCTCAACGGCCTGATGCTCGGCACGTACACGGCGGTCGCCGGACACTGGAACCAGGCCGGCGAGATCTCGAGCATCCTGTGGTGTCATGGCACGCTGGAGCTGCAGGCTTTCGTGCTGGCGGGAGCCGCGGGACTGGTGCTGCTGCGGGCCTGGGTGATGCCGGGCGCGCTCTCACGCCGCACGGCGCTGGCCGCAGAGTCGCAGCGCGCGCTGCGGCTGATCACCGCCGTGTTTCCGATCCTTGTGCTCGCGGGCCTGATCGAGGGCTTCGTCAGTCCGCATGCGAGCCTGGAGATGCGCATGCTCGTCGCGGTGACGAGCGGGCTGGCGCTGCTGGCCTGGATTCTGGTTCCTAGCCGCGCGCGCGCAGGCTGAGCCAGGCGGCGAGCAGCGGCAGCGCACTCTCCGCGGGCAGCGCATCCAGCACGCGCACGCCGCTCTGCTGCAGGCTGCGCGCCGATCCTGCGCGCTCGCGGCAGAGTTCCTCGATGCCGGCGGCGCTCCACGCGTCGGCCTGCGCGCTCTTTCCGCGCAGCTCCGGATCGTCGAGCGCCACGAACAGGAGCTTGTGCCGGCGCGAGGCCGCGCGCAGCGCGCGGCGCTGTTCCTCCAGCGAGAGCGGGTCCGCGATGTCCGAAAAGATGACCACGTAGGCGCGGCGGCGGTGGCGCAGCGCCAGCTCCGCAAGAATTCGATCGAGCTCGGGCTCCTCTTCGCAGGCCTTGAGATCGAAGAGCGCGTCGCGCAGGCGCTCCTGCTGCTTGGAGCTGCGCGCGGGCGCGATCCAGCGCTGCACGCCGGCACCGAAGGCCAGCGCGCCGACGCGGTCGCCCTGGCGCAGCGCCACTGCGGCCAGCTGCAGACCCGTGTCGAGCGCGTGGTCGAGCTTGGTCCAGCCGAAGCTGCGGCCCTGCCCGCCGTCGGAGAGCGGTTCGCCGCCCGCCACCGCCATCCGGCGTCCGCAGTCGAACAAGAGGATCAGTTCCTGCCCGCGCTCTTCCTGAAACTCGCGCACGATCGGGCGGCCGCGCTTGGCGAAGGCCTTCCAGTCCACCAGACGCACATCATCACCGGGCACGTGTTCGCGCAGGGATTCGAACTCGAAGGTGCCGCCGCGCCGACGCAGCAGCTTGGTGCCCGGATCACGCCGCAGATCGCTCGCGGCGAGCTCCAGCGTCTGCCGCAGGCGGGTCAGCGGCGGTTCGATCTGAATCGTCTGCGTGCCCTCGTACAGCGTCTGTCGCCACCAGAGACCCAGCGGACTCAAGTGCGCGATGCGCAGCCGCGCAAAGACATGCACGCCGCGCACGAGGCCCTGAAACTCATGCTCCGCGACGGCTTGTCCCTGCGCATCGGTGACAAGTTCCATCTCGCTGCCGGCATCGAGTCGCTCCAGCAACGCGCCGAATTCCTCGTGGATGCGCAGTCTGCGGCCCGGCGTGCCCGTGAGCTTGAGACGCCGCGCAAAGCGCTTGCCGAGCCCGGCACGCTCGGGAATCGTTCGTTCCACGCGCACAGGCACAGCGCGCCAGACCAGCACGAGATCGACGCTCAACAGAGCGAGCAGCAGGCCGTCCAGCCCCAGCAGCAGCACCCGCGACCACGGCAGCAGCAGCGCCAGGACGCTGCACAGCGTCGCGGCGACAACCAGCCAGTAGAGGCGGCGTGAGGGCAGCATGGGGCGTGGCTCAGCGCGGAACCGGAACGGAATCGAGCACGCGCTGCAGCGCCGCATCGCTGCTGCCGCCCTCCAGCTCTTCCGCCGGATCGATCACCACGCGATGGCGCAGTCCAGGCACGAACACCGCCTTGATGTCGTCCGGTGTGACGAAATCGCGCGCCTGCAGGGCCGCGCGCGCCTTGGCCGCCGCGAGCAGCGTGACGCCCGCGCGCGGGCTGGCACCGAGCACGAAGGAGCGATCACTGCGCGTCGCGCGCAGCAGCTGTACGAGGTAGGCCGGCAGATCCTCGCGCACGCGCACGTTCAGCACCGCCTGACGCAGACGCAGCAGTTCCTCCGGACTCGAGATCGCGGCGACGCCCCGCTCGGCGGGCGCGCTGAAAAGCCGCACGCCCTGCGACTGCTTCAGCAGCTCCGTTTCCGCCGCTTCGCCGGGATAGCCGATCAGCACCTTGAACAGGACGCGATCGAGCTGGGCTTCGGGGAGCGGATCG
>SYGM01000162.1 GCA_005799545.1 Planctomycetia bacterium | reverse complement strand
GTTCCAGACCTGAGCGGCGTTGTTGAACACCGGGCCGCTCTTGGAGTCCTTGATGATGTCCTCGAGCGACATCGACTCGTGCTTGGTGCCCGCGATCAGCTTGTTGAGGTTGTTGACGTAGGCGTTGTGGTGCTTGCCGTGGTGGTACTCCAGCGTCTCGGCGGAGATGTGCGGAGCCAGCGCGGTCTTGGGATACGGCAGTTCAGGCAGCGTGAAGGGCATGGGGGTGTCTCGCGAATCGTCAGGGGTTTGAAGAGCGAACAGGATGCGAAGCCGCACTCACAGGCGCAAGAAGCTGCGTCCGTGTTCCGACCAGGGCGTCCCGGGAGCACCGAGAAGAATTCCCGCCAGCGCCAGACCAAACCACAGCGCCGTGCGCACATGGAAGCTGCGGTCGCTGCCGGCGCGCTTGGCGAGGATCTTGCCGACGTGCACGAAGATGATGCTGAGCAGCATCAGCGTGCCGTGCTCCACGGCCCAGAAGCGCAGCTCCTTGTCCTTCATCGCCGCGCCCATGTTCTGCATGGCCGAGGCCGTCTGCGGACTCCAGACGAAGTACAGAAGCAGCCCGATCGTCAGCTGCAGATCGGCGCAGATCACCGCCACGCGCTGCAGCAGCACGCCGCTCAGCGGACGCGGCGCGCCGGAGAACAGGCCACGCAGGCCCATGAAGAAGATCCAGGCCAGCAGCAGCAGCAGGGCCAGACGCAGGACGGAGTGCACGGTGAGGGCGAGTTCGTACATGGCGGCAGCATGGCCTTCGCGAGGCGTCCCTGTCCAGATGCGAGTCCCTCAGGCCAGTTCCAGCAGCACGGAGAGCTTCAGGAAATCGACATCCTGCACCCGCACATCGACCGGATAGCCCTCGGTGAAGGAAAACTGCCGCCGTCCGGCCCGGATCTTCAGCGTGGGCCCGCTGACCTCGGACTTGTCCCCGATCGCGCGCGCCGGCAGGAAGCCGGTCACGTTGAATTCCCGCAGGCGCACCTCCATGCCGGCCGGGAAGACCCGCACGATGACGGCTTCATGCTTCTCGCCGATGTGCGGATGCATCAGCTGACAGACCTTGAGATCGAACATCGAGATCTCCGCCATCTGCGCGACATCGGCCTGCATCGAGCAGTGCGCCGCCACATCGACCAGATCGTCGACGAGCTCCTCGGTCTTGAGCTCGCGCTCGGCTTCTTCCCGGCGGCTCTCGATGGCCCACAGCCAGCGGTGCACCATCAGATCGGGGTAGCGTCGGATCGGCGAGGTGAAGTGCAGATAGGCCTTGCGAGCCAGCCCGAAGTGCGTGGCGACATCCTCGTGATCCTTGACCTCGTACACCGCGCGCTCGATCAGGCCCATGATGCGCATGATCAGCGCTTCGGCATTGGGCTTCTTGCGCGCAGCCGTGATCAGGCGTGCGATGTCGCGGCCGGTGAGGCGCTCCTTGGTGGGCACGCGCAGGCCGTGCTCCTCGAGCGCTGCGGCGACCTTGGCGATCTCCTCGGGATCCTTCTCGGGGTGCACGCGGTAGATCGTGGGCAGGCCGCGCTCGCGGAACAGATCCCCCACGGCCTGGTTGGCGGCGAGCGCCGTCTCCTCGATCAGCGTCATCGAGAAGTAGCGCGGCGCCTCGTAGACCGCGACGGGTTCATGGCGTTCGTCGAAGCGGATCTTCTTCTCGCCCGTGTTGATGCGCATGGAGCCCTTGGCATCGCGCAAGGCCTGCTGCTTGACGGTCCATTTCTGAAACAGGCGCAGCGAAGGTTCGAGGAAGGCCAGCGCGTCCTTCGCGGGCGTGTCGGCGCCGTCGAGCAGCTCCTGCACCTCGCGGTAGGTGTTGCGCCGGACGCTCATGATCACGCTCTTGGAGACACGCGCGGATTTCCGCGCGCCCTTGGCATCGAAGACCATGTGCACCGAGTAGGCGAGACGCGGCCGGCCGCCCACCAGCGAACACAGATGGTTGGAGAGCTTCTCGGGCAGCATCGGGATGACCTGATCGGCGAGGTACACGCTGGTGCCGCGCGAGAGCGCCTCGGCATCGAGCGCCGTGCCCGGGCGCACGTAGTGCGCGACATCGGCGATGTGCACGCCCACTTCGACCTCGCCGTTGCCCAGATCGCGGATCGAGATCGCGTCGTCGTAGTCCTTTGCGTCCTCGCCGTCGATGGTGTAGATCAGCTCATGGCGCAGGTCCTCGCGGCCGACGAAGTCCTCCGGCTGCGGATCGAAGGGCAGCGCCTCGACCTCCGCGAGCACGTCGGCGGGAAAGAGCGTGCGCAGCCGGAACGAGCTCAGCAAGCCCATCTCCTCGCTGTTCTCGTCGCGGTACACGGCCGGACCGTGTTCCATGGGACCGAAGGCATCGGGACGCCGCGCAATGCGCTCGCGCGAGGTCTCCTCGAGCGCGCGATCGCCGTACTCGCTGACGAACTCCTCGACGCTCTTCTCCTCGTAGTCCGCAGCGTTCGGGCCTGAAGGCGGCTGCGGGACGGAATCGGGAGGCTGCTCTGCGGGCGGCGTGCCGCCCCTCGCCTTCAGCAAGTCCTTGAAGCTCTTGAAGTTGGACGACTCACCCTGAGCCATGACTTATTCAGGCTAACACATCATGATGCGCGCGCTCAGCGAACCACGAAGTTCACGAGCTTCCCGGGCACCACGACCGTCTTGACGATCTGCTTGTCGGCGAGCTGCGCCGCGACCGCCGCGCGCGCCGCCGCTTCGAGCTCTCCTTGCGTGATGGCCTTGGGAACCTTGATCTTGCCGCGCAGCTTGCCGAGCACCTGAATCGGGACTTCGATCTCGTCCTCCTCCAGATGGCAGGCCTGCGCGCGTGGCCAGGGGCTCATCGTGACGCTGCCGACACCGCCCATGCGCTGCCACAGCTCCTCCGCGATGTGCGGAGCGAAGGGCGCCATGCAGGACAGCATGCGCAGGCCCTGCGAGCGGGTCATCGAGCTCTGCAGCGGCTGCACTTCGTTGACGAAGGTCATGAAACCGGCGATCGCCGTGTTGAAATTGAAGTGCCGGAAGCTGTCTTCGGCCTTCTGGAGCATGCGCGCCAGCGCGCGCTCGACCGCCAGCACATCGCCCTCCAGAGCTGGCTCGCCCGCGCCGCTCGCGAACTGGGCGCGGATCGGCGCCTCGGATTCCGTGTCGACGAACAGGCGCCAGACGCGCTCAAGAAAGCGCCGGCAGCCTGGGATGTCGCGCGTGTTCCAGGGCTTGGATTCCTCCAGGGGGCCCATGAACATCTCGTAGAGTCGGAAGGCGTCGCAGCCGTACTCGGCGATGATGTCGTCGGGATTGACGACGTTCTTCAGGCTCTTCGCCATCTTCGTGACGATCTGCTTGAGCGGCTCGCCGCTGCCCTTGCGCACCGGCTTGTCGCCGCTCCACTCGATCTCGTCGCTGGCAATCAAGCGCTGCGAGGCATCCTCGTAGGCGAAGGCCGTGACCATGCCCTGATTGAAGAGCTTCTGGAACGGTTCCTTGGTGTGCACCAGCCCGGCATCGAAGAAGACCTTGTGCCAGAAGCGCGCGTAGAGCAGGTGCATCACCGCATGCGCCGCGCCGCCGACATACAGATCCACCGGGCCCCAGTACGCTTCGGCGGCCTTAGAGAAGGGCGCACTCGCGTTGTGCGGATCCATGAAACGCAGCCAGTACCAGCACGATCCGGCCCAGCCCGGCATCGTGTCGGTGTCGCGCCAGGCCTTGGCGCCCGTCACCGAATGGCGCGTCTCGACCCACTGGCGCGCGCGGGCCAGCGGAGCGGAGCCATCCGTCGAGGGCTTGAAGTCCTCCATCACCGGCAGTTCCACGGGCAGGAACTCCTCGGGCACGAGCACCGTGCTGCCATCTTCCAGATGCAGCAGCGGGAAGGGCTCGCCCCAGTAGCGCTGGCGAGAGAACAGCCAGTCGCGCAGCTTGTACGTGACCCTGCGCTCGCCGGCTCCGCGCGCCAGCAGGAGCTCGATCGCGCGGGCCTTGGCCGCCGGCGTCGCCAGCCCGTCGAGCGGGCCGGAGTTCACCGCGGTGCCCTCATCACTGAAGCACACGCCATCGGCGAGGCCCTTGACGCCCTGCGGGGGGCGCACGACCTCGCGGATCGCAAGCCCGTACTGGCGTGCGAACTCAAAATCGCGCTCGTCGTGTCCGGGCACCGCCATGATCGCGCCCGTGCCGTAGCCGTAGAGCACGTAGTCGGCGATCCAGACCGGAACGCGCGCCGCCGGATCGTTCGCCTCCAGCAGCGGATTGAGCGCGTAGGCGCCGGTGAAGACGCCGGTTTTGTGCTTGGCAAGCTCGGTGCGCTCCAGCTCGCTCTTGGAGCGTGCGGCGGCCGCATAGCTCTCGACCGCGGCGCGCTGCGCGTCGGTCGTGATCTTCGCCACCAGCGGATGCTCCGGCGCGAGCACCATGAAGGTCGCGCCGAATAGCGTGTCGGGACGCGTCGTGTAGACCTCGACCGCACCGCCCTGCTCGAGCGCGAAGCGCACGCTGGCACCTTCGCTGCGCCCGATCCACTCGCGCTGCTGGATCTTGATCGACTCGGGCCAGTCGAGCTCGTCGAGGTCCGCCAGCAACCGCTCGGCGTAGGCCGTGATCTTCAGCATCCACTGCTTCAGCGGACGGCGCACGCAAGGATGGTTGCCGCGCTCGGAGCGGCCGTTGATGACCTCCTCGTTGGCAAGCACGGTCTTGAGTTCCTCGCACCACCACACGGGCACTTCCGTGCGGTAGGCCAGTCCGCGCTCGTACAGTCGCTGGAACAGCCACTGCGTCCAGCGGTAGTAGTCGACATGGCTGGTGTCGATCTCGCGCGACCAGTCGTAGGACAGACCGATCGCCTTGAGCTGGCGACGGAAGTTGGCCGTGTTCTCATCCGTCGTCGCGCGGGGATGCTTGCCGGTCTGGATGGCGTACTGCTCGGCCGGCAGCCCGAAGGCGTCCC
>SYGM01000161.1 GCA_005799545.1 Planctomycetia bacterium | reverse complement strand
GCCCGAGAGCGTGTCGGCCGAGCGTTCCAGCGTCAGGTAGTCCAGGCCGACCTCGTGCAGGAACTCGATGCGGCGACGGATCTCCGTCAGGAGATCGCGCGCGATGCGCGCCTCACGCGGCGGCAGCTCCAGCGCGCCGATGCGCGCGCCCAGCTCGCGGATCGAAAGCCGTCCCAACTCCGGCAGGCTCACGCCGCCGAAAGTCACCGCACCGGCTTCCGGACACAGTCGCGAGCCGCCGCACGCGCCGCAGGGCTGGCTGGAGAGCAGCGGCTCGACCTGCGCCTTGTGCTTGCCTTCGCGCCAGGCGCGCTCGATCGCGGGCAGCACGCCGACAAAGCGCTTGTTCCAGCGCACGGTGCCGGAGAACTTCTTGCCCGACCAGCTGGCTTCGGTCTCGTAGCGTTCCTCGCCGGTGCCCTGCAGCACGATGCGCTGCGCGGACTTGCCGAGCTTGCTCCAGGGCGTGTCGAGATCAAAACCGTTCGCTTCGGCGACGGTCTCGAGGAAGTCGAAGTCGCAGGCCGGGAAGGTCAGCCCGTTGCCGCTGGCGCGCGTCACGCGCAGCGCGCCCTCGCGTATGGACAGACGCGGATCCTTGATCAGGCCGGCGAGGCTGGGCGTGCGCTGCTCGCCGAGACCCTCGCATTCGGCGCAGGCACCGTGCGGAGAGTTGAACGAGAAGAGCCGGGGCTCGAGCGGCGGCAGCTCGCGCCCGCAGCCCGAGCAGTTGCGGCTCGTCGAGTGCCGCCGTTCGCGCGCCTCATCGACGACGATCAGATCGCCTTCCCCCATCTGCAGCGCCTGCTGCACCGATTCGCGCAGTCGCGCCAGCTTCTCCTCGCGCACCTCGATGCGGTCGATCAGTGCTTCGATGGTGTGGCGCACATAGCGCTCGAGCTCGGGCTGGTCCTCGATGCGCACGAGCTTGCCGTCAATGCGTGCGCGCACGATGCCGCGCCGACGCAGATCATCGAGCAGTTCCTGATGATGTCCCTTCTTGTCGCGCACCAGCGGGGCATACAGCTGCACCGTGCGGCCGCTGTGCTCACGCACGACCGCCTGCACGATCTCTTCAGGAGTCTGTCCGCCGACCGGCAGGCGGCAGGCCGGGCAGTGCGGAGTGCCTGCGCGCGCGTAGATCACGCGCAGGTGGTCGACGATCTCGGTCAGCGTGCCCACCGTGGAGCGCGCTCCGCGGCTGATCGACTTCTGGTCCACCGCGATGGCCGGCGAGAGCCCCTCGATGCTCTCGACATCGGGCTTCTCCAGACCGCCGAGGAACTGGCGCGCGTAGGCGGAGAGCGTCTCCAAGAAGCGCCGTTGACCCTCACGGAAGAGTGTGTCGAAGGCCAGCGAGCTCTTGCCGGAACCCGAAACACCGGTGATCGCCACCAGGCGCTGCTTGGGGATGTCCACATCGACGCCGGCCAGGTTGTTCTGGCGCGCATTGCGGATCCGGATCTGGTTCTCGGTCATGGCAGCGGGGGCCTGCCTCAGGTGTCGCCACCCGATGGAAAGCCCTGCCATCCTACCGAGAGCGCGGCGGCACGCGGAAGGGGCTTGGGGGGGGACGGGATCCCCCCATGCGAGCCTGCCGTCAGTCTCGGTAGACCACTTTGGACTGCACCGCTTCGTGCAGCAGGCCGTTGGAGGCGATCAGATGGCCTTCCGCCAGCCATTCCTGCCCCCCGCCGCAGTCCGTCACCACGCCCCCCGCCTCCTGCACCAGCAGCGCGCCGGCGGCGAGATCATGCTTGGAGAGGTGCAGTTCCCAGTACGCATCGAAGCGTCCGGCCGCCACGTAGGCGAGGTCGATCGCGGCCGAGCCGAAGCGCCGGATGCCGCGCACATCGAGGAAGAAGCGGTTGAAGTTGGCGAGGTTGTTGTGCTTCAGCTCGTTGCGCCGGTAGGGAAAACCCGTTGCGAGCACGGCCTCGCGCAGCGCCGGCGTTGCGGAGACCCTGAGTCTGCGTTGAGCCAGATAGGCCCCGCCCCCTCGCCAGCCGTGAAAGCTCTCGCGCAGCAGCGGCACTTCCACCACGCCTACCTCCGGCTGCATGGCGCCGGACTGTGGATCGGGCGCGTACAGCGCGACCGAAACAGACCACATCGGCAGACCGTGCACGAAGTTGACCGTGCCGTCGAGCGGATCGAGATACCAGCGCGGCCGGTCGTCGGCGGGATCGCGTACGGCCTCTTCCGACTCGATGGCGTGGGCGGGAAAGGCCCTGCGAATGCGCTCGACCAGGCAAGCCTCAGCGGCGAGATCTGCGGCGCTGACCAGATCGCGCTCGCTGCTCTTGGAGCGGATCGCCGCTGGATCCAGGCGACCCCAGTGCTCCAGCAGCACGGCTCCGGCAGCCTGCGCCGCCTCACAGGCCAGCGCATGGGCCCGGAGACGCTCGGAGTCGTTCAGAGTCGGCACGGCGCTACTCCTTGCTGTTCGCCAGCGCGCTGACGATCTCGTCTTCCATCGGCTTCCAGCACGAGCGGTTGAGTCCCTCAAAGCGCGGGTAGTCGACCAGAATGCTGAAGACCAGCGTGCGGCCATCCGCGCTCTCCACGAGGCCCGAGAGCGCGCTCGTGCCCGCGATGAAGCCGGTCTTTGCGCGCAGGTTGCCCTTGGTCGTGCGATGCTCCAGCGTGCCGCTCATTCCGGCCACGGCCAGCGAGTCGACATAGGCGATGGCCGTCTTTCCTCCGCGGCGCAGCACGGCTTCGATCAGCGCCGTGATCTGTGCAACGCTGACACGGTTATCGCGCGACAGGCCGGAACCATCCACCTGCACGAGACCGGCGCTTGACACACCCAGCCGATCGAGTGCGGCCCGCGTCGCGCGTGCGCCGCCTTCGCGCGTTCCGGCCCCGCCGTGGGCGTGGCCAAGGGCGAGGAAGAGCTGATCGGCGCAGGCATTGTTCGACCAGGTGTTGATGGGCACCATCAGATCGCGCACCGGCGTCCGCATGCGCGCGACCGTGCGAGCGCTCTCGCGATTGCGTTCGCGAGCGATCCCGCCTTCGATGCGCACACCCTGCTCGCGCAGGCTCGCGCAGAGTGCGCGCCCGAACAGCAGCACCGGATCGGGTGCCGCGAAGCGCACGCTGTAGCGTTCCGTGCTGCGCGGGATCTCGCCGCCGACGCTGACGCTTGCCTCGCGCGCTTCGACGCGGATGTTGAGCTTCGAGCGCGCCGAAGCCGTCTTCGCGCTGTACTGGGGGTCAAGACCGTGGCCGGCGGGCTCGACGCTGACAAGTGCCGAGCCGCCCTCCTTGCCGGGGCGCACAAGTGCCGTGAGGCAACCGGCATTCGCGCTGAAACCACCCGCGCGCGCGCAGAACTCCGTCCAGTGCTGGTTGGAGGGCGGCCAGGCAGGACCTGGCCCCGGACGAAGGTAATCACCTTCGTCGAGAACCAGCTGGCCGCGCACGCGCTCGATGCCGGCGGCCCTGAGCTCGCGGGCCACCGGTATCACGAAGCGATCGATGCTGCCGCCGGCTTCCCGGTCATAGAGCGGGTCCGCACCGGCCTTCACGATCAGGTCGCCTTCCAGCACACCATTGACGACCGGACCGGCCGCTTCGAAGCGCGTCTCCAGCTCCGCGTCCACCCCCATCAGCACCAGCGCAGCCGCCGAAGTGACGAGCTTGAGATTCGAAGCCGGCCGCATGGCGCGTTCCGATTGCAGCGCCACCAGGGCACCGCCTGCGCCGGCCTCGCGCACATGGACTCCGACCTCGACCGCACCCGCGCTGATTTTGCCCTTGGTGTCCCGGGCAGCCTTGGCCTGGTAGCGATCCACGATGCCTGCGATGCGGGCCTGCAGGCCGCGATCGATACCGCTCTGCTTGCCGCTTGCCGCAAGCTGCGGCGCGGCCGCGGAGGGCGCGGCGGCCACCAGCACGGGCTCCTCCGAATCTTCGGCTGCCTCCAACGAGGGCAATTCCCCCGCCAGCATGCCGTAGAGGATGTACAGGCAGAGCCCGTTGGCCAGGAGCAGCAGCGCTATTCGCGCGGCGGAGGCGGACGTTCGTCGTCGTTCGCGAGGAGCCATGTCGTGTTGTAGACCAAGATGCTGGTGCGACGAATCTTCTCCGCATCGAGCTTGTCGATGGTGTCGCGCCAGGTGTGGTAGTCGGTGTTGCGTTCGATCGGCAGGCCTTCGAAGAAGAACAGCACCGGCACGCCGATCTGGTGGAAAGAGTGGTGATCCGAGCGAGCGAACAACTCCTCGCCCTGCCGCAGGATCAGCTTCTGAATGCCCGTGGGCGAGAGCTTGCGGGCGCGATCGAGCACCTTCTCGAGCGTCGGATTCTGCGTGATGCCGATCACCGCCACTTCGGCGGCATCGCCGCGGCCGATCATGTCCATGTTGATCATCGCCACCAGCTTCTGCGCCGGAACCGGCAGCCGCTGCGTCAGCGCCCGGCTGCCGAGCAGGCCGTCCTCTTCGCCGGCGAATGCGCACAGGAGCACACTGCGGCGCGGGCGAGACGCACTCAGCGCCTCCGCCAGTTCCAGCAGCGCGCTGGTGCCCGAGCCGTTGTCGTCCGCGCCGTAACCCACGCGGCCGCGCACATCCACGCCGATGTGATCGTAGTGGGCCCCGATCACGACCCACTCTTCGGCGAGCGCAGGATCGCTGCCGGAGATCCGGCCCACGACATTGTCGATCTCAACTTCGCCTTCCGAGACCTTTCCGTTGAGCAGCACGCGGCGCTTCTCCAGCTTGGGTCGGTTGACCTTGGGTGCCTTGTCGGTCTTCGCCGCCCAGGCCGCGACGTCAAAGCCCAGCAGCTCGCTCGCGCAGGCTTCGCTGAGCTCCAGCGCGGGCAGGGTTTCGCGCGGGCGCTGATCGGGCGCGACGCCGACCCAGTCCGCGAACGTGTGCCGCATGCGCAGCCCCGGCGCATCGAAGCGCGCGGCTTCGGTGCCCGGAACATGCTTCGATCCATCGGGAGGACCGTAGCTGCGGCGCACGAGCAGCGCACCGGCGGCGCGCGCCTCGCGCAGGTCGCGCAGTTTCTTCCAGAGCGCCGCTTCCTCCGTGACTTCCATGCCGCCGAAGCGCTTGGCATGCCGCGGCTCGCCCTCGACGAGCACGGCGATCTTCCCGTCGAGCTTGAGGCCCTGCAGCTCGAGATACCCCTCGCTCCTGGAGTCGATGCCGAAACCCACGAAGACCAGCTCGCCAGCGACCTCTCCGGTGCAGTGCGGCAGTGCAACGAAGTCCTTGCCGTACTCAAAGCTGCGCGGCGCGCCGCTGCCGGGATCCAGGCGCAGGTAGCAGGCGCTCTCGTCGGCCTTGGGCAGCCGTCGCGAGAACGGACGAAGGAATGTTCCGGCTTGGGCCGTCTGGGATGCGCTCAACGCTCCTGCTCTTGGCACGGGCACCAGGTCGCGCTTGCTGTTGGCCTTCCAGAATTCCACGGAATCGCTCAACGGCTCCACGCCGGCCTGTGCGAACACTTCGCTGATGTAGGCAGCGGCTTCCTCGAGGCCCTGACTGGGGCTGTCGCGGCCCTCGCGCTCAGGAGCGGCCAGAATCCCGACGTGACGCGCAAGGTCTTCCTTGCGCAGCGTGGCCAAACCGGCCTCGTGCGCACCCGGTGTGCACAGCGACAGCAGCAGCAGTCCGATGCTCAACATGTTCGGCCTACACTTGCAGTTCAGCGCGGCAGGATCAAGCCCCGCCCGCCGGCGCGAGCGCATGGCGCGTTCGGTCGGCGGACAGCTCGATCAATCCGGGGAAGACGGCCCGGGCGCGCTCCAGTGCCAGGCCGGGATCGAGCGATGGATAGAAATGGGTCAGCACCAGCTTGCCGACTCCCGCGTCGAGCGCGAGTCGCGCCGCGCCCGAGGGTGTCAGGTGGTGCTGCTGTGCGTGCTCCTCGCCGAAAGAGCACTCGCAGACGAGCACGCTGGTGCCGCGTGCCAGCGCAGCGAGCTCGGGGCTCTCGCCGCTGTCGCCGGAGTAGGTCACCGAGCAGCCGTTGCCCAGATCCACCCGCCAGCACAGCGCGTGCGGCGTGTGTCCCGTGGGACGCCAGGCGAGCTTGAGACCGTCGAGTTCGATCCAGCGACCGATCGCCTGCGGTTCCACTTCGCGCACCGTGACCGCTTCGAAACGCACCCAGTTGTGGGCCCCGAAGACCGCGCCGCCGCGCTCGAGCAGCTCGCTGAGGCCCTCAGGGCCGACCAGCTCCAGATGTCCGGCGCGCAAGTCGGGATTGCGACGCGCGAAGGCGAGGGCGAAGAGATCCCAGCAGTGGTCGGGATGAAAATGGCTCAGAACCACTGCCCCGATGTCCTCGATGCCGTAGCCCAGTTCGCCGAGCGATCGCAGCGTGCCCGGCCCGCAGTCAAACAGCACCAGCTTGCGTCCCGGACGCACCAGTGCATGCCCGCTCGTTCCGTAACCGGCCCTGGGCAGGATCGAACCTGCCCCCAATACGATCCATTCCGCCATGATGCTGCGCCTTGCGTATCTCAGCCGCGCATGCCGTTGCGCTTGGTCGAGTGGAACCGCCAGGCATCGTGCAGAATGTCCTCGAGCTCGCCGCGCTGCGGCTGCCAGCCGAGCAGATCGCGCGCGCGCGTTCCGCCCGAGACGAGGCAGGGCGGATCACCTTCGCGGCGGGCCACCACGCGGGCCGGTATCGGATGGCCGCTGATGCGTCGCGCCGCCTCGATCACCTCACGCACGGAGTAGCCGCTGCCGGTGCCCAGATTGCAGCGGATCGAGCTCACTCCGGCCTGCAGCCGGGCCAGCGCCGCGAGGTGCGCGCGCGCGAGATCCTCGACATGCACGTAGCCGCGGATGCAGGTGCCATCGGGCGTGGGATAGTCATCGCCGAAGATGAGGATCTCCGGACGCTGTCCCAGCGCCACCTGCAGCACCAGCGGAATCAGGTGGGTTTCGGGCTGGTGATCCTCGCCCAGCGTGCCGTCCTGGCTGGCCCCGGCGGCATTGAAATACCGCAGGGCCGCCGCACGCAGCCCGTAGGCGCGCGTGTAGTCCTCCAGCATGTGCTCGATGTGCAGCTTGGTCTTGCCGTAGGGCGAAATCGGCACCTGCGGATGGGTTTCGTCGATGGGCACGCGCACCGGCTCGCCGTACGTGGCGCAGGTGGAGCTGAAGACGATCTCCTGCACGCCGCGCTCGCGCATCACCTCGAGCAGCGTGTGCGTGTAGACCACGTTTTCAAGGTAGTACTTCGCCGGATCGGTGACCGACTCGCCGACGAAGCACTTGGCGGCGAAGTGAATCACCGATCGCGGCCGGTGCTCGCGAAACGCGCGCAAGAGCTGCTCGCGATTGCCCATGTCCCCCACGACCAGCGTGGCGCGCGCGGCGCTGCGATGTCCGGTGGAGAGGTTGTCGTAGATGATCGTCGGCACGCCGCAGCGCACCAGCTCTGCCACCGTGTGGCTGCCGATGTACCCGGCGCCGCCGATGACCAGCACGGGGCCAGTCAGGCCGGAAGGTGCCGGCGTGCTGCCCGCAGAAGAAGAGGAAGCGCTCATGCGAAGTGTGTGGCGGCGAGCCTAGCGTGTCGCGAGGCGCGCTCCCAGACGGCAGAGCTCATCAAAAAAACCAGGCCAGGATTTCGTGACGCATGCGGCCTCGGCGATCGCCGTCTCCGGCCGAACCAGTCCCAGCAGCGCGAAGGCGAAGACCATGCGATGATCCCCCGCCGGATCGAGCAGGACCGGCTGCGCACTGGATGCCAGACGCGGGCCGACCTCCATCCAGTCGGATCCGTGACGGACCTCCAGACCCGCTTGCCGGAAGCCGCGCGCGAGCACCTCGATGCGCGAGCTCTCCTTGCGGGGCAGCGTACCCAGACCCTCCAGCCGCAATGCCTCGCCGCCGCGCCAGGCGTGCGCCGCGCCCACGCCGGCCAGCACGGGTGCGAGGTCCGGATGCCCCTCCAGCGACAGAGTGGCTGTGCGTTGGACGCGGCCGCTCGCGAGCAGGCTTTGCTCATCGGCCGCGCAGTCGCCTCCCAGCGCCTGCAGGAATTCGATGATGCGCCAGTCGCCTTGAGCAGAGCGGCTGCCCAGACCTTCCACGCGCACTTCACCCTCGCTCACCACGGCCGCCGCGAGCAGCACTGCGGCCGCGCTGGCATCCGGCTCGATCCGCACCGGGTCTGCCGGGGCGCGCATGGGCCCGCGCACGCTCCAGCAGGCCTCGCTGCCAAGCACCCGAGCCCCCATCTGCTCAAGCACGGAGCACGTCAATTCCACGTACGGCCGGGAGGGCAGTGTTCCGGCGACACGGACCTGCGTCTCATCCGGCCAGGCACTGAGCGCCAGCAGCAGCGCGCTGAGCTCCTGACTGGAGATCGGATGCTCCAGTACCAACTCCGAGGGCGGACCGATCGGCCGTACCCGCACGGGCCAGCCATCCGCAGGACCCAGATGTTCCAGCGGGACACCCGCGCGGCGCAAGGCGGCAAACAGGGGCGCGGAGCGTCGCTGCTGCAGCGTGCCGCCGGGCCGAAGCGTCATTTCGCGGCCGCTCATCCCGCACAGGGCGGCCGCAGCGGTTGCCAGACGCGCCAGCGTGCCGGATTCGCCGAGTTCCAGCGGCTCTTCTGCACGCCAGCCGCGGTGCGGCCCGGGCGGAAGGCCGGAAATCGCAAGCGCTGCCGGAGCCAGCACGCTCAGCGACGATCCGACCCGCTCCACCAGTCCTCGGGCTGCGAGGACGTCCGCACTGGAAGGCAGCGCGGTCAGCCGCGTGCGACCTTGCGCGAGAGCCGCGGCGAGCAGCAGGCGCTGCGCGATCGACTTGGAGCCCGGCAACCGGGCGCTGCCTCGCAGCGCGTTGCCCGGCACCAAGCAGACCGTCTCCATGCGATCCAAGCTGCGTCATGCTGGGTCGGCCTGTCAACTCCCGGCCCGCTTGTGCATACTGCGCGCCCCCCACCATGGCATGCGCATCTCCTTTCCTTGGTCGCGATCAGCGTGTTCCGGGTCTCGAACTGCTCGCATCGGGCAAGGTGCGAGACGTCTACGCACTGGATGCACGCCACCTGCTGTTCGTGACGACCGACCGCGTGTCGGCCTTCGATGTCGTGATGCGCGAAGGCGTGCCGTTCAAGGGCCAGGTGTTGACCGCGATCTCGGCCTTCTGGTTCGCACGCACGCGCGACATCATCGACAACCATCTCGTCTCCACTTCGGTGGATGATCTGCACGGTCTCGATGCCGGCTGGCGCGAGCGCCTGCAGGGGCGCGTGATGATCGTGCGCCGCGCGCAGCCCACCAGCGTCGAGTGGGTCGTACGCGGTTACCTCGCGGGTTCGGGCTGGAAGGAGTATCGCGAGCGCCAGTCGATCTGCGGTGTGCCGCTGCCGGCCGGGCTGGTGCAATCCGCCCGATTGCCGACCCCGATCCTCACGCCGACCACCAAGGAGGCGGCGCACGATCTGCCGCTGACGCCCGAGCAGGCCTGCGAGCGGGTGGGCAAGCCGATCTTCGACGCGGCGCACAAGGCGGCGCTGGAACTGTTCGCGCGCGGAACGCGCGAGCTCGATGGCCTCGGCATCCTGCTGGCCGACACCAAGTTCGAGTTCGGCGTGCTCGACAACCGCGTCATCCTGATCGACGAGGCGCTGACGCCGGACAGCTCGCGCTTCTGGGAAAAGCGCGACTGGAAGCTCGGCGGCTCGCCGCCTTCCTACGACAAGCAGATCCTGCGCGACTGGCTCGAGGCGCAGCCATGGAACAAGGAGTATCCCCCGCCGACGCTCGATCCCGCGATCGTCCGGCGCGTCAGCGAACGCTATCTCGAAATCTGCGCGAAGATCACCGGCTCCGTGCCGGCCGGCGTGGAGGCGCGCTGAGCGTGGGCGTGCGTGTCATCGATTGGGAAGGCGACTGGCGCGGCCATGCACTGCTGCTGGACCAGACCCTGCTGCCGTTGGAGTGCGTCGAGCTCTCCGTCTCCGATGTGCAGTCGATGCACGATTGCATCCGGCGTCTGGCTGTGCGCGGCGCGCCGGCGATCGGCGTCGCGGCGGGCTTTGGTGTCTGCCTGAGCCTGCGCACGCTGAGCACGGAGAACGTCAGCCAGGCACTGGTGCGCGTCGAGCAGGCCTGCGCGCTGCTGGCGCGTTCCCGCCCTACGGCCGTCAATCTGTTCTGGGCGCTGGAGCGCATGCTCCAGCACGCGCGCGCCATCGCGCCGGCCTGCGAGAACGCCGTGCGCTTCGCCCAGCGCCTGCTCGAGGAAGCGCGCGCGATCCAGCGCGAGGATGCCGCGGCCTGCCAGCGCATGGGCGAGCTCGGTGCCGAGCTGCTCCGCGACGGCATGACGGTGCTGACGCACTGCAATGCTGGCGCGCTCGCCACCGCCGGCGTGGGCACGGCTCTGGCGCCGATCTACGTGGCCAAGTCGCAGGGCAAGCACGTGCGCGTCTACGCGGACGAGACGCGCCCCTTGCTGCAGGGAGCGCGCCTCACCGCGTGGGAGCTGCAGACGCAGGGCATCGAGGTGACGCTGATCACCGACAACATGGCCGGCCGCGTGATGTTCGAGGGACGCATCGACGCGGTGATCGTCGGCGCCGACCGCATCGCACGCCATGGTGATGTCTGCAACAAGATCGGCACGTACTCGGTGGCAACGCTGGCTGCCGCGCACGGTATTCCCTTCTATGTCGTCGCACCTCTGTCGACCTTTGATGCGCGCATTCCCGATGGATCGCACATTCACATCGAAGAACGCCAGCCCGAGGAGATCACCGAGGGCTTCGGGCGACGCACGGCCCCGCCGGGAGTGCGCACCTACAATCCGGCCTTCGATGTGACACCGGCGCGTCTGGTGCGAGCCATCGTGACGGAGGCGGGCGTGATCCACACGCCCGATGAGGCGCGAGTCAGCGCGCTGCTGCGCTCGGCCGGACGCCTCGGCTGACTTTCCTCGGCGGCTTTTCTGCAGCCTTGGTTTCAGATCCGGGACAGCGGGATCCGAAAGATTTCCCTGCAGCCCCTCCTTGCGGAGGGGCCTCCCCAGTTCTGACACCCTGTTCCGCATCCCGGAATCAGCACCCCGGAATCTCCACCATGGTTTCCAAGAAGCCCACCCCCTCCCGCAAGAAGAGCGAGACCCCCCTGGACAAGCCCGCTCACAAGCCCGCTGAAAAGCCGGCGCATTCCGGCAAGGGGGCCGCAAACCCGTCCAAGCGTGCCACGGCAGCCAAGACGGAAAGCGGCGCCGAAACCGAGGAAGAGGGCAAGGGCGGCTCCATGCGCCCCGACGAGATGCCGGCCGAGGTGCTGGAGTTCATCCAGGCCATCGATGAATACAAGCGCATCCACCGCCGTCCGTTCCCCTCGTGGAGCGAGGTCCTGGAAGTGCTGAAGACGCTGGGTTACGAGCGCGCGGCCTGAACCGGACGCGCGAAAAGTCTCACGCGTAGATCGGACAGGCGCGCGAGAGCTCTGCGACCGCGCGCGCCACCCGCGCGCGCACGCTGGCTTCTTGCGGCTGGCGCAGAACATCCGCGATCCAGCCGCCGAGCGCCTGCATGTGCTCCTCCCGCAGGCCGCGCGTGGTGATGGCGGGCGTGCCCAGACGCACGCCGGAGGCCTCCATGGGCGGCCGCGTGTCGTACGGGATCAGGTTCTTGTTGCAGGTCAGCCCCACCTCGTGCAGCAGATCCTCGGCCTGCTTGCCCGAAAGGCCGATCGAATTGACGTCGACCAGCATGAGGTGGTTGTCCGTGCCGCCCGACACGATGCGCAGGCCGCGCTCGCTGAGCGTCGCAGCCAGCACGCGCGCATTCGCGACCACCTGCCGCTGGTAGTTCGCGAACTCCGGCCGCATGGCCTCCTCCAATGCGATCGCCTTGGCCGCGATGACGTGCAGCAGCGGCCCGCCCTGATCGCCAGGAAATACGGCGCTGTTGAGGCCCTTGATCGGATCGGTTCTTCAACGGGCAGTGTGCTGGCGATGAAGCGCCCGAGTGACTGCGCCGGATCAATCGTCCACGTCCCAGAGCCGATGGCGCGGAAGTCGGCGGCT
>SYGM01000160.1 GCA_005799545.1 Planctomycetia bacterium | reverse complement strand
TGGCTCTGGTTGGTGCCCTCGTAGATCTGCAGGATCTTGGCGTCCCGGAAGCACTTGGCGATGGGGTAGTCCTCCATAAAGCCATAGCCACCAAAGACTTGCACGGCGTCCGTGGCGACCTCCATGGCCACATCGGTCGCGAAGCACTTGGCCATGGCTGCCATCTTGCTCGTCGAGGCGCTGCCATTTTCAGCTGCCACTGCGGCAGCGTAGACCAGCCAGCGGGCCGCTTCGGTCTTCATGGCCATGTCCGCCAGCATCTTCTGCACCATCTGGTGGTTGGAGATCGGCACGCCGAACTGTTGGCGGCGGTTGGCGTAGACATTGGCGAGGTCGACGGCACCCTGAGCCGCGCCGACGGCCTGAGCGGCCACACCCGGACGGGCGAGGTCGAGCGTCATCATGGCGTGCTTGAAGCCCATGCCCGGGCGCTCGCCGATCAGGTTGGCCTTGGGAACGCGCACCTTGTCGAAGTGGGTCTCGACGACGGGCACCGTGCGGATGCCCATCTTGTTCTCGATCTTCTTGATCGAGAAGCCGGGCGTGCCCTTCTCCACCACGATGGCGCTGATGCGGCGCGACTTGGAGGTCGGGTCCGTGACGCAGAACACGGAGTAGATGTCCGCGACGCCGCCGTTGGTGGTCCACTTCTTCTCGCCGGAGATGATGTAGTGATCACCGTCCTCGACCGCCGTCACGGAGAGGCCGCTGGCATCGGAGCCGGCAAACTTCTCGGACAGGCAGAAGGCGACCATCTTTTCGCCGCGGGCGATCTGCGGCAGCCAGCGCTGCTTCTGCTCTTCGGTGCCGCCGACGATGATCGGGAAGGAACCCAGCGCGTTGACCGCGAAGGCCACGCCGAAGCCGGAGTCGGCCTTCGCCAGTTCTTCTGTGACGCGAGCGAGCGCGAGGATGCCGGCACCGTGGCCGCCGTATTCCTTGCCGATGAAGGTCTTGAAAAGACCGGCCTGACCGCAGGCCCGCGCTGCTTCCCAGTTGTACTCCTGCAGCTTGTCGAACTTCGCGGCGTTGGGGCGAACGTGGGTCTCGGCGATCTCGCGCGCCTTGGCGGCGAGTTCCTGGCACAGCGGGCTGAACTGGATGTCGTGCGGCATGGAGGGGTGCGGAGGGGTCTGGCGCGACTCGGTTGTCGGGTCGCTGACACGGCAGTATAGCGAGCCGCCCCCCGGTTTTTACCTGCGACGGGTGCTGACCAGCTGGCGAGGGGCCTCGGCCGAGAAAGTCGCTCCGGAGAAATCCCCGTAACGCCGGATCGACCCGAAGCCGGCCGCATCGAGCAGGGCATCGAGCTCCTCGGGCTCGTACATGCGCACCGCCTCGCGCCAGCGCACCGGGCCGCCCGGCAGGCGGTGCTCGACCTCCTTGAAGACCCGCCGGCCATCGGGGGACAGCGAGCGCTGCTCGATCAGGAGACCGCCCGCCCGCAGGGTCTCGGAACGGGGGACGAGGCCCGAACGGATGCGGGAGGGGTTCATCAGATCGAGCACCAGATTGCCGCCCGGCCGCAGAACGCGCGCCATCTCCCCCAGCACCGCACGGTCACCGCCGTCGTCGAAGTATCCGAACGAGGAGAACAGGTTGAGCAGCGTGCCAAAGCGCTCGTCCCGAAGCGGCAGGGCGCGCGCATCCGCACGCACCAGACACCCGCGCACCGGCGCCAGCTCGGGCTCGGTCTGGGCGTGACGCAGCAGATCCTCGGAAAGATCGAGCCCCAGCACCGTGAAGCCGCGCTCCTTCAGCGCCAGCGTGTGGCGGCCGAAGCCGCAGCACAGATCCAGCACGGGCTGCGCCGGGGAGGGCTGCAGGCCGAGCAGCTCGCACAGCCCGGCGATCTCGGCCCGAGCACTCGCCAGATCCCGGTGCCGGTACAGCTCCAGATACCCGGCCCGAAAACCGCTGACGAACCAGGGCTCGTCGGAGCTCATCGGCGCGCTCAGCGCGTCCTTTCGCTCAGCGCGCCGGGCACGCTCAGCACCAGATTGCGCTCCCCGGGCAGCACCGCAGCGCGCGCGCGGCGCGCTCCCGCTGGCGGTTGTGCAAGACCCAGCGGATCGTAGATCGCTTCCAGCTCGAATGGGCCTTCGGCCTCAGCGGGTGCCTGAGGCTCGCGGTCGGCCTCGGTCAGGGCGAAGTAGCGAGCGCAGCTGCGACCCTGATCATGCCAGTCGGGATCGTCGAGCTCGTAGCGTCGGAGGTAGAGCGGCGCACCGCCGGCGGCGTGGACGATCAGCGTGACGGCGCCGCCTTCGCAGGGTGCATCGATCGTCACCAGCCCCGTGAAGGCACCGGAGAGCGGGACCGGCTCGGGCTGGCCGCGCGTCAGCACCTGCGCATCCGGCGCAGGCGCATCTTCCGTGCATCCGGACACGAGCAGTCCGGCGATCAGCAGCGCGATTCGTAGCGGTGACTTGGACATCCTTCCCGAGTGCCCCATTGTATACGCTCGAAGCCCCCGGAATGCAGGAGCCGCCGACACTACTCGACCGCCATGCCAAGGAAGCCCGCGAGTTGCGTGAGCTGGCCCCATGGGCGAGCTTCAGCTCGCAGAGCCTCGGCCGACGCCATCCCGAGGACGAGGATGAGCTGCGCACGGTCTTTGAGCGCGACCGCGACCGCGTGATCCACTCCACGGCCTTCCGCCGGCTGATGTACAAGACGCAGGTCTTCGTCAACCGCGAAGGCGATACCTACCGCACGCGCCTCTCGCACAGCCTCGAGGTCGCCCAGGTTGCGCGCAGCATCGGCAACGCCCTGCGCCTCAACGAGAACCTGTGCGAGGTGCTCGCGCTCTCGCACGACATCGGGCATCCGCCCTTCGGGCACCGCGGCGAAGTGGCGCTGGATGAGATCCTGCGCGAGCACGGCGGCTTCCGGCACAACGCGCAGGTGCTGCGCGTCGTCGATGTGCTGGAGCGGCGCAGCCCGGAGCATCCAGGACTCAACCTGACGCGGGAGGTGCGCGAATCGCTGCTGAAGCATGAGACGGGCGAGCACTGGCCCGAGGAATTTGGCGCACGGCCGCGGCACCCCTGCCTCGAAGCACAGGTGGTCGATCTGGCGGACAGCACCGCCTACAACATGCACGACATCGAGGACGGCCTGCGCGCGGGCATGTTCCAGGAGCTCGACATCGAGGACGGCTCAGAGCTGTGGCGCCTTGCACGGGCCGCCGTCGAGGCGCGCCATCCAGGCTTCCTCGGCAGCACCATTGACGCCCGCCTGCGCGTGAAGCGCATCGCGAACCAGCTGATCAAGACCTGCATCAACGACCTGATCCACGCCTCGCAGGCCCGCATTCTCGCCGCGGGCGTCGCCGACGTGCGCGAAGTGCGCTCGCATCCGCGCATGCTGATCGCTCACGGCCCCGAGCTCTCCGGCAAGGTCCAGGAGCTGCAGGCCTTCCTTTACAAGCGCTTCTACCGCCATCCGCACCTGATGGAGTTCTCGCAGCACGCGCGACGCGTGCTCTCGGGCCTGTTCCGGTACTACTGCGCCGCGCCCGCACAGATGGCGCCCTGGTATCAGGACTGGACGCGCGAGGTCGGCCTTGAGCGCGCTGTCGGCGATTATCTCGCGGGCATGACCGACCGCTTCGCGGAGCAGGAGCACGCCCGGCTGTGCCGATGAACGCCCTGCATTTCCGCGACCCGGCGCTGCTGGAGCTCGCGCGCACGCACGCTTCGACCAACTCCGAGCGCAACAACGAGCGGCTGGAGCTGCTCGGCGATGCCGCGCTGGCGCTGATCATCGTGCAGCAGCTCTACGAGCGCTGCCCACGACTCGACGAGGGCGAGCTCAGCGAGCGCAAGGCGCGGCTGGTGTCGCGCATCACGCTGGCTCGCGCGGCGCGGATGGCGGGACTGGAAGAGCATGCGCAGCTGGGCAACGGCATGCAGCGCCACGCGCTGCCGGTCTCGGTTCAGGCCAACCTCTACGAAGCCCTGCTGGGAGCGCTGCTGCTCGATCAGGGCTTCGAAGCGGCGCGCGCCTTCGTGCTCGAGACGCTGGCCGAGGACCTGGAGCTGGAACAGGGCGCCGGAGCGGAGTCGCACCCCAAGCAGACGCTGCAGCAGTGGGCGCAGGCGCGCGCCCTGGGCCTGCCGCAGTACGCGCTGCTCGAGGAGCGCGGAGCCGCGCACGCCAAGGCCTTCCGGGTCTGCGCGCGCATTCAGGGCGAGGAATTTCCGGCGGGCTGGGGCCGCACGCTGCGCGAGGCGGAGAGCCGCGCGGCCCACGAAGCGCTGCTGGTGCTGCGCGCGCGAGGTCTGCTGCCGTGAGCTGGATCACAGACGAGGAGCTCGATGCCTCGCCCCAGTTCGCCGGCACGCTGCAGGCCCTGCATGCGCGGCGCGAACTGTGCGTCGGCGGATTGTGGGGCTCCTCGCAGGCGCTCGTGCTGGCATGGATCTGTCGGCGCAGCGCGGGCCCGCTGTTGGCCGTGCTGGCGACCGATGCCGAGGCCCGCTCCTTCCGCGATGATCTGGAGGTCTTCGGCGTCGAGGCGGCCCTGTTCCCCTCGCGCGAAGGCAAGGAACAGTCCGGAGCGGCGGACGCGGATCTGGTGCGCGAACGACTCGCAGTTGTGCAGCGCCTCGGCGGGCCGCCTCAGCAGCGTCCGCGCGTGCTCGTGGCTTCAACGCTGGCCCTGCTGCAGCCGGTGCCCGCCAGCGCCGATCTGGAACGCGACACGCTGGAACTGCGGCGCGGGCAGCGCGCGGATCCCGAGGCGCTGGTGGAGCGTCTGGTCGCCGCAGGATTCACGCGTGCGCCGCTGGCCGAAAAGCCCGGTGAAATCAGCCTGCGCGGCGAAATCCTCGACATCTACCCCTTCGCCGCCGAGGAACCGGTGCGCATCGAGTACTTCGGCGAGGAGATCGAGTCCCTGCGCAGCTTTGATCCGCTGGACCAGCGCAGCACGCAGACGCACGAAAGCCTGCGTCTCTTGCTCTCGATCGATTCGGGCGGCATCGAAGACGGATCCGGACTGCTGCTGCCGGCGCTGCTTTCGCCCACGCTGACATGGGCGCGCATCGAGCCGCTGCGTGTCGAGGAGCGCGAAGCGAGCCTCAAGATCCAGTCGCCGAGCCATGCCCGCGCGCTGCTGCAGCTGCACGCGGCGCGTGCGGAACGGCGCCGGCTGGATCTGATGAGCCTCCCCTCGCGCGTGATCGATTTTGACGCGCGCTCCGTGCAGGCGCTCGCCGTGGGCCTGCGCGAGGCCCCTGCGGCGCTGGCCGCCGCGGCAGCCGAAGGCCAGCGCGTCACGGTGCTGTGCGCCACGGAGGCGGAAGCGCACCGCTTTGAAGCCAATCTGCGCGAGCACTGCACCGATTCCGCGCTGCTCGAGTGCATCGAGGCGCGCGTTGGCATGCTTGCGCGCGGCTTCCGGCTGCCCGCCATCTCCCGTGTGCTGGTCAACCACCGCGAACTGGCCGGCATGCTGGCACGACGCGCTCAGAAGCAGCACGCGCACCACAAAGTGCGCGCGATCCAGAGCTTCTTCGAGCTGAAGCCCGGAGACCTGGTGGTCCACGCGGTGCACGGCGTTGCACGCTTCGCCGGACTGCAGCAGCTGGAGCGCTCCGGTGGCGAGGAAGAGCACATGAAGCTCATCTTCGCCGAGGATGTGCACCTGTTCGTGCCGATCGCACGGCTCGATCTCGTGCAGCGCTACGTCGGCACGGGCAGCACCAAGCCTCCGCTCGACAAGATCGGCGGACAAGCCTTCCGCAAGCGCAAGGAAAAGGTCGAGCGCGCGCTGTTCGATCTCGCCACCGAGTTGCTCGAGGTGCAGGCCCGGCGCGCGCTGGTCAAGCGCGCGCCCTGGAAGGAGGACGACGAGAGCGTACGCGAGATGATCGGAGCCTTCCCCTACACCGACACCGTCGATCAGGCATCCGTCGATCGCGAGATACGCGCCGACTTCAGCGGCGAACGGCCGATGGACCGTCTGCTGTGCGGCGATGTCGGCT
>SYGM01000015.1 GCA_005799545.1 Planctomycetia bacterium | reverse complement strand
GCCCGGCGAGTTCACGCGTCGCGCCTTTCTCACCGGCCGCATCGCTCTCACGCGCGCCGAAGGCGTGCTGGCGCTGATCGAGGCGCGCAACGCCGAGGAACGCCGCGCGGCGCTGGAGTGGCTCGGCGGGGGGCTGGAGCGCGAAGTGCGCGCCGCCGGCGCGGCGCTGCTCGATCTGCGCGCGCTGTGCGAGGCTGCGCTCGACTTCGACGAATCCGACACCGCCGGCGTGCAAAGAGCGGAGTTGCAGCCGCTGTTCGAGGCCTTGCGGTGGCGTCTGCGTCAGGCGGCGGAGCAGTCGGGCACGCGCAGCCTGCACGGGGAGCGCGCGCGCATTGTGCTCGCCGGCGCTCCCAGCGCCGGCAAGAGTTCGCTCTTCAATGCGCTGCTGGGAGCTCCCCGCGCGTTGGTCGACGCGGCACCGGGCACCACGCGGGATGTGCTGCGCGAGGACTGGACGCTCGGCGGGCAGCAGGTGCTCTTGTGCGATGCGGCCGGCCTCTCGCAGCTGCCGGGCGATGAACTCGACGCGCAGGCGCAGGCGCGAGCCCGGGAGATGCTCGCTCAGGCCGATTTGGTGCTGTGGATCGCTCGCGCCGACGATCCGCAGCTTGCCGCACGACCTCAGGACAGCTGGTTGGTCTGGTCGCAGGTCGATCGGCCCGGCGCACAGCCGGCACCGCCGGAAGCGCTGGCGATTTCGGTGGAAAAGCAGATCGGGATTGCGGAATTGCGCGCCAAACTCTCGCACGCGCTGCCGATGATGAGCGGGGGAGTCATGGGTGAACTGCGCGCCCGCCATCGCGCTGCCTTCGAGGCGGCCCATTCGCATCTGGAGTGCGCCTGGCGGCATTTGTGTGACCATGTTCCGCTGGAACTGTGCGCAGAGGAGCTGCGGCTGGCCCAGGCGGAATTGGAGCAGATCAGCGGCGAATCAGGTGTAGAGGATGTTCTGGATCGGATCTTCGCACGCTTCTGCCTGGGGAAATGACGGACACGAGGCGCGCAGCCGCCTAGCTTGATTCCCGCGCCTGATTCCCGCGCTGCCGGCCGGTCCCTGCGGGGTGGAGGCCCGTCTGGCGGGAAGCCGCGAAGGGCCGGTGCGCACGGTGCAACTCCACACGGCTCAGCTCACCGCGCTGCCCTGCTGAGGACGGTCTTCGGACCCCCGCCCGTCGCCTGCGGCCTTCCTTGAGATGGACCCTAAGTCCTGTGCGGACAGTCCTTTGCCGCCGATGCTGAGCGCGGTGCGGCTAGCCGGAAGAGCCGCTTTCTGCTATGGTGCGACCAGCGTTTCAACCACCACCGCTTCCGGCCGGCGCGCCCAGTACCCCAACCGCTTGGGGTTCCTCCCAGCGCCGCCCCCGCCCCCGCCCGCCCCGCCCTCCCATGAACTGCCCCCGCTGCAAGAAGGACAACGACCGCGTTGTCGACTCGCGAGCCTCGCTCGAGGGCAGCGTCATCCGACGCAGGCGGGAGTGTCTGGAGTGCTGCCTGCGCTACACGACCTACGAGCGCATCGAGGAGACACCGCTGCGCGTCGTGAAGAAGAGCGGCGAGCGCGTGCGCTTCGATCGCGAGCGTGTGCTGAAGGGTATGCTCAAGGCCTGCGAAAAACTCCCGGTGCCCAGCGAGGCAATCGAAGCCGCCGTGGCGCGCATCGAAGCGCGCTGTCAGGAGGAGTTCGATCGTGAGGTGGAGAGCTCGGTGATCGGTTCGATGGTGATGGAGGAGCTGCGCCAGCTGCACGAGGTGGCCTATGTGCGCTTCGCATCCGTCTATCGCGAGTTCAAGGACGTGCGTGAGTTCCTCAACGAACTGCGCCCCATGCTCGACGAGCGCGCCGTCAAGGGCAGCGAGGAGCAGCAGCGCACGTGAAGATCCGCCGCATCAAGAAGCGCGACGGGCGCGAGGTGCCCTTCGACAAGCAGAAGATCGCCGAGGCGGTCGGCAAGGCCCAGGCCGCCGTGGGCGAGCAGGATCCGCTGTTCGCCGGCGAGGTATCGGATGTGGTCGAGCTGGCGCTGCGGCGTCGCTACGCCGGTGCTGACGAAGCCGTGCCGGGCATCGAGGAGATTCAGGATCTCGTCGAACTGGCTCTGATCGAGCTCGGCCATGCCAGCGTTGCCAAGGCCTACATCCTCTACCGCGATCGCCGCGCGCGCATTCGCAATGTGCTCTCGGTGCACGGTGCCGACTCGGGTTCGGCCCGCGCGCCGCGTGTGCAGGTCTCGGGCGCGCTGGAGAGCTGGAGCAAGGGGCGCATCGTCGCCGCGCTGATGAACGAGGCGGAGCTGCCGCGGCCCACGGCCGAGGCGGTCGCGGCCAACGTGGAAGCGCGCGTTTTCGACAGCGGCCTGAAGCGCATCTCGACGGCGCTGATTCGCGAGCTCGTCGACAACGAGCTGGTCGACATGGGCCTGTCGCAAGCGCTCAAGCGCACGCGCGCGCTCTCCGTGCCGCGCCATGATCTCGTGCGCTGGCTGGCGGAGGACGGCGCGCAGCTGGAAACCGCGCTGACCGGTCGCATCCTTGAGCGTCACGCGCTGGAAGACCTGCTCAGCGAAGAGTGCAGCGATGCGCTCTACGCAGGCGAGTTCTGGATCGAGGACCTGGGCGCGTTCCACCGCCCGCTGGCGCGCTCGATCCCTCTCGATCTGTTCGCTCAATCGGGTGCGCGCGCCGAAGGTCTGTTCGGTGAGCTCGCGCAGATCGGTGTCGAGCTGTCGCGCGTGCGCGATACGCTGGTGCTCGACGATGCGGTGCCCGAGCTGGCGTCGCTGCCGCGCAATCTGCTGGGACCGCTGCTGCGTTCGCTGGAAGCTCTGGCCGTCGCGCAGGAGCGACGCATCGAGCTGTGCCTGGCGCCGCTGTCCGGCTCGGCGCGCGCCGGTGCCCAGTTGGCGCGCATCGTGGTCGAACTGGCGCGGCTGGATGCCGGCGGTTCGAGCGCAACACTGCAGGCCGGCATCGCGATCCGCGATCTGACCGCGTTGGCCGAAGAGGATGCCGAGGCCGCGCAGGCCATCGCGCGCGCGCTCGAGTCGGGGCGCATCCTGCCCACGTGGCAGGCTGGCGAGGGCCGCAGCGCCGGCGCGGGATTGATGCGCGCACCGCGGGAGCGCGGCGTGCTGACGCTGGCGAGTTCGGTGGCGCTCAACCTGCCGCGCGCGGCGCGCCGCGCAGGCGCATGGCGCGAGGATGCCTTCTTCGAGGAAGTGGCCCGGATGCTCGAGCGCGCGCTGGATGCGCTGGTTGAGTTGGAGCGCGGCGCAAGCCGTTCACGCGAGGTGCGCAGCGTGCTGCGCGGCCGCGTGCAGCAGACGATCGCTCCCGTAGGGCTCACCGAGAGCCTGCGCATTCTGGGCGATGGCGAGCTGCGCGGAGAGCAGCACGCGCGCGTGCTGGCGTTCCTCGCGGAGGCCATCACGCGCCTGGGTGAGCCGCGCGGTCTGGCGTTGACGCTCTCACCGCTGCGCGCAGAACGCGCGGCCGCGCGTTTCTGCGCGCTGGACCGCCTGCAGTTCCCGACACGTCAACCGCTGCTGTTCGCCGAAGGGCTGAGCGAGGCTTCCGAGCCGCCGTTGTACAGCTGCGGCCTCGAAGTCGGCCGTCAGGCCGCCTCACTGGGCGTGCCGCAGCTGTCGCTGGTGATGAACGCGCTGGAGAGCGGACAGATCCTGCCGTGCCGCGGCTGGACGCTGTCCCAGCTTTCGCAGGCCGACGAGCTGCGCGCGCGGATGCGCGGCTCTGCCCATCCGCTCTCGGTGCTGCCGGGAGCTTCCGCGCGTACCGGCGTCGCCGGCGCGTCTGCGCAGCCTGAGCTGTACGAACCGTCCGTTCCTGTTTCGCGTACCCTGGATACCTGATCCTTCCACATGCGCCTCAAACGTCTGGAGCTTCTGGGCTTCAAGTCCTTCGCCGACCGCACCGTCTTCGAGTTTGGCAAGAACGATGTCACGGGCGTCGTCGGCCCCAATGGATGCGGCAAGAGCAACGTCGTGGACAGTGTGCGCTGGGTGCTGGGCGAGACACGCCCGACCTCGATGCGCGGTGCGGAGATGACGGATGTCATCTTCAAAGGCTGCCAGTCGCGGCCGGGCATGTCGGTCGCGGAGGTCAGCCTGATCCTCGACAACTCCGCCAACACGCTGGATGGGCGCGGCGCGGAAGTGGCCATCACGCGCCGAGTGTTCAAGAGCGGTGACGGCGAGTATCTGATCGACGGCGATAAGGTACGTCTCAAGGACATCCGCGAGATGCTCTTCGACACCGGGCTCGGCAGCCGCGGCTACTCGGTGCTGGAGCAGGGCAAGATCGATGCCGTGCTCTCCGCCAATCCGCTTGAGCGCCGCCGCATCTTCGAGGAGGCGGCCGGCATCAGCCGCTACCGTCAGCGCCGCGTGGAGGCGGAACTGCGCCTCAAGAAGGTCGCGGAGGACATGCAGCGGCTCGACGACGTGATCGCCGAGCTCGACGGCCGCGTGCGTTCGCTCAAGATCCAGGCTGGCAAGGCGGAACGCTTCGTCGAGGCGCGCGATGAGTGGTCACGCATGCGCATGCGCTGGATTGCGCACCGCAGTCACGTGCTGCGCGAGTGCCTTGGCAAGCTGACCGAGTCGATTCAATCGATGGAACATGCCATCGGCGAACTGCGCAACCTGCGCGAAGGTGCCGAGGCCGACGTGGGTTCGCGCGATGCCGAGCGCAGCGTGCTGGTGGCGCAGATCGATCGCCTGCTCTCGGAAGCCAGCGCGCTGGCGGCCGAGGGACGCGCGCTGGACGAGCGTCGCGTGCAATTCGCCAACCGCGCCGCGCAGGAGCGTCAGGCTGCCAAGGAAGAGGCCTCACGCGCCGAGCGCTTGGCGGCCACGCACGCCTCGCGCGCCGCCGAGCTTTCGGACCTGCGCGCGGAGGAGACGCGCATCGAAGCCGAGACCCGCGAAGCGGGGCAGGCCGCGCAGGAACTGTTCCGCGAGCTCTCGATGCTTGAGACCGCGTGGCGCGAGATCAAGGACAAGGTCCGCCGTCAGAACGAGATCGTGCTGGGACTGCTGGATGAGCGCACGCGCGCCGAAAACCGGGCGCGCTCGCTGTCGGAGGCGCTGCCGGTCGCAGAAGAGCGCCGCGGCCGCGCTGCCGCGCGCGCGGCCGAAGCGCAGGCCGCTGCGCAGCGCATGCGCGAAGAGCTGGTGCAGGCGCAGGAGCGCAGCGCGACGGCGCAGAACGAGCTCGCCGAGAAGGACGCCGCACGCAAGGCGCTCGCGCAGCGTCTGGCGGAGGTGGCGACCGCGATCGGCGAGACCGATCGCGAGAAGAACCGCCTGGAGCTGGAGCGCACGCGGCTTTCCAGCCGCATCGAGTTCCTGCTCGACCGAGAGCGCGACCTCGAGGACATCGGCAAGAGCGCACGCAAGCTGATGGAGGGCGTGGCCCGACAGGGCGAGCCCTGCAGCAAGGATGAACTGCTGGGACTCGTCGCGGATCACCTGCTGACGGACACCGAGCACGCCCGCGCGCTCGATGCGGTGCTGGGACTGCGCGGCGCCGCGCTGATGGCGAAGAATCTCGACGCCGCGCACAAGATCGCGGCCTGGCTGCGCTCCAAGGAAAGCGGCCAGCTTTCGCTGCTGCTGCCCTCCGGTGCGGCCAGCGTGCCCGCGCGCGGCGATCTGCCGCCCGCGGACCTGCACCGCGGCCGCCTGTTCGAGCGCGTGCGCTGCAGCCCCGAGTGTCTCCCATTGGCGGAGATCCTCACGGGCGATGTGCTGCTCGCGGCCAATCTGGAGGCGGCCTTCGCGCTCGTCGCCGCGCATCCGCAGTGGCGCGCCGTGACGCCCGAGGGTGAAGTGGTCGATGCGGCCGGCATCCTTGCCGGCGCCCGCAACCTGACGCAGGGCGCGGTGGGCCGGCGCTCATCGGCGGCCGAGCTCAAGACGGGCGTCAGCCAGTTGGAAGAGCAGCTCGCGGCGCTGGAGGCGCGGCGTGCCGCGCTGGTGCAGGAGCGCCTTACGCTGCAGAAGGACTGGGAGCGCTCCAGTCAGGAACTCGAGGCCCGCCGCACGCAGCGCGCGCAGGCCGAGAGCCAGCTGGCCACAACCCGTGCCCGCATGAGCGATCTCGATGCGGCCGAGCGTGCACAGGCCAACGAGGCCGCGCAGATCGATCGCGAGATCGAGCGCCTGCAGGCGGAGCTCGCCGCCTCCAAGGCTCGCGAGGAAAGCGCGCGCACGCGCTGGGAAGAGGAGCACGCCCGGCTCGGAACCCTCGAACAGGAGCGCGCCCAGAGCGAAGAGTCCCGCAGCTCGGTCGCCGAGCGCTCCTCGCAGGCTCAGGTGCGCGCCGCGAGCGCCCGCTCGCAGCACGAGGGCCTCAGTCGCCGCGTGCGCGATCTGGCGCGCGGCGTGGAGGAAATCGAACTGGAACGCTCGCGCGCGGCACGCCTGTCGGGTGAGCATGCGGCGGCGGCGGAGGAACTCGAGACGCAGTGCACGCAGCTGGCGGGCACCAGCGCCGGGTTGTTGCAGAAGCGCTCGGGCACCGAGGAAGAACTCGGCGGTCTGCGCGTGCGCGCCGAGGAGAGCAGCGCGATCGTGCTGAGCCTGCGCGAGCGGATGGAGGCGGTCACCCGCGAGCTGGAGAGGCGCAACGAGTCGCTATCGGGTGCGCGCCTCGAGGAGCAGCGACTGGGGCTGGAGCAGGCCGAGATCGCGCGGCGCGCCGAGGAGGAACTGCATACCACGCTCGATGCGCTGGCGGAGGGCTTTGCGCCCGAGCCTGACCTGCTGGAGGGCAGCCGTCTCGAGCAGCTCGAGGTCGAGGTGCGCGAGTTGCGCGCCAAGCTCGACAAGATCGGCCCGGTCAACATGGAGGCCATGAGCGAGCTCACGGAAGTCGGCACGCGCGCCGAGTTCCTCAAGACGCAGCGCGCGGATCTCGCGGCGGCGCGCGCTTCGCTCGATGAGACGGTGCGCACCATCGACGGCGAATCCAAGCGCCTGTTCGAAGAGACCTTCCGGGAAGTCGCCGAGAACTTCGCCCGCATCTTCCGCCAGCTGTTCGGCGGAGGACGCGCTGAGGTCAAGCTCGAAGAGGGCGTCGACATTCTGGAAGCGGGCGTCGACATCATCGCGCGTCCGCCGGGACGCGAGATGCTCTCGATCGGCCTGCTCTCGGGCGGTCAGCGCACGATGACCGCGCTGGCACTGCTGTTTGCGGTCTTCGAGGCCCGTCCCAGCCCGTTCTGCATCCTCGACGAAGTCGATGCCGCACTCGATGATGCCAACATCGAGCGCTTCCTCGCGATGCTCGCGGGTTATGCGCAGAACACCCAGTTCGTCGTCGTGACGCACAACAAGGGCACCATGGCGGCCTGTCAGGCGCTCTACGGCGTGACGATGGAGACCAAGGGTGTCTCGCGTCAGGTCTCCGTCGAACTCAGCCAGGTCGAGCGCTTCGTCGATGCTCCGGCAGGTCGCAAGGTCAAGCCGCGGGCAGAGCTCGATGTCGAGAGCGGCGAGCGCGTGGTCGAGATCGTGGCTGTCGCGCCGCCTCAGGCGGCCGAGCCGGCTCCGACCGATTCCGTGCGTCCCGCTGCGGAGCATCCGGAGTCCGCTCCGTCCTCGCGCGAAGAGCCGAGCCTGGGCTGAGCGCTCAGCGCGAGCGCCGGAATTCCTTCTCCACCTTCGGCAGGGTCGTGAGCACGATCCTGCCGACGACTTCCAGCGAGGCCTGCGAGCAGTTCTCGAGCGTGTCCTTGGGCGTGTGCCAGAAGGAATTGAACGGACCGTAGTCGAGGTCGATCAGGTCGACGGAGGGGATGCCGACAGCCATGAACGAGAGGTGGTCGTCGAGGATCTCCTGAGCACGGCCGTCGACATGGCGCTTGTAGCCCAGCTCGCGCCCGCTGGCGAAGAACATGTCCAGCAAGCGGCGGTCGGAGTACGAATCTCGCATCAACTGCAGGTCCTTGTCGCCGACCATGTCCAGAAGAATGAACGCACGCACGCGCGCCGCCATGCCGCTCTTCTTGAGCTCGGCCGCGTGGTGCCGCGAGCCGTAGGTGTTGTCTTCACCGGCCCAGTCCCACAGGACGGCCTCCTCGCCGTCGAGGAACAGGAAGCGGTAGTTGAGCTCGCGCGCTCCCTGGCGGGCGAGCGCGTGCGCCAGCTCCAGCAGCACGGCCGTGCTCGAGCCGGCGTCGTTCGCACCCAGGAAGGGCTCGGGGAAGCGCGCTTCGGCGTGCTTGGTGTCGAAGTGCGAGCCCAGAATGATCCACTCGGCGGCTGGGTCTTGCGCCGGCAGATCGGCGTAGACGTTGGCGAAGGCTAGTTCGCCCTTGGGCGTGGGGGACTTGAAGTGCTCGCGCACCGGCTTGAGGCCGCTCGCACGCAGCGTGTCCATCAGGAATACGCGCGTCTTCTCCAGAGCCTGCGATCCCGCGGGCCGTGGACCGAAGGCCACCTGCGTCTCGAGGTGCTTCCAGGCCCGGGCCGCATCGAATTGCGGCGGGGTCCCGGTCTTGGGCGCATCGCATCCGGAAAAAATGGCCAGTCCGAGAGGCAGCAGCAGCGGGGTCAGCGGCGTGGGCATGCCAGATGGTGTAACGGCTGGGCGGCGGCGATGCCACCTTCGGCCCGCGCTACAGGCCGGGCGCTAGCGCACCCGATGAAGAAGGCGAAGGATCCCCTCCAATCCCTCCGCACCCATCCTCCATGAACCAGCCCAACCCTCTCCTGCAGCGCATCGAAGACTCCGTTTCCCCAGAGCGCTGGCGCGCGCTGCACTGGGAGGGCAGCTTTGAGGAGTATCTGGAGCGCGTGCAGGAGCATCCGGAGCTGGCCCGCAATGCCTGGCAACGGCTGTCCGACATGATCGAGGGCCACGGCTGCGTCCCGGGCAAGTCCGGCGCGGCGCCCCGTTGGAAGCTCTTCGATGATCCGCATGGCGGCGGCGAAGACGCCGTCTACGGCCTCGATGCGCCGCTGGATCAGCTGGTGCGCACGATCCGCGCCGGAGCATTGGGGCTGGGACCCGAGCGGCGCGTGCTGCTGCTGCACGGACCGGTGGGCTCGGCGAAGAGTACGATCGCGCGCATCCTGAAGCGCTCGCTGGAGGCCTACTCGCGCTGTGATGAGGGGGCTCTGTACAGCTTTGAGTGGGTCATCGACGGAGTCGTGACACGCTCGCCGATGAATCAGGATCCGCTGCTGCTGATCCCGCAGTCCGCGCGCGCGGAGGTCGAAACGGAGCTCAACCGCCGCAACCGGCGCGGCTACCGCATCGAGATCCGCGGCGAGCTCGATCCGGTTAGCCGGTTCTTCTTCGAGCAGCTGCTCGAGCGCCACGGCGGCGACTGGCGCGCGGTGATGGGGCACGTGCGGGTCAAGCGGCTGCTGCTCAGCGAACGCGACCGCGTCGGCATCGGCACGTTCCAGCCCAAGGACGAGAAGAACCAGGACTCCACAGAGCTGACGGGCGATCTCAACTACCGCAAGATCGCCGAATACGGATCCGATTCCGATCCGCGGGCGTTCAACTTCGACGGGGAATTCCAAGTCGCCAATCGCGGTCTGCTGGAGTTCGTCGAGGTTCTCAAGCTGGATGTAGCCTTCCTCTACGACCTGCTGGGTGCCACGCAGGAGCACGCCATCAAGCCGCGCAAGTTCGCCCAGACATCGATCGACGAGGTGATTCTGGGCCACACCAACGAACCGGAGTACCGCAAGCTCGCCTCCAACGAGCTGATGGAGGCCTTCCGCGACCGCACGATCAAGATCGACGTGCCTTACAACCTCGCCGTGGCCGATGAGACCGAGATCTACCGGCGCCAGTTTGCGCGACGCCCGGCGAGCGCGCGCGTCCTGGTTCCGCACGCACTCGAGATGGCGGCGCTGTGGGCCGTGCTGACCCGCCTCGAGGAGCCGGCCCACGCCACGCTGAGCCTGCTGCAGAAGGCGCGCCTGTACAACGGCGAGGACGTGCAGGGTTTCCAGCCCGGCCAGATTCCCGAGCTCAGGGCCGGTGCGCCGCGCGAGGGCCTCGGCGGCATCTCGCCGCGCTACGTGCAGGATCGCATTGCCACCTGCATCGCCAGTGCGCGCGGTCCCGTGACGCCGCACATGGTGCTCGACGAGCTGGAGTCGGGACTGCGCCACCACTCGCTGATCGGCAGCGAGGACACGCGCAAACGCTACACGCAGCTGGTCGGTCTGGTGCGCGAGGAGTACGAGACCATCATCCAGCGCGAGGTGCAGGCGGCGATCACCGCCGATCCTGAGGAGCTGCGTTCGCTCTGCGCGAAGTACGTCGACAACGTCAAGGCCTGGGTCACGCGCGAGAAGGTAGTCGATGCCTCGGGATGCGAGTGCGAGCCGGATGAGCGCCTGATGCGCAGCATCGAAGAGCGCATGGAGATTCCCGAGACTCGCAAGGGCGACTTCCGCCACGAGCTGATGAACTACATCGCGGCGGTGCGGCTGGAGGGTGGCGTGTTCGAGTACCGCGAGAACGCTCGCCTGTGCCGTGCTCTGGAGAGCAAGGTCTTCGAGGACCGTCGCGACACGATTCAGCTGACGACACTGGTCTCCAGCGTCGTCGACCCGCAGGCGCAGTCGAAGATCGCTCAGATCCGCACGCGCCTGATGCAGCAGTGCGGCTACGACGAAGCCACGGCAGCCGGGATCCTCGCTCAGGCCGCCGGCCTCTTCGCGCGCGCCCGTCCCAAGGCGGCTGCCTGACGATGAGCCTCTCCCGCATCGAGCGCGATCGCAATCGCTTCCGCGACATCGTGCGTGGACGCCTGCGCGAGGATCTGCGCCGCTACCTGTCGACATCCGAGCTGCTCGGTCGCCGCGGCGAGCGCGCCATCTCGATCCCCGTGCCGCAGATCGAGCTGCCGCGCCTGCGCTTCGGCGACAACAACGCGGGCGGCGGCAGCGGCCAGGCGGCGGGAGAAGCCGCGCAGGGCGAGGCCCGCGCGGGTCAGGGCGGCGGACAGGCGGGTGAGGGCGAGGGCTCGCACCTGTACGAGGTCGAAGTCGAACTTGAGGAACTCGCGCGCATGCTCGGCGAGGAACTCGAACTGCCCAGCATCGAGGCGCGCGGTCGTTCGCAGCTGGTCACCGAAACGCTGCGCTGGCGCGGCATCGCGAATCAGGGTCCGGCTTCGCTGCGTCACTTTCGGCGCACCTGGCGCAACGCGCTGCGGCGCGAGATCGCCTCGGGAAGCTACGATCCGCACGCGCCGCGCATCACGCCGCTGCACGAAGACGAGCGCTTTCGCTTCTGCAAACCGCAGTCGCGCCCGCAGTCCTCGGCCGTGATCTTCCACATCATGGATGTCAGCGGATCGATGGGCCGCGAACAGAAGGAGATCGTGCGCATCAAGGCTTTCTGGATCGACACTTGGCTGCGCAGCCAGTACAAGAACCTCGAGGTCGTCTACATCGTGCACGATGCGGTCGCCAAGGAGGTCGATCAGGATTCGTTCTTCCACCTGCGCGAGTCGGGCGGCACCAAGATCTCCTCGGCCTACGAGCTGTGCCTGCAAAAGATCCGCGAGCAGTATCCGCCCGAGGACTGGAACATCTACCCGTTCCACTACTCCGATGGCGACAACTGGAGCGCGCGCGACACCGAGCGCTGCATCGGTCTGCTGCGCGAAGAGCTGATTCCCCGCGTCAACCAGTTCTGCTACGGACAGGTCAAGAGCGCCTACGGCTCGGGTCAGTTCAAGAAGGACCTCGACGGTGCGCTGCCGGGCACGGACCGCCTGGTGACGGCCAACGTCAACGATCGCGACGGGATTCGCGAGGCGATCCGGGCCTTTCTGGGAAGGGGGCGCTGATGATCACGACGCATCCGCTGGACGAAGGCCTGCGCACCGATGCGGCGCGCATCGAGGCTGCGGCGCGCGCGCGGGGTCTGAGCTTCTTCGAGCTGGTCTTCGAGATGGTCGAACCCTCGGCCGTCAACGCGCTGTGTGCGCTGGGCGGCTTCCCGCTGCGCTATCCATCCTGGCGCTTCGGCATGGAATACGACCGGCTGGAGAAGGGCCGGCATTACGGGCTTTCCAAGATCTACGAGCTGGTGATCAACAACGATCCGGTGCATGCCTATCTCGTCAGCACCAACTCGCGAATGGAACAGAAGCTCGTGATGGCGCACGTCTGCGGTCACGCGGACTTCTTCGCCAACAACGCCTGGTTCGCGCCCACCGACCGCCACATGCTGGGGCGAATGGCCGAGCATGCGGCGTGGGTGCGCGATTGCATGGAGCGGCACGGCCAGGAGCCCGTGGAGCGCTTTCTGGACTCGATTCTCTCGCTGGACACTCTGCTCGATCCCTTCGCGCCGCTGTCCGAACACCTGCAGGCGCGCGCGCGTGATGAAGAGCGCGGCAGCGCCGTGGAGCGCGCGCGGCGCTCGCTCGATGCCGCGATGGCGCCGGAGAACAGCGAACGCCGCACGCGCGGCGCACGCCCGCGGGTGCCTTCGCACGATGTGCTGGGATTTCTGGGCCAGCGCTGCGAACTCGAGGACTGGCAGCGCGAGCTGATCCGCATCGTGCGCGCCGAGGCGCTGTACTTCGTTCCCCAGCGCATGACGAAGATCATGAACGAGGGCTGGGCCTGCCTGTGGCACAGTCGCCTGCTGACCGGAGGTCTGCTCGAGGCCTCCGAGATCGTCGATTTCGCCGATTGCCACTCGGGAGCCACTGCGACGCGCCCCGGGCAGCTCAATCCCTACCAATTCGGTCTGGACCTGTGGCGTCATGCCGAGCGGCGGCAGCTGGACCTGTTCCGGCTGCGACGCGCGCACCACGATGCCAGCTGGGTGGATGAGCTGGTGGACGAGGAATTCGCCGCCCGCCACCCGCTCTTTGCCCCGGCCTTCACGCCGGAGGGGCAGGCGCAAGGCGGCTGGAAGACGCTGAAGGATCGCATCGTGCGCGATCTGGCGTGGGCCGGGACGCCACGCATCGAATTGGTGGACGACAACCACAAGGGTGCGGGCGAGCTGCTGTTGCAGCACCATCACGACGGCCGCGATCTGGAGCTGGCTGCGGCGGCGGAAGTGCTCAAGAGCATCGCCGGGCTGTGGCAGCGCCGCGTGCACCTCGCCACGCAGGAGCAGGGTCAGCATCGGGTGCTCTCCAGTGACGGCTCGGAAGTGCGCGTCGAGCGCGAAGCCGCTGCCTAGTCGAAGGCGGACGCAGTCGCCACGCGCCAGTCGTACTGCGCGAGCACGCGGGCCCGGCCGGCCTGCGCCATGCGCTCGCGACGCGCCGGATCGGCGAGCAGCTCGCGCACGGCGCTCGCAAACGCCTGCGGTTCGTCCGCCAGGGCGATCTCCTTGCCAGCCTCCAGCTCGAGTCCCTCCGCGCCGGTGCCGGTGGATACCACGGCGCGCTCGAGGGCCAGCGACTCAAGGATCTTGAGGCGCGTCCCGCCGCCGATGCGCAGGGGCACGATCGAGAGATCCGCGCTGCTCACCAGCGGACGAACATCCTCGACGCGACCCGTGAAGCTCACCGCACCCACGGCCCGCGCCGTCAGGTCGCGCGGCGGGTTCTTGCCCACGATCAACAGCTCCAGTCCGGGCTGCGTGCGCACGAGCTCGGGCCAGATGCTGTCGAGGAACCAGCGCACCCCGTCCTGATTGGGCAGGTAGTCCATGCCGCCGCAGAACACCAGCCGTTGACGCCCGTCGGGGGGGCGCGGCTGCGGCTGATTGTGCTCCGTATCGACGCCATTGGGCACTACCCGCGCACGGTCGATGCCCCACACGCGCAACTGCGCGCGTTCCTGTTCCGAGCAGACGAACACGCGCTGCGCCAGCCGCAGGATGCGCGGTTCCATCGCCGCCATCTTGCGCCACTGCAGGTGCACGTAGGCCCGCGCGAGAGGATTGCGGCTCTCGCTCTCGAGGCGTCGGTACAGGCCGGTCAGCAGATTGTGCGTGTCGATGCTCGTCGCAACCTGCCGCGCGTCGAGGGTCAAAAGGTACTGTGCCGCGTCGAGGTGGTTGAAGTGCACGTGACGCACGCCGCCGTCGGTGAGCATCCGGCGCAGGGCGGCGCGCAGCGGCCCGGAGAAGTTCTTCGGCAGGGGGTGCGGCCGGCGCGTGAACAGTGCGCGCGCCAGGCTGAAGACTTTCCAGACGGCGGAGGTGCGTGCCGCAAACAGCTCGAGCTCGAAGCCCTGCGCGCGCAGCGCCTGCGCAGCGGCCGGATCCTCGGGTGCGCGCGCCAGCACGCGCACCGGACCCGTGCGAGCCAGCGCCTGCAGCATGTGCCAGCTGCGGATCTGGCCGCCATCATCCAGCGGCCAGGGCAGCTTCTCCGTCACGAACAGGGCGACTTGGGGCGGCGGGGGAGTCGGAGGGGGAGGCATCTCTGGCGCGCGTGATGATGGCAGGAGCAGGGGCCAAAAGGAAAGCGCCGAGTGCGCACAGCAGCGGGGGCCGTCTACGCACTGCGGGCGAGGCAGACGGATCGGAAGAATCCCAGCATGGGGGCATGTGGAACCTCCTGCTTCTCGCTGTCGCGCCCTCCGCGCTGCAACTGCCCGCTGAACTGCCGTTGGTCTGCGACCAGTTGGCCCGCCGCGCCCTCCGCGAGGGCGGTGTGCCGGGGTTGTCGCTGGCCATCGCCGCAGAGGGCCGGGTTGTTCTGGAACGCGCTTACGGCTTTGCCGATCCCGTCGCCGGCCTCGGGATGCAGAACGACACTCGTCTGCCGCTGGGCTCGCTGGAGCGGCCGCTGCTGGCGAGTCTGGTGCTCGCCGCGCAGGCCGAGGAGCGACTCAAGCTCGACGATCCGCTCTCCAAGGTGCTGAAGGACTGCCCCGAGGCATGGAAGGAACTGCGACTCGAGCAGATTCTGGCCGGCACGAGCGGGCTGACCTCGACCTCGGATCTGGTGCGCGCTCTCGCGGCGCGCGGCGCTGATGACCCGCTCGACCGTGCCGGGTTCCTCCAGCTCGCAGGAGGCCTCCCGCTGGCATTCACGCCCGGCACGCGTCAAGTGCACGACTCGATCGGCTGGCGTCTGGTGCCCTGGATCCTCGCCGATGCGTTCGGCGAGCCGATGGACAAGCTGATTCTCACGCAGCTGTGTTCGGTTGCGGAGCTCGAGCACACCGGCGCCTGCCCGGATGAGCTGCGTCCCGTGGGACATGCACGCGATTGCCGCGAGCTGGACACGGGTCTGGAACGCCAGCTGTTTGTGGCCGCGGAGCCGCGCGAACTGCGCATGGGCCTGTGCTCGACGCCGGGAGACGTGCTGCGCTGGTGGAACGCGGTCGTCGACGAGCGTCTGCCCGCGCAGCGCATCCGCAGCAGCTCGCGGTTCCTCGATGGCAAGCCCACCGGACACGGTCTGGGGCTCAGCATCGAGACGCTGGGCGGCGAGCCGCGCTGGCTGCACGATGGGGGCATCGGCGGCTTCCGAGCCAGCTTCGGGGCCAGCGCGTCCAGCGGCGCGGCGGTCTGCGTGCTCGCCACCTGCGCCAGCGCGCCCACCGGTCAAATCGAGGAGGAACTGGAGCGATTCTGCGCCGGACTGCCGCCGCTCACCGATCTGCGGCTGCCGGTCGATGCGGCGCGCGCGCAGGATTGGGTGGGGGACTATCAGCTGGGTACCACTCAGGTGAAGCTGTTCTTCCGCGACGACGCACTGGTCTACCAGTCGCCGAGCGAGGAGCTGGCGCTTTCCTGGCAGGGGCTCGGCCGCTTCCGCTCCGGCGAGCTCGAGCTTCAGCTGCAGCCGGCGCAGGGCCGAGCCGAGGGCTTCGCCGAGCGCCGCAAGGGCGCGGAATCGCGCGCGCGCAGGCTGTGAGTGGCCGCCGCTACTTGCGGATCGGCCGGTAGACGAAGGTCTTCTCGCAGGCTTCGCGCCGGAACTGGTCATCGACGTTGAGCGTGGTCTCCGAGCCCCCGAGGAACAGATAGCCTTCGGGGTGCAGGGCGCCGCGCACGCGTGCCAGGATGTCGCGCTTGGTCGCGAGATCAAAATAGATCAGCACATTGCGCAGGAAGACGATGTCCAGCTTGGGCATCGGCGGCAGCGGCTGCGCGAGGTTGAGCTCGCTGAACTCGATCATGTCGCGCAGGTCCTTGCGCACCTGCCACTCGGCGCCCTTCTGCTCGAAGTACTTCACCAGATACTTCGCCGGCAGGCCGCGGTTGACCTCCAGCTGGGAGTAGATGCCCGCTCGCGAGCGCCGCAACATCTCCTTGGAGATGTCCGTCGCGAGGAACCGGATGCGCCACTCGTTGAGCTGCGGGAAGTGCTCGCGCAGCGTCATGGCGATCGTGTAGGGCTCCTGGCCGCTGGAAGCCGCGCCGCACCACAGATTGAGCATGCGATCCTTGCCGCGCGCGGCAATCAGATCCGGAATCACCTTGAGGCGCAGCGCATCGAAAGGGTTGAGATCGCGGAAGAAGCTCGTTTCGTTGGTCGTCATCGCGTCGACGACCTTGTTGGAGATCTGGCCGCGCGGGTCGGTGCGCAGCAGCATCACGAGGCCCGAGATGCCCTCCACGCCCACCTCCCTAGCCAGCGGGGCCAGACGCGATTCGACGAGATATTCCTTGCCGGTCTCCAGCACGATCGCGGAGCGTTGGCGCACGAGCGTGCGCAGGTAATCGAAATCGTCCTGGGCGATGGACATCAGCGCTTCTCCTTCATCGGAAACCGGCGGACAAACAGACGTGTGTTGATCTCCTGGGCGATTTCATCCAGCGGCAGGACCGCGGCGGCGATCCCATCCTGCGCCACATAGCCGGGCATGCCCCAGACGACGCTGGTCGCCGCATCCTGCGCAAGGATCGTGCCGCCGGCCGCGTGAATGTCGCGCGCACCGCGCAGGCCGTCCTGCCCCATGCCCGTCAGCACCACGGCCAGCGTGCTGCGTCCATGCAGCGCCGCGGCGGAGCGGAACAGCACGTCGACGGCAGGGCGCACCGAATTTTCGGGAGGATTCTGATTGAGGCGGACCCGCAGGCGTCCGTCCGTCCGCACCAGCTCCATGTGGTGGTCGCCGGGCGCCACCAGCACCTGACCGGGCAGCGCCTCTTCCCCGTCGCGTGCTTCGTGCACAGGAAGCGCGCACTTGCCTTTGAGCCGTTCTGCCAGCATGCGCGTGAAGGTCGCAGGCATGTGCTGCACGATCAGCACGGGCACGCTGGTTTCGCGCGAGAGACCGCTCAGCACGCGATCGAGGGCCTGCGGTCCGCCGGTGGAGCAGCCGATCACAAGCAGCTCGACCGCACCCAGTGGACGGGAGAGGCCCAGGCGCACGCCGGAGGGCCGCGCCCCGGCGGGCAGGGCGGCCTGAGGGAGAGCCGTGGCCGTGCGGCACAGGGCCTTGATCTTGGGAATGAGGTCGTTGCGGATCCGCTCGCGCGAGAGCTCGAAGGATCCGGTGTTCGAGGGCTTCGTGGCGTAATCAGATGCCCCGCGTGACAGCGCGTCGATGGTCGCCGAGGCACCCTGCTCGGTCAGCGTGCTGAACATGATCACCGGCAGCTTGGGGGCGAACTTGCGCACCTCGACCAGCGTCGCGAGACCGTCCATCTCCGGCATCTCGATGTCGAGCGTCACCAGATCGGGCTTGAGTTCGCGGATCTTGGGCACTGCGAGCTTGCCGTTGCTCGCCTGTCCGACCACTTCGATCTCCGCATCGCCGGAGAGGATATCCACGAGGATCTTGCGGATGACGATCGAGTCATCGACGACCAGCACGCGGATCTTGGCAGGGGGCATTGGTTGTTCCGGTTCAGATGGTTCAGGAGGGATTGAGCCCGAGGATTTCGAGCTTCTCGAGGATCATCTCTCGGGTGAACGGCTTCATCACGTACTCGTCCGCGCCCTCGACCAGCGCGGTCCGCACCTGTTCCATTTCGGTTTCGGTGGTGACCATCATGATGCGCATTCCGGCGTAGTGCTCGTCGTTGCGCAGCGCCCGCACCAGGTCGATCCCCTTCATCACGGGCATGTTCCAGTCGACAAGTGCCAATTCCGGAAGTTCGACGCCCTGCAGCTTCTCCAGCGCCTCAAGGCCCTGCTCGGCCTCGATCACCTCGTAATTGAGGCTCTCAAGGATCTGCTTGAGGATCATCCGCATGGTCTTGGAATCATCAACAACGAGTGCGCGCATGGTATGTGTCCTCAGTGGTTGTTCTCGGGCAGCGCCTTGCGCGAATCGAGCACGAGCAGCAGCTGACGCTCGAGCTTGTAGACGCCCTTCAGCAGGTCGCGCGAGCCGCTTTCAAGTGTCGGGGGGGCCTCCTCGAAGCTGGTCTCGTCGACCTGGATGACATCCCCGATCTCGTCGACCAGCAGGCTTACAGCGCCATCCTCCGTGCGGAGCACGACATTCATCGGCTTCTGGCCTTCCGCGCGGGGCGGCATCGAAAGCCGCGTGCGCATGTCGATCGCCGTGACGATCTGTCCGCGCAGGTTGATCAGGCCCGAGACCACGCTGGCCGAGAGGGGCACGCGCGTCATCTCCTGATAGCGGATGACCTCCTGGATCTCGTGGACATCGACGCCGAAGAGCGTCCCGTCGACAGTGAAGGTGCAGTACTGTTGCATGCTCATGGATCAGACTCCTGCTCCCACGGGGAGGTATTCGCGTGCGATGCTCTCAAGATCGAGCAGTTCGGTGACCTTGCCCTGCAGGATCGCGGCGCCGAGCGTGCCCGAGCGGCCGACACCCTTCTGCAGCGCGACGTGCTCCTCGAGGATGTCGAGGATCTGTTCGACGACCACGCCGAGCGTGTGCTCGCCCTGGCCGTAGACCACGACCTGTACCGGCCCGTCGCCGGGCGATCCGGCCTCGCCAAAGGCATCAGACAGGCGCACCAGCGGCATGATGCGGCCGCGGTACTGGACTGTCTCGCGACCGCCCGCGTGCTCGAGCTTGTCCGCGGTGAACTCCTCGAGGCGGGCCACGCTGGATAGCGGGATCGCCATGCGGCCGCTGTCGCCGATGCGGCACAGGAGCAGGCTGCTGCGGTCGCCGGCCTCGGACTTGTCATCCGCGCGCGCACCGGCACCGTGCGTTTCCTTCATTTCCGTCAGGACGCGCGAATGCTGCGCCAGTCCGAGCACGTCCAGGATCAGGGCCACATGACCATCGCCCATGATCGTGGCTCCGGCGTAGACCTCGAGGTTCTTGAGCTGCTTCGAGAGGGGCTTGACGACGATTTCCTCGGCATCGTTGATCTCGTCGACGACCAGCCCGAAGGGCCGGCCTTCCGCCTGCAGCACGACGATGCTCGCGGGCTTGTCCTTGGGGATTCCGCCCCGCTCAAGGCCCAGTTCCGTCCCCAGATGCACCAGCGGCAGCAGGCGGCCGCGCAGCCTGTAGACCGGCACTCCGCGAACCGACTCGATCTTGGTGGCAGCCTCTTCCGCTTCCAGGCGCAGCAGCTCCAGCAGTGACACCTGCGGGATGGCGTAGCGGTCATTGCAGGTCGTGATGATCAGACCCGGAATGATGGCCAGCGTCAGCGGGATCTTCAGCTTGAGAGTCGTGCCCTTGCCGACGATGCTCTGCACGTCGACCGTGCCGCCGATCTTCTCGACGTTGGTCTTGACCACGTCCATGCCGACACCCCGGCCCGAGAGGTTCGAAACGGCGACCGCGGTCGAGAAGCCGGGCAGGAAGATCAGGTTGACGAGCTCACGCTCGCTCATCCGCGCGGCCTGATCTGCCGTGATCAGCCCGCGCTCGAGCGCCTTGGCCTTGACCTTCTCCGGATGCACTCCGCGGCCGTCATCGATGATCTCAATGATCACCTGACCGCCCTCGTGGTAGGCACGCAGGCGGATCGTGCCCTGCCGCGGCTTGCCGGCGCTCTGGCGATCCGCGGGCGATTCGATGCCGTGATCGACGCAGTTGCGGATCACGTGCGTCAGCGGATCCTTGATGGCCTCGATGATCGTACGGTCGAGCTCGGTGTGCTCGCCGGTCATGTCTAGGGCCACCTCCTTCTGGGTCAGCTTGGCCAGATCGCGCACCACGCGGGGGAACTTGGACCAGATCCCGCCGATCGG
>SYGM01000159.1 GCA_005799545.1 Planctomycetia bacterium | reverse complement strand
TCTGCGCGATGCCGAAGGGCGGTTTGACGCGCGAGCTCTCGAGCACGTTCTTGATGTTCAGGAAGATGCCCTGCGCGGTTTCCGGCCGCAGATAGGCGATCGAGCTCGCCGACTCGACGGCGCCGATGTTGGTCTTGAACATCAGGTTGAAGGCGCGCGGCTCGGTCAGCTCGCCGCCGCACTCACCCGGCTTCTTGCTCGGCCGCTCGGGGCAGCGCGTGTCCTCGAGCTTGTCGGCGCGGAAGCGCCCCTTGCACTTCTTGCAGTCGACCATCGGATCGCTGAAGCCAGCGACGTGGCCGGAGGTCTCCCAGGTCTTGGGGTTCTGGATGATGGCGCTGTCGAGCCCCACCATGTCGTCGCGCATCGTGACCATGCGCGTCCACCACGCCTCCTTGACGCGGCGCTTGAGCTCGACGCCCAAGGGACCGTAGTCGTAGGTGTTGCCGATGCCGCCGTAGATCTCGGAAGCCTGGAACACGAAACCGCGGCGCTTGCACAGCGAGACGATCGTGTCCATGAAAGCGGTGTCTTTGGTCTGCGACATGTGGCTTTGTGTCCTCGGGGGGCCTGAGTAAGGGCGCAGCAGCGTAGCGGCTGGCGGGCCGCGGTGGGAGTGCGGAGCTGCCGCGGGATTGGGAAGCTATTTGGGAGCCGCGGGCGGCAGCAGCCTGGCGATCTCGGCCTCCCACTGATCCCAGGGCAGGTTGCGGGCCCGGATGACGCCCTGCGGATCGACGAGGAAGGTCGCCGGCCGCTGGCTCACGGACCAGTAGGCGGCGATGTCGCTCTGAAGTCCGCCGAGCAGGGCCATTCGCCAGAGAATGCCGCGCGGGGCGATCTGCTCGGTGTACGAGCGCGGACTGTGGCCTTCGAGCAACCCGCCCAGCAGCGAGAAGGCCTGCCCCTCGAAGCGCTGCACCAGCCGATTGCGCGCAGCGACCTCGCCGGGCGAGAGTCCGTTGCCCTGATCCACGAAGTCGATCAACACGACCCGTCCGCGGTAGTCCTCGAGTCGGAAGGCCTTGCCCTCCGCATCCGTGCCGCGAAAATCCGGCGCAGCGGTGCCCGGCCAGACATTGATCATCGAGCGCAGCGTCTCGTCGGCCTTGGTGACGATGTCCTCCGTGGGGTGCTCGGCAAGCAGCTTCTCCAGATGGGCGCGGGCCGTCTCCCAGTGCGCCCAATCGTTGACGGCGAGATCCGAGAGCGCGCACAGGTACAAGGCGTTGGCATGTGCGCGCGGCTGCACGTTCAAAGACGCCAACAGCGGCTGCATGGCGGCGTTGAGCGCCTGCGAGTCCAGCGCCGAGGGATTGCGCACGAGATCGGTCGTGGCCCCCACCACGAAGCGCTCCGTGGTCCACTGCGTCGTCAGCACCTGCACCAGCCCCAGACGCGCCAGATTCCAGGCTCCCGGATCATTGGGGCGATGCTCGCCGATCCAGGCGCTGATCCAGACCAACGCGACCGGCAGGCCATTGCGCTCGGCCTGCTGGAAGGCCGGGTAATACCGCGAACAGAAGCCCATGGCCTGGGGGTGGCCCGCATTCGCAATCGGCAGATAGCGCTCGTAGGCCGCATGCATCGGTTGGCGCGGCCAGCTCTCGGGTGGCTGATGCTGTTCGATCCGGCCGAGTACCGTCGCGATCCACTCGCGCTGCAGGGTGAGATGCTCCTTGTCGATGCGCGCCATGCGCGAGCTGCAGATCTCCAGCGTGGCGCGGGTCTTGGGGAAGCCTTCGATCAGCGTGTCGCCCAGCAACTCGACTTCCGCCAGCACCTTGGGGTCCTGCGAGGTGAAGCGCTCGGAGAGCGCCCAGGCGTGCAAATACAATGCCCGCGATTGGTTGTCCGGCCCCTGACTGCGCTCGCTGGCCTCCTTGTAGGTCTGCGCCATGCGCTGCCAGCCGACCGTCTCCGCGAGGCCGCGCAGCGACTCCAGCGAGCCTTCCACCGCCGGTGACTCCGGGTGTGCCCGGATCAGCTCATCCAGGATCTGCAGGGATTCATCTGCGGCCGCGAGCGCATCGCTGCGCGCAAAGCGCGTCTGCTCGACGAGCCACTGCAGCGCGTTCTCGTCACCGGTGCTGGCGAGGATGCGGAACTCCTGCCAGTAGGCAGCTGCGGGGTGCTTGGGCAACTGGCTCTTGTCGCGCTTGTCCTCCGGCAGCGCCGCGTTGCGCTGGTTGTACTGGATCAGCGCGGAGGCGAACTCCTGCAGGGAGACGTTCCAGCGCCGCATCAGCGCATCGAAGGCCGGCGAGACCTCGCGCTTGCGCGGCTGCTGCCGGACGGGCTTTTCGCGTGCCGGCGTCTGGGAGAACGATGGCGTGGGATCAACGGCCAGAGACAGGAGCAGGGTGAACAGCAACATGCGTGGAGGAGCCTAGCAAAGCCTGCCATCGGCAGTTGCCGGCCCTCACCCTACGCCTTTCCCGGCCGCCCGTTGGCGGCCGGAAATCGTTTCCGCCTCAGCGTCCCGCTTCCATTTCCGCGAGCAACTGATCGACGGCGGCGTCCAGCCGCTCCCCGCGCAGTCCCTCGAAGCGGATCACGCCCTTGTGGTCGATCACGTAGATCGTCGGATAGCTCGACACGCCCCAGGCAAGCGGCCAAGGCCCGCTGGTCGAGCCCTGCCAGGAGCTGCGCCAGCTGACGCCCATCTCCGCCGCCTTCTTGCGGTACTCGTCCTTGCTCTTGTCCGTGTTGACGCCGATCAGCGCGAAGGGCTTGTTCTTGAGACGCTCCACGAGCGTCTTTTCGTGGGGAATCATCCCCACGCAGGGGCCTCACCAGAAGCCCCAGAAGTCGAGCACGATCACCTTGCCGGAGTAGTCCGACAGCTTGAAGCGCACGCCTTCGACATCTTCGCTCTCGTAGTCAGGCACCTGCATGCCGACCTGCAGGCGTTCGTGGCGGAACAGCCGCCCCTTGGCGCGCTGCCCCGATTCGGTGTCGCCGTAGTGCTCCGCGAGCTCGCGGTAGATCTCCATCACGACCGGCATCGGATCGGCGAAGCCGCTCTCCTGCGTGCCGATGAAGCTCGCCTTCGACAGCAGCGCCAGCGCCTTGGAAGGCTTCTGCACGCTCTGCTCGAAGCACTGCTCGTACAGCGCCAAGGTGCGCTCGCCGCCGAGCACCATGGTCTGCGAGCGCAGCAGGCGCAGGTACTCCTTGACGGGATAGCGCGCGGCAGCGGAGTTGGCGTCCAGCGTGCCCGCCAGCTGCGCCTGGTCATGAATCAGGGCTTCCCTCCACACGCGCGCCAGCGCCAGATCGATGACGCTCGCGTCGGGAGCGCGCTTTTCTCCTAAGTTGGAACCTGCACTGAGGCACCAGATCGAAGCAGGCAGGTGACCGCCGCGGGCCAGCTCCGCGTAGCGCTCCCAGAACTGCGGGTGCGGTGGCAGCGGCCAGTCCTTGCGCTCAACACCGGCCTTGCGGGCCTCGTCGAGGGCCTTCTGCCACTGCGCCATGGCTTGATTGAAGTCGCGCTGCACCTCCGCGTAGCGGGCGTCGAGGGGATCGGCAGGTTGCTGGGCCGCTCCGGCGGGGGCGATGCCGGAAGGGGCCGACGGTGCCGGAGGTGATTGCAGCGGCACCAGCAGGAGTGCGCTGAGCATCCAGACGGGCTTGAGGGCGGCAGTGTTCATGGCAAGACTCTTCCCTGAGGATAGCCGAGGCCGGGCACCCTATACTGGAGATTCTGCGATGATCGCCTCACAACCCTCTTCGACGCGCCCGGCCCAGACCTGGGTCGCCCCCAAAGCCTCGCTGGCCTCCACTCCGGAATTCGAGCGGATCATCGGCAAGGTGGAAGACGGCCTGCGCATCACTCCCGAAGAGGCGCTGTTCCTGCACGAGCGCGCGGACCTCTCCACGCTGATGCAGCTTGCCGATCTGGTGCGCGCGCGCAAGCATCCCGACGGAGTGGTCACCTACATCGTCGACCGCAACCTCAACCCCACCAACGTCTGCATCACGGACTGCGGCTTCTGCGCCTTCTACCGCCGTCCGGGAGCCGAGGGCGCCTACGTGCTCTCGCGCGAGGAGATCTACGCCAAGGTCGAGGAAACCGTCAAGCTCGGCGGACAGCAGCTCCTGATGCAGGGCGGACACCACCCCTACATCAAGACCGATTGGTGGGTGCGGCTGTTCCACGATCTGCGGGAACGCTTCCCGATCAATCTGCACGCGCTCTCCGCGAGCGAACTGGATCACCTCGCGCGCCTGGACAAGCGCCCTGTCGAGTCCGTGATCGCACAGCTCAAGCAGGCGGGGCTCGGCTCGGTGCCCGGTGCCGGGGCCGAGATCCTGAACGAGCGCGTGCGCGCGATCATCTCGCCCAAGAAGGCCAGCACCGATCGCTGGCTCGAAGTGCATCGGCGTGTGCACGAAGCCGGCCTGCGCTCCTCCGCCACGATGATGTACGGCCATGTCGAGACGCCTACCGAGCGCATCGAACATCTGGCGCGCCTGCGCGATCTGCAGGACGATACCGGCGGCTTCACGGCCTTCGCGTGCTGGAACATGCAGCCCGAGGGCGTGCCCGAAGAGCATCTCTACCCCGAAAAGACCACAGCTGCGGTGTACGTGCGCGTGCAGTCGATCGCGCGCATCTTCCTCGACAACTTCGACAACATGCAGACGAGCTACGTGACGCAGGGTCTCAAGCTGGCACAGGCGTCACTGCGCTTCGGCTGCAACGACTTCGGAGGAACGATGCTCGAGGAGAATGTCGTCAGCGCCGCGGGCTGTTTCCACCTCTCCTCGATCGAGAAGATCGAGCAGCAGATCCGCCGAGCGGGCTTCACACCGCTGCAGCGCAACTCCTGGTACGGCATCGTGGATCCGCGCTGGAGCGGACCGCGCGGACCGCAGGATCGCGAAGCGGGCGCGCCGCAGCGCGGCGCCGGCGCGTGCCGCAAGGAGCTCGCCCGATGAGCACCGCAACCTCCGCGCAGGTCCGCATCGAGCGCCTCGCCATGCGCGCAGGCATCGGCGATCTCGCCCGCAAGGTCTTCGCCCGCGAGCGCCTCAGCCGCGAAGACGGCGTGCGCCTGTACCGCAGCGATCTGCACGCCGTGGGCGCGCTCGCCAATCATGTGCGCGAGCGCATGCACGGTGACCTGACGTACTTCAACGTCAACCAGCACATCAACTACACCAACATCTGCAACAAGCTTTGCCGCTTCTGCGCCTTCCAGCGCCTGCCCGGCCAGCCGGGTGCCTACGCCATGACGCCGGCCGAGGCGGCCGCCAAGATCCGTGCGCAGCTCGCCGAGCCCGTCACCGAAGTGCACATGGTCGCGGGCATTCACCCCAAGCTCACTTACGAGTACTACCTTGATCTGTTGCGCGCCGTGAAGGCCGAGCGCCCCTCGATCCATATCAAGGCCTTCACCATGGTCGAGCTCGACCAGATCGCGAAAAAGGCCAGAAAGCCGCTCGAGGACGTGCTGCCCGAGCTGATCGCCGCGGGCCTCGGCTCCGTGCCCGGCGGCGGCGCCGAGATCTTCGCCGACCGCGTGCACCAGGAGAGCTACCACCTCAAGATCTCCGGGGAGCAATGGCTCGAGACCGCGCGCAAGGTCCACCGCGCCGGCCTGCGCTCCAACTGCACCATGCTGCACGGCCACATCGAGACCATCGAAGAGCGCGTCGATCACCTCGACCGCCTGCGCCTGCTGCAGGACGAGACCGGCGGCTTCCAGACCTACGTGCCGCTCTCCTTCCACCCCGACAACACCGAGATGTCGCACGTGCCCGGCCCCACCGCGCTCGATGAGCTGCGCGAGCTGGCGGTGGGACGCCTGCTGCTCGACAACATCCCGCACATCAAGGCCTACTGGATCCTGATGGACATCCCGATCGCGCAGACCGCGCTCAGCTTCGGCGCCGACGATGTCGACGGAACGGTGGTCGAGGAGAAGATCTACCACGAGGCCGGAGCGACCACGCCGCAGAAGGTGATGCGTCAGGAGCTGATCCAGTGGATCCGCGACGCCGGCCGTGTGCCCGTGGAGCGCGACACGCTCTACAACGTGGTCTGGAGCGGCGCTAACTGAACTCGCCGCGCTCGGACTCCAGCTGCCGGGCGAGGCTCTCGCAGACCAGCGTGCACATGCGCTCGACGCTGCGGTCGGCGATGCGGTAGTGGCAACGCACGCCTTCCTTGCGGCGTGACACGAGCCCGTCGTCGCTCAAGAGACCGAGGTGGCGGGAGACATTGGCCTGGGACTGCCCCACCTTAGCGGCGAGCTCGCCGACGGCGCACTCCCCCTCCATCAGGGCCTGCAGGATCGCCAGACGCGAGGGGTCGGACAGGAGGGCGAAGCGCTGGGCCACGCGGGCGAGCGCGCGGGGGCTGAGGCCGTCCTTGGACTTCGATGAGGTCTTCATGGATGTCTTCATGGAGGTCTTCATGGTCTCTACGCAGTCAAGCGTAGCTCGAGGAGCTTAAGATTCAAGTGGTTGCTTATATATTTACATCATCATGACGACTGCAACGAGCACCCCCACCCGCCTGACCGTCGAGACCTTTCCCCACGAGGAAGGCTGCCGCGCTTACCTGCTGATCGATTCGGCCACGCACCAAGCGCTGGCCATCGACCCCCGCCTGGATCAGGTCGGCGCCATTCAGGACAGCCTGCGCCGCCACGGAGCGCGCCTGACCCACGCGCTCGACACGCACACCCACGCCGACCACCTGTCGGGCGTGCACGAGCTGTGCGAGCGCACGGGGGCGCGGATGCTGGCCCATGCGCGCGCCAAGACCACGCGCTCGCCGGAGCGGGTCACTCCCCCCACCGCCTGGATGCTGGGCGAGACGGAGATCCGGCTGATCGCGGCCCCGGGACACACGCCGGATTCGCTGGCGGTGCTCGCGGACGGGCGCCTCTACACCGGTGATGCGCTGTTCGTCGGCGGCGCCGGCCGCACGGACTTCCCCGGGGGCAGCGCGGAGGAGCTGTACGAGACCTTCCGTCGCTTCGAGGCCTTGCTCGCAGAGACGATCGTGATGCCGGGTCACGTGTACGGAACGGCGGAGAGCTCCACGCTGGCAGCCGAGCGCGCCAACAACCCGCTCTTCGCCGAGCGGGATCGCGCCGCGCTGGTGGCGCGCATGGGCGGCACCGCGCCGGAGCCCGCCAACATGCTCGCGATCCTGCGGCACAACATGGGGCAATCCTCCGACTCGGCGACCATCGCGGTGCAGGATGCCGCCGTGCTGGCGCGTCAGGATCCAGACACGCTGTTCCTCGATGTGCGCACCGCGGCCGAATACGCCGCCGAGCACATCTCAGGCGCGCGCCGCATTGGCCTTGAGGAAGTGGGCGCGCGCAGCTCCGAGCTCGGGAGGGCGAGCCGCATCGTGCTGGTATGCCGCACGGGACAGCGCGCCCAGCTGGCGGCGGATCGCCTCTCGGGACTTTCGGCGCGCCTGCAGGTGCTCGAGGGCGGCATGGTGGCCTGGCGCGCTGCGGGACTGCCGATCCGCGAGGGCGCGAAGAAGGTGCTGCCGCTGGATCGTCAGGTGCAGCTGATCGTGGGCTCGATGGTGCTGATCGGCACGCTGCTGGGCGCCTTCGTGAATCCTTGGCTCTTGATCATCCCGGGCTTCTTCGGCGCGGGACTCGCCTTCGCGGGCGCGACGGGCACCTGTGCGCTGGGAATGATGCTGGCGCGCATGCCGTGGAATCAGGTCAAGGCGGCTGCGGCAGGTGGCGGAGCTGCCTGCGCAGCACCTGCCAGCGCCTGCGCGGCGCCCGTGCGCGCCGGCGAGGGCGCCTGCGCAGCGCCCGTCCGCGCAGGCGAAAGCGCCTGCGCGGCGCCCGCCAAGCGCTGAGACTCAGGGCAGTTGCTGGAGCTCGAACTCGAGCACTTCCAGGCGCGAGCCCTCGTGATGGTGCTCCAGGGCGATGGCGCCGGCGGCGAAGCGCCGTTGCGCATCGACGAACTGGTTGACCAGCACACCGTTGACCCAAACCTGAACGCGCGTGCCGTCGGGAGTGTCCTGACAGCGCGCGCGCAGTTCCATGCGCGTGTCGGCGGGCACCAGTTGCACCTTGCGCGGCGCCAGGCCCACGATCGAGCCGGTCTTCTCCGGATCGGGGTGGCTTGCGTTGATGCGCACGCTGTAGCCGCCCTGACCGTTGGACGGGCAGCGCAGGTTGAGATTCGCCAGTCCCCCATCGCTGATGCGGCAGCGCATGCGCAGCTCGAAGTTGCGGTGCGACTCGCGCTCGGTCACCAGCCAGCCCTGCGGACCGCTGGAAACAAGCTCGCCTTCCTCGCGCTTCCACTGCGCACCGCCGACCGTCTTCCAGCCCGCGAGCTCATCGGCCTCCATCAGCTCGGGCCAGTGCACGCGCTCGCCTGCGCTGAGCGGCCGCAGCGTCAGACCGCGCAGCGCCCAGTCTCCGGACCCCGCCACGAAGGCGAGCTTGCCGCTGGCTTGCTCGCCGCTGCCGGTCTCGGCGAACTCCAGGCGCTCGAGCACGCGCTGGTTGTCGATGCTGACCCCTTCCACGCGCCCGGCTTCGATGCGCGTGCCCGCGGCGTCGAAGCGCGGTGCACGCCAATCCAGACTGAGGCGCTGCCAGTTGCCCGGTGCGATGCCGGCCTTGGTCGTGAGCGATCCATCCTGGGAACCCAGGCGCAGAGCGTGCCCGCCGCCCAGCTCTAGCGTGCCGTGCGCGCCTTCGGCGAACATCAGCTCGACCTCGATGCGCGCATCACCGTGGGCGAACTGGCTCTCAAAGCGGCTGCCGGCCGGGAGTCCCAGACTCGCCAGCGCGCCGAAGCCCTCGCTGACGCGGAACTTCTGCTTGGCGGCGGCGTCGAGCTCGACCTCGCACAGCTTCCACTGCGTCGGCTGGAACAGATCGAAGCACTCGCCGTAGCACACGCGCAGCGAACCTTCCTCGCTGCTCTGACGCACCGGCGGAGGAGGCACGACGCGCGCGACCGGCACGCTCGACAGCGGACCGTCGACGAGCTGGTTGACAGTGTAATGGAACTCCTCATGCAGCAGCGGCGCGCCGCCGGCATTGACCAGCCCCCTGACGATGCCGCGCACAACCTCCCCGGCCTCCAGGTCATCGAGCTGCACGCGTATCGAGCGCCGATCCGCAGCTACCTCGAAGGAACGAAGCTTCAGCGCCCGGTGGCCGCGCTCCGGCGAACCGTATTCCCACCAGTAGTCGTAGTGGTAGCCGACGAACTCGAAGTTCTCCGGGAACAGCGCCAGCCCGGGGGCCAGCGGCTCGGAAAGCTCCAGCAGGAAACCACCCGCCTGCAGGCGCACATGCTCGATCTCGAAGGGCGTTGCCAGTTTGCGCACGCGCGCAAGGCCCTGCGCCGGTCCCAGCCCACCCCAGCCGCGGTTGGTGAGACCCAGCATCAGCGTGCCATCCGGCGCAAAGAGCGTGCGCACGGCCGAGCCCACTTCCTGGCGGACGAGGAAGCAGGCGCCCTGCAGCTCACCGCGCACGCGCTCGAGATCGGCACGCAGCACCAGACCGTTGGTCAACTCCGCCACCGCCAGCTGCCCGCCGTACGGACCGAAGCTGCCGTCGCGCGGAATCGTGCGCATGTCGCCAGTCGAGCGCGACCACTTGTACGGGAACCACAGCGCGGGCGGCGTGCGCTCGCGGTCGGCGGGCGTGATCACGCTCGGTTCGCTCTTGGCGGCCTGATACTCGGGAGTCCACTTGAGCGAGGCAGGTGCGCCGTAGAAGCGGCCTTCGCGCACATGGTGCAGCGGACAGACCGGCATCCAATCGCCCTGATTGTCCGTCACGAACAGATTGCCGGCATCATCCATGCCGATGCCCGCCGGGCTGCGAAAGCCCATGGCAAACGGCTCCGCAACGCCATCGGGACGCACGCGCAGCACCCAGCCGCGCCAAGGCACGTTCGCGCGGCCGTGCCACCACTTGGGCTCCGTGAAGCCGACATTCAGCGACAGATAGAAGTTGCCTTTGTCATCGCGCGGCAGACCGAAGGCGAACTCGTGGTAGTTGCCCGACAGTCCCCAGCCGTTGGACACGGTCTCCACCGTATCGCAGCTGCCGTCCCTGTCGGTGTCCAGCAGGCGCGAGAGCTCGCCGCGCTGCAGCACATGGATCACGCCATCGACGACCTTGAGGCCCAAGCCTTCCTGCAGACCTTCGGCGAACAGGCGGAAGCGCGCCGCGCCCGGATCGCTCGCCAGCGCATTCTCGACGATCCACACCTGACCGCGCCGCGTCGACACCGCCAGCTCGCCGCCCGGCAGCCAGTCCATGCCGCCCACTTCCAGCAGCGCGCCCGGCGGCGGCGTGAGATGTTCGACGGAGAAGTAATGCGCCTCGGAATTCGCTGGCAGGTTGTCCTGAGGCGCGGCGAGGGACAGCGTGAGGAAACAGGGCAGCAGCACGGCATTCATTTCGATCACGCTCCCTTGAGGCACTCGGCCACCATGCGTTCACGCTCCGCAGCCGCTTCGCTCCAGGGCAACTGCGGCACACGAATCTCCTCCAGCGTCAGCTGCGCCGCCCCGCTGCGCAGAATCATCAGATCCGCGCGGCCGTCCTTGGGCGCCGACCAGCGCACCAGCGGCTGCTCCATTCTCCACTCGCTCTTGTCGGAGCCCGGCCGGAGCGTGAAATGCCGCAGGAAGCCGCTGCCGACGCTCGTGCGCCAGGGCCGCGGCGTCTCCTCGATCTGGAGCAGCGCCGGCGCGGCCGCCGAAGCATGCAGGCTGTAGACCAGACGCGCCTCTCCGCCCGCCGTGCTGGTCGAGATCAGCTTGATGACAAGCCCGCGCGCATAGAACTCCGCCTCATCCTCGGGCCGCAGGTACACCAGCTTTCCCAAGGGACGCAGCGCATCGCCGCCGCGTCCCACCCAGTCGGCGCGATCGACGAACTCGCCCGCGCGCACCGCCAGCAGGCGCATGTCATCGACGCGGTACTCATACGAGAGTCCATCGGCCGTTCCCACCAGCAGGCCGCGCACCGTCTCGCCCTTGCCGCCGACCACCGGCGGCAGCTTGCCGCGCACGATCAGCGGAGCATTGCCGACGCGCAGCAGGCTGTCCTTGGGATCGACCTTGACCTGCTCGGGGCCCAGCTGGATCACATAGTCGGCAAGACTCTTGCGCTGCTCCTCGTTCAGAGCGCTCTCGAAGCTCGGCATCGGCGTGCCTGGGATCCCGTTGCGGATCGAACGCAGGATCGACTCGTGAGTGTTGCCGTACGAGAAGCCGCCCGCGAGGAAGCTGCGTGCGGGACGGTCGAGCACCGTCGTTCCCTTGCCATCACCCTTTTCGCCATGGCAGCTGGCGCAGTTCGCCAGGTACAGCGCATGCGCCGGATGCTGCGAGGCCGGCGGCTTGCCTGCCGGTTGTTTTTCCTGAACAGAACTGCCTGCGGAGGGAACCAGACCGATCAGAAGCAAGGGGATCAGCTGCATGGGGGGAGCGCTTTAGGCTAACCGCAGCCCCGCATTCCGTCATGCGAGTTCTCCCCTCTCAGGCCGCAGCCTGAGGGGCCCGACAGCGCGACTCCGGCAGTACCCGACGCGGCCTTCAGGAAATCGGCGTGCGCTCCCAGCGCCGCCGCTCGCCGCTCTTGAGGTTGAGATGCTCCACCGCCCAGCCGCCGGCGAGCTTGGGATCGCGCAGCACGAAACCCACCTGAGCGGCACCGAAGGGAACACCCAATCCGCCCGCGTTGAGACACAGGCAGCCGCCGATCTGCTCGCCGCCGCAAGCCTCATGGATGTGACCGCACACCAGCACCTGCGCCCGGGCCTGCGCGTGCTCCCGGATCGCCTCACTGCCGACATGCCGCACGCCGTCGTGGACCAGATCCAAACGCATGCGTGCTGGCGGTGCATGGCACAGCAGGAGCTCGCACTCCGGCACCGCGCGCGCCGCGATCTGCGCCTCGTCCCACTCATAGCAGAAGCCAAAGCGCCCGGGTCCCGCTCCGCCGATGCCGAACACGCGCACGCCGGCCACTTCTTCCAGACGCCCGTCCAGATTGCCCGCAAAGCAGAGCTCGGGAAGATCGTGATTGCCCGGCACATAGCGCACGGGCACGCTCAGATCCTGACAGCGCCGCAGCACCTCCTCGACCGAGGCGAGGTAGCGCGCATCGCGCTCCGGCGTGCGCCGCCGCGCGTAGGAGAGGTCGTGGCTGCCGATGTCGCCGACCAGCAGGATCGCGTCCGCACGCTCCTGCGCGATCTGCTGCAGCACGCTGTCCAGACGACCCCAGTGCGCATGCACATCGCCGATCACGGCGAGCTTGGCGCACGCCCCGACAGGAGTATCCAGAGGTGATCCGGCGCGGGAAGATGCGGGAAGGGAGTCGGTCACCACGCGCGCCATCCTAGCGCAACATGCGGAACCTCCCTCCAGCCCGAAGGGACTCCTGCAAGGACCGTTGGCGCGGCCTTGTTCGAAAAGCCGCGCCACCGCGTTCGATGCCGCGCGGGGGATTACCCCGCGCAGGTCTCAGAGGCACCGATCAGGGCACCCAGATCACCGACACCGCGTTGGTGATGGTGAAGCCCGAGCCGCACACCGAGAGCAGCGGGTCGCGGTACGCGACCTGGTAGCTCGCCGTGCCGCCGCCGGCAGGGATGAAGCCGCGCGAGGAGACCGGCAGGTCGCCCGCGATCGGGTAAGTGGCCGAGCCGCCCACGACCGCGCGCTGCTTCATGCGGATCAGCGAACCGCCGATGCAGCGGGTCGCGTCGCCGAAGACAACCGGTGCGGGGAGGTTCGAACCCTGCAGGAACACGCAGAAGCCGCCCGACATCTGGCTGGCGGTCAGCACCAGCTGGTCATTGCTGACGCTGGTCTGGCCGACGCCGACGAGCTTGCCGCCGAGGCCCGTGGAGTTCTTGCAACCGGCAGCGCTGCCGACCGCGACCGTGTTGGCGCAGGGGCAATCGACGCCGCCGTTGGCGACTCCGTAGCCGAAGCAGTACGGCGTGCCGCCGTTCAGCTCGCACTCGTCCGGGATGCCGTTGGTGTTGGCGTCGGCAGAAGCGCCGCCCCCCGCCACATCGCAGCTGTCGGGGATCGAGTTCAGGTTGCAGTCCGCAGCGCCCGAGGCGATCTCGCAAGCATCACCGATGCTGTCGAGGTCGCAGTCGGCCTGGGCCGGGTTGGCGATCGCCGGGCAGTTGTCGCACGCGTCACCGAAGCCGTCGAGGTCGGCGTCGACCTGGCTGGCGTTGGCGACCGTGTCGCAGTTGTCCGTGCAATCCGGAACCGTGTCACCGTCCGTGTCGGTCTCGGCAACACCGCAACCGCAGATACCCGGAGCGATCTTCAGCGGATCGTTGGGGCAGCCGTCGTTGCAGTCCGCCGTACCGTCGTTGTCGGTGTCCGTGTCGGCGACGCCGCAGCCGCAGATACCCGGAGCGATCTTCAGCGGATCGTTGGGGCAGCCGTCGTTGCAGTCCGCCGTACCGTCGTTGTCGGTGTCCGTGTCGGCGACGCCGCAGCCGCACTGGCCGGGAGCCGTCTTCAGCGGGTCGTTGGGGCAGCCATCGTTGCAGTCGGCCGTACCGTCCGAGTCGGTGTCGGTATCCGCCACACCGCAACCGCAGATGCCCGGGGCGACCTTCAGCGGATCGGTCGGGCAGAGATCGTTGCAGTCAGCCGTGCCGTCCGAGTCGGTGTCGGGATCCGCGACGCCTCAGCCGCAGATGCCCGGGGCGATCTTCAGCGGGTCGGTCGGACAGCCGTCGTTGCAGTCCGCCGTGCCGTCCGAGTCGGTGTCGGTATCCGCCACACCGCAACCGCAGATGCCCGGGGCGACCTTCAGCGGATCGTTGGGGCAACCGTCGATGCAGTCCGCCGTGCCGTCCGCATCGGTGTCGGTATCCGCCACACCGCAACCGCAGATGCCCGGGGCGACCTTCAGCGGGTCGTTGGGGCAACCGTCGTTGCAGTCGGCCGTGCCGTCCGCATCGGTGTCGGTATCCGCGACGCCACAGCCGCAGATGCCCGGAGCGATCTTCAGCGGGTCGGTCGGGCAACCGTCTGCGCAGTTGAGTGTTCCATCACTATCTGTGTCCAGATTGCAGTCATTTCCGAAGAGTCGGGTGATGCGATTGCGCTTTGTACCGTTGTAGCTGCTGAAGTATCCTCCGATCAGCACCTCCCCACCCGGCTGCAAGCCCAATCCGGTCAAGCTGCCAGCCAAACCCGTACCGATATTGAAGCTCGTATCGAGGCCGCCATCGGCATTGAGTCTCGCAATACGGTTGCACGGTGTGCCGTTGTAGCTCGTGAATTGTCCGCCGATGATGATTTTCCCATCCGGCTGAACGACGATCGCGCTGACCTCACCGCTCGCCCCCAACCCGAGAGAGAAGCTCAGATCGAGGCTGCCATTGGAATGGAGACGTGCGATGCGATTGCAGGGAATGCCGTTGTAGCTGGTAAACACACCTGCGATCAGCACCTTCCCATCCGGTTGGAGGGCCAGCGAGCGGATTCCGTTGGTGCCAAACCCTGCGTTAAAACTCGTATCCAAGCTACCATCGGCATTGACGCGCGCCATGTAATTGGACGGCGTACCGTTGTAGGCAGAAAAGGTTCCTGCGAGGAGCACCTTCCCATCCGACTGCAAGGCCAGAGCTTGGACATTACCAGCAAAGGACTCAAAGGTCGTTCCCGTTCCTGAATTGAAGCTCAAGTCGAGGCTGCCATCGCTGTTCACACGGGCGATGCCCCGGCGGTCGATGCCGTTGTAGTTGGAAAAATTCCCTCCGATCAACACCTTCCCATCCGGCTGCACAGCAAGCGCGTTGACCGCATTGTTTGCGCCCAACCCTGGATCAAAGCTCGTGTCGAGGCTGCCATCGGAACGGACACGCGCGACGAAAAGGCGGTTGATGCCGTTGTAATTGGTAAAATTACCCCCGATTAGAACCTTTCCATCCGGCTGCGATGCCAGTGCAGACACAGTGTTATTCGCACCTGTGCCCGGATTGAAACCGGCATCGAGGGCACCATCGCCATTCAAGCGAGCAATGCGTGAACGCGGGGTGTCGTTGTAGATGGTGAAGAACCCGCCGATCATCAACTTGCCATCGTTCTGAACAGCGAATGACAAGATCCCGGCATCCGCGCCAGTGCGAGGATTGAAGCTCGCGTCCATGCCGCCACCGACATCCACGCGTACCAAGCAATTTCTGGCTCGGTCATCGTAGAAGTTAAAGGAACCCGCGACCAGCATCCGGCCATCCGCCTGCAGAGCCAATGACTTGACATCGGAGTTTGCACCCGCTCCAGGATTAAAACTCGCATCGAGGCTGCCATCAGCATTGATGCGGGCGATGCGGTTGCGGAGGATGCCGTTGTAGGAGAGAAAGCGACCGCCGATCAGCACCTTTCCATCCGGCTGCAGGGCGATGTCGAGAACCGGCGATGATGTGGCAAAAGGCTCAGCGACTGCCCCAGTTCCTGGGTTGAAGCTTGTGTCGAGGCTTCCATCGCTGTTCACACGGGCGATGCTTTTGCGCGCGATGCCGTTGTAGGAACCCATGCCGCCACCGATGAGGATTTTTCCATCGGGCTGCAACACGATGGATTCGACCCTAGTTGTTCCCGTTCCTGGATCAAAGCTTGTGTCGAGGCTGCCATCGCCGTTGATACGCGCGATGCTATTGCGCGCTATGCCGTTGTAGCTGTTGAACTCTCCGCCGATGAGCACCCGGCCATCCGACTGCAGGGCAAGAGTTTGGATACTACTTTGAAAGGATCCAAAGGTCGCCCCCGTTCCGGGATTGAAACTCGTATCAAGACTTCCATCGGCATTGAGTCGCGCAATGCGGTTGCGCGGCGTGCCGTTGTAACTCGTGAATAGTCCGCCAATGATGATTTTCCCATCCGGCTGAACAGCGAATGCGCTGACCTGGTTATTCGCGCCCAATCCGGGATCAAAGCTCGTATCAAGGCTTCCATTCGTGTTGATACGGGCAACTCGCGCCCGCGGCGTTCCGTTGTAGGAAAGGAACAAGCCGCCGATGAGCACCTTTCCGTCTGGTTGCAATGCCAGCGAACGGACACCGAATCCAATACCTGTTCCGGGGTCAAAGCTCGTGTCAAGGCTTCCATCAATGTTGAGGCGTGCGATATTGAGGCGAGGCGTGCCGTTGTAGCTGGAGAATTCACCTGTGATCAGCGCCTTCCCATCTGGCTGCAAGACAACCCGGTTAACAATCTGGTTGGCCCCATCTCCGTAGGCGCCGTTATCCACGGGGTTGAAGCTGGTATCAATGGCACCAGCCTGTGCAGGCGCGTCCTGAAACAACGACATCGCCACGACCGCCAGCAGCGCGCCGAACCTCGCTCGCCAACCTCGCGCACGTGTCGCGAGCGGGGTGTTCGCATGACTGGAGACGGATTTTTGGACCGCAAGGGCCTTATGGCTCATGTTCAAAGCAACGGGGGGGGACGGGGGGAGGAGCAAGAGCCGGTAAGGCGCCGGCTCGGGGGCATGACCCCCGCAGAAAACTCCCCCGCCTTTCGCAGCGAGGCGGAGGAACCTGAATGAATTCGAGCCTGCGCGGTGAGTGTCCTGCACGCTCACAGTGCTGCACGCTCACAGTGCTGCACGCTCACAGTGCTGCACGCTCACAGTGCTGCACGCTCACAGTGCTGCGCGGTGAGCGTGCTGCCTGCTGACCGTTGTGGGCGGCAAACGTTCTGCACGGTAAACGCGCTGCCCGGTGAACGGCCAGGGCATGAGCCGGCTGCTTCGTGATCCGTCTCCTGGGCGCCCAGCCTGCGTGGCGAGCGACAGCTCACCCACTTAGACGAGGGGCTCGGCTTCCACAGACACGAGCAACCAGAGGAGCACTTTCGGCCGCCGCGACCACACGCCCCTCTCACCTCACGGCCAGAGAATCTCTACTCCGTTCGTGATGTTGTACGTGCTGCCCGCGGGTGCGGCGCAGAACGCTCCGCTCGGATCGCGGTAGTAGGTCTGGTAGTACCTCAGCGCACCGGAGGGAATCGTGTCCCCCAGCTGCGCCGAGCGGGCGCGGATGCCGAGCTCCGCACCCTGCGGGTAGATCGCCAGCCCGCCCACCGCCGCCTTGGCCGAGAGGCGCTTCAGCGCACCGCCCGTGCAGCGCAGACCATCGCCAAATACAACCGGCTGCACCGCCGCCGTGCCCTGCAGGAAGATGCACAGCGAGGTCGGGAGCGTGCCCTGCGCAGCCAGCACCACTGCATCCGGGTTGAGGTTGCCCATGGCCTGAAGCTTCGCACCCTGCGCGTTCACGGAGTTGGCGCAGCCACGCCCCGCAGCACCGAAGTTGCTGCACGGGCAGGCCCCGCCGCTCGCATCACCGAAGCAGAAGTTTAGTCCCACCGCCTCGCAAGCATCGAGCACGCCGTTCTGGTTGAAGTCCGTCGCGCTGCCGCTCGCGAGCTCGCACGCATCGGGCACCGTGTTGGCGTTGCAGTCGCTCGCACCCGCTGCGATCTCGCAGGCATCGCCGAGCTGGTCCGCGTCGCAGTCCGCCTGGCTGGTGTTGGCGACGCTCGGGCAGTTGTCGACGCAGTCGGGCACCGTATCACCATCCGTGTCCGTATCCGGTGTGCCGCAACCGCAGACACCGGGCGAGATCTTCAGCGGATCGTTCGGGCAGAAGTCGACGCAGTTGGGCGTGCCGTCATTGTCCGAATCCGTGTCTGCCACACCGCAGCCGCAGACGCCCGGAGCAACCTTCAGCGGGTCGTTCGGGCACAGATCGTTGCAGTTCGGTGTGCCGTCATTGTCCGAGTCCGTATCCGCGACACCGCAGCCGCAGACCCCCGGAGCAACCTTCAGCGGGTCATTGGGGCACAGATCGTTGCAGTTCGGCGTGCCGTCATTGTCAGAGTCCGTATCCGCAACGCCGCAGCCGCAGATGCCCGGAGCAACCTTCTGCGGGTCATTGGGGCACAACTCATTGCAGTTCGGAGTGCCGTCGCTGTCGGTATCCGTGTCCGCCACACCGCAGCCGCAGACACCCGGTGCCGTCTTCAGCGGATCGGTCGGGCAGCCATCGAAGCAATCCGCGGTGCCATCGTTGTCCGTGTCGGTATCCGCGACACCACAGCCGCAGATGCCCGGCGCGACCTTCAGCGGGTCATGGGGGCACAGATCGTTGCAGTTCGGAGTGCCGTCGTTGTCGGAGTCCGTGTCCGCAACGCCGCAGCCGCACAGGCCAGGTGCCGTCTTCAGCGGATCGGTCGGGCAGCCATCGAAGCAATCCGCGGTGCCATCGTTGTCCGTGTCGGTATCCGCGACACCACAGCCGCAGATGC
>SYGM01000158.1 GCA_005799545.1 Planctomycetia bacterium | reverse complement strand
GTCTCGTGATTGCCAAGCTCGACGGCACGGCGCGCGGTGGCGCAGTCTTCGGCATCAAGGAAGCGCTCGGCTTGCCGGTGCGCTACATCGGCACGGGCGAACAGCTCGAGATGCTCGAGCCCTTCGACCCGCAGTCCTTCGTGGACGCGATCCTCGCGCCCGAAAGGCGATGAGTCCGGCGAGCAGCAGTTCGGATTCCGGTCTCGATCTGCGCACGGCGCTGACCGCGCTTGCCGCACTGCTGCCCGCACTTCTGATTGCGCTGCCGGCGCCGCTTTCCTGGCTGGAGGGAGACCCGTGGCCGCAGTACTCGATGGCGGCGCTGGCGCTGGTGGGCAGCATTGCGATGCTGATCATGCTGGCAGCCCGCGGTCCCGAGCGCGTGCCGCGCGGCACCATGCCGGTGCTGCTGCCGCTGCTGCTGGCAACGCTCTGGGGAGCGCTCGGCACGCCTTCCGACCAGCTGGAGTTCACGCGCGCTCTCGCGGTGCTGCTCGCCGGCAGCGCGAGCTTCCTCGGCGTTGCGCTGCTGCCTGTGCGCGGATTGCGCGTCTATCTGCGCGGACTCTGCGTGGTCAGCGTACTCTTGCTGCTTTCCGCTCTCGCCGATCCGGCGGGCGTTCTGGGCAACAGCGGTTCGCTATCCCACATGGCACTGGGCGGCGCGGGCATCGGGCTGTGGCTGCTGCTGGAGGGTTCCAAGCCCGAACGCGTGCTCGGTGGTGCCGCGCTCGGATTGTTCCTTGCGCATGCGGCGCGCGCACCGGTGCTCGCCGGTTCACTCGCGCTGCTGGCGGGCATCGGCGCCGCCTGGCTGCTCATGCCGCGCTGGCGGAAAGCCTGGACGCTGCCGCTCGCCGCGTTGCTGACGCTCGCCGCGCTGCTGACACCCTTGCTGCGCATCTCGGATGCCACGCTGCCCGTCTCGAGCGAGCAGCAGCCTCCAGCCGTGGTCGCCGCCGGCAACACCGGCGGCATCGGCGTGCGCCTCTCGATCTGGAAGGCGAGCCTCCCGCTGATCCGCGATCATCCGCTGACGGGGGTGGGTCCGGGACAATTCGCGGCGACCTTCCCCCCTTACCGTAGCGTCGAGGAGATCGAGCGCTCTTCGCTCGGACGCACTCTGGCCGCGGAGACCGAGGTGGACCATCCGCACAACGACTGGATCGCGCGGTTCAGCGAACTGGGTCTGATCGGAGCCGCTTGCCTGCTGGTTCTGGTGATGCAGGCCCTGTGGACACTCGGGCGCGAGCGCGAGCGCACCGCACCCTTGATCGTGGCGAGTGTGGCGCTGATCGCCAACTCTTGCGCCCACGGCGTGCTCGGCCACGATGCCGGCTCGTCCGTGATCGCGATGGGTCTTCTGGGAGCCGTGCTCTCCCATCCTGCGACAACTGCGCGGGCGCGCTCGCTGCGCGTGGCGAGCTGCTTGCTTCTGGGCATCGCGGCACTCGAACTGCCGAGAGCTCTGGCTGTGTTGCGTCATGGCAGCGCGCTCTCCTCGCTGGGCAGGGACTACAGCGCCACCACGCTTCAGCGCGCCAGCGAACGCGCACTGGAAGCCTGTCCGGATTCGGTTCATGCGCGCGCACTGCGTGCGCAGGTGCTCGCCGATGAAGCGGCCTGGCGGGCCGTGCTGGAGCAGCGTCCGGAGCGGTTTGAAGCCTGGATGCAGACCGGCAATCTGCGCGCGCGCGCGCACGATGCCGAGGGTGCGCAGCAGGCCTTCGAACATGCGCTGCGGCTCGATCCGTGGCATCCGGGCCTGCTGGAAAACCAGCTGACGCTGCTGTCGCGCACGGGGACACTCGCGGCGACGCAGGCAGCCCTCGCCCGCCTGCGTGCGCGCAAGTCCGTCCAGCCGCAGTGGCTTCTCGATCGGGCGCGTCGTGCCTGGCTGCACGGGAATGAGGACTGCGCTCGCTGGCTGCACGATCAGGCGGGGCTCGAGCCATGGCCGAGCGGTCCCGACGAAGCGTACGGCCTGTTCCGCGCGCGCAAGCAGGCCGAGGATGCTCCCGCTGCCGAGTTCTTTGAGAGCGTGGCGCAGCGCGGCTTCGCGCGACGCAACGCGGAGCAGGCGCGCTACAAGGAGGCGCTACGCAACTATCGCCAGGACCTCCAGCTCACGGGCTCCTCCATCCCGGGTGGCGCGCCTCGCGTACGCTGGGAGTTCGCTGCCTGCCTGCTCGCACAGGGCGAGCGCGATCAGGCTCAAGTCGCCATGCTCGGCCTCGCGCCGGTGAGCGGCTTGCCGGAGTGGGCCGTCCGCGCGCTAGAATCGCGTCCGTGAGCGCAGCTTCGCCCCTGCAACGCCTGTACGCCTGCCACGCCGTGCTGGCGCTCTCGATGGCGATCATGCGCATCGTCGCGAGCACCGAGGAGTGGACGGATGCCAAAGGGCTGCCCTTTGAATCCTCGATCCCGGGGCGCACGCTGGCGCTCGTGCTGCTGCTGGCCTCGCTGGCGGCGTTCGTGATCGCGGTGCGCGAGAGCTGGCAGCACCGGCGCCGGTGGCCGGCCTGGCTGCTGGGCGTGTTGCTGGTCGCCGCCCTCGCCCGCAGCGACCGGGTGGAGCTCGCGGACCTGGTGTACGCAGGCACTGCGCTCTGCGCGCTCACCGCCGACCGCTGGCAGCGCCGCTGAGCCGTTTTTTACGCAGTCCTTCACCGCAAACGCTCCGGAGCGGCGTAGAGGGCCTCACCACCCTCTGGAACCCTGACTACGATGATCGCAAGCTCTTCACTCATGACCCCCGCCCAAGCCAAGACCCAACGCGTGCTCGTGATCGAGGACGAACAGAACCTCGCCTTCGGCGTCCGCGATGCCCTTCAGCACGCGGGCTTTGTCGTCGAGCTGTGCCATGACGGCAAGCAGGGCCTCGAGCGCATCCGCACCGGCACCCCGGACCTCGTGGTGCTCGACCTGATGCTGCCGGGCATGAACGGACTGGACATCCTCTCCGCACTGCGCGCCGAGAAGCGCGAAGTGCGCGTCGTGATCCTCACGGCGCTCACCAGCGAGAGCGATCTGGTGCGCGGCTTCGAGCTCGGCGCGGATGACTACATGAAGAAGCCTTTCTCGCCGCGCGAGCTGGTCGCGCGCGTGGAGGCGCAGTTCCGCCGCACGGCCCAGCCCAAGGAGCAGACCGTCGAACTGGATCTGCCGGGCGGCATCCGGGTCGACCTTTCGCGCCTGGAGGTGCACCGCGACGGTCAGCTGATCGCACTGACGCCGCGCGAAGGCGACATCATCCGCTATCTGATCGCCAACCGTCATCGCGTGGTGACGCGGGATGACCTGCTGCTCGATGTGTGGCACTACAAGAGCGCCAATGTCGAGACGCGCACCGTCGACATCCACATCGTGGGGCTGCGCCGCAAGATCGAGCCCAACCCCGCCGAACCCACGCTGGTGCAGACCGTGCGTGGCAAGGGCTACCGTTGGTTCAGCTAGGAACACGACGCAACGCGCTCGGGCTCTATGTGGGCCTGCTGGTGCTGCCCACGCTGGTGCTGGGAGCCCTGCACTGGCGCGCGCTGCGCAAGAATCACGAAGACGCGCTGGCCGCCGTGCCGGGCGAAGCAGCGGATGCAGCGCGGCGGCTCTCCGATGCGATTTCGCGACAGCTGGACTCGCTGATCGAGGCCGAGAGCCGCCGTCCGTTCTACGAGTACAGCCGCAACTACTTCCCGCCGGGAACGATCGGCGCGGATCTGGCCTTTTTTCCCTCGCCGCTCGTCCGGGACCCGCAGCCTGAGGGACTGCTGGGTTGGTTTGAATTCCAGAACAACTTCTTCTCCAGCCAGCCGCCAGAGATCTACGGCGGGATGCGCGAGCAGGAACCGAGCTGGCCTGCGATCCGCTCCGACTGGATCGAAGCCACACGCGCCCTGCGCAAGCTGGAGGAGCGCGAGGTCTCCGACCCCGTGCTGCGCTTCCAGCAATTGCGGCTGCGCCACGGCCCGGCCACCGAGCAGGGCCTCCCATACCCCGTGGTCGCCGTCAACCTGAGTCCGGAAAACGACGTGGGCTGCCTGCGTGATTCGCTGGCGGAACTGCGGGTGCTCGAAGAGGAGGCGGTGGCTCTGCGCACGACACGCTTCCACCTGCGCTTCTTCCTGGAAGAGAGTCGGCGTTCGCGCGCCGTCGCCACGCGCATGGTGCTCGTTCCAGGACAGCAGATGCTCCCCAACATGCCGAGCTGCTTCTCTGGCATGCGCAATCCGACTTACCTGCTGCAGGGTTTCCTGATCGATCCGGACTGGCTCGGCCGGGAACTGCCCCTGCAGTTGGCCAAGGAAGTGCTCGATCCGGAGCAGAAGCTGCTGTTCTGGGGCGACGATGCCCCGCCGCAGTCCCACATCGTCAGCATCGACCTGCTCAGCCTGCTGGACTTCGAGCTGCCCCGCGATGGCGACGGCCGCACCTTCCAGCTCGCCATCGCCATGGACCGGCGCAATCTGGATCTCAAGCTGCGCTCACAGGAACTGCACTTCCTCGGCGTGGCGGGCATGCTCGTCCTGACGCTGGGCACCGGTCTTGTGCTGCTGCTGCGCAGCGTCAATCGGGACCTCGAAGCCGCACGGCGCACCGGCAACTTCGTATCCGCCGTGACGCATGAGCTGCGCACGCCGCTTTCCGCCATCCGCCTGCACGGCGAGATGCTCTCGGAAGGCTGGGTCAAGGATGAGGATCAGCGCCGCGAGTACTACCGGCGCATTCTGCGCGAGTCGACTCGCCTGGAAACGCTCGTGGAGCGGGTGTTGCACAAAGGACAGCTGACACGCAACGAGCTGTCCCCGGAGCCGGGCGACCTCAACCCCATCCTGGAGAGCCTCCGGCCGACGCTGATGCTGAGCGAGGATGGCGGAGATGCACGGGATCTGGTCTTCGAGCTCGAATCCGATCTGCCGGCCGTCATGCTGCATGCTGACTGCATCCGCTCCATCGTGATCAACCTGGTCGAGAACGCGCGCAAGTACGCGCCCGTGAACCTCAACGACCCTGCCGGCGAGCCGATCTGCGTGCGCACGCACCGCGCGGGCGACGATGTGCTGATCGATGTGCTCGATCGCGGGCCGGGCATCCCGGCGCAGGAGCGTGAGCGCATCTTCGAAGCGTTCTACCGGGTGGGCAATGAAAGCACGCGCAGCACGAAGGGCACGGGCCTGGGCCTGCACCTCGTCGCCTTGCAGGCGGAGGCCATGGGCGGCCGCGTGGAAGTGCAGGAACGAAGCGGCGGAGGGACGCTGTTCCGCGTACACCTCCGCCTGGCCTGATTTCGATCGCGAACGGTCAGTTGCCTTCGGGACTCTTGCTTTCGGTGTAGGTCACCCCGAAGCGTGCGGCCATCGCCAGCTCGCCGAAGGCGGCCTTCTGGAAGTCCGAAGCGGCCGTCATCTTGGCGGTGCTCGTCAGCATGGCGACATCCGCGGGCTTCATGCGGGCGACATCGGGATCGCGCGATCCGCGCGCGCGCACCAGATATGCGCTCTTGCCTTCGAAGTCGACCGCGGCAGGCAGCACGGTGCCGGCGGCCTCGGTGTAGGCCGCGGGCTGCGAACGCAGGAATGTATCCACCGGCGCCGGCGTCTCCGTCCCCGTGGGGAAGCGCTCCTTGTAGTCGCGCAGCTTGGCTTCCAGGCTGGCCCCGCGCGCAACTTCGTAGAAGCGCGGCTCCTCGGCCTGCGGGAAGAAGCTCGGTGCGGGCTGCCCCTCCACCGGCGTGGGGCGCGTACCGAATTGGTCACGCAGCGCCTCAAGCTTGGACTTGGCAAGATCCTTGGCCTTGTTGTTCCAGACCTCTTCCTTGAGCTTGTCGCGCAGTTGGTCGAAGGGCGGCAGAGCCGGCTCTTCCTTCGCGAGCACCTTCACGATCGTGAAGGCCTTCTCGTCCAGGATCGGAGCGGAGTAGAGCTTTCCGGCTGCAACATCCGGGCCGCCGTTGAACAGCGAAGACGGCGTGTAATACGAAATGAACTCGTGGTTCTTGATCTCGTTCCAGCCGGCCTGATCGATCACCGGATCGACGCGACGGAAGCCCAGGCCGAGCACCTGCGACTCCTGATCCATGTCGACCTTCTCGCCGGCGAGCATACGGGACTGCATGTCCTTGATCCAGGCCAGCAGCGACTCGTAGATCGCGCCGTCGTGGATCGCCTGCGCCTTCACATCGTCGAAGGCCTTCACGAGGTCAGCTTCGCCTGTCGGCGGCTTGTCGCTGTCGAGACGATCCTTGCGGTAACGCGAGAACCGGAAGTTGTCGTAGAACTGGCGGCCTTTGGCTTCCAGAACCGCGGGATCGACGGCCTTGGGGTACTTGGCAAAGAGCAGTTCGGGGTTCAGCCCCATGTCGTAAGGGATGCCGACCACATCAGCGCTGATCTTCTCCGCAGTGCGGAAGCTGTCCTTGCGAGGCTGGGGCAGCCCGTCGAAGTAGAGCTGCAGCTCTTCGTCCGAAAGCGGAATGGTCTTGGCTTCGCCCAGCACGTTCGCCACGGGCAATTCGATGTAGTCGAAGGCGTGCTCCACGTGCTGGGTCTTCCAGCTCTTCTCGATCTCCGCCGGATCGGGCGTGTCAAACGTATTGGCGAGCAGCGTCTTGTAGCGCTCGGCGATCAGGATGCGGCGCAGGGTGCTCTCGAACTCCTTGACCTGCATGCGATAGCCCTTGAGGATCGCATCATAGTTGGCCTTGTTGCCGAACCGGTTGAGGATGAAGTTCCCCAGCTCCGCGTCCGTGAAGCCGATGCCCGAGCGCTCGCCCAGCGCGGAGAAGATGATCGTCCCGGTGGTGACCTCGCGCACCTGCTCATCGCGCAGCTCGGAGCCGAGCATGCCGTAGACCATGTTGATCGAGCGCATGAGGGTGCCGTACTCCTCCGGCGACACCTTCTGGATGCCGTCTTCAGGGTGCTTCCACGTCATGTAGGTGTCGCTGCGGCGCTCGCCGGAGACCGCGTTGACGAGCTGATCCCCGACCGTGAAGGTCGTGAGCGTGAGGATCAGCAGCAGGATCAGCATGATCCAGCGTGCCCGGCTCTTGCCCTCCGGAACATGGATGATCTCGTCCTCGGGGTGGAGGGCGGTTTGGGGAGTCGCCGTGGGCGGAATGTTTTCTTGTTCGCTGGCCATCGGGGCGTAGAGGGGGGTCCTGAAAGGACAAGTATCGGCATCCGGCCCCGCTCAGGGCAAGATTTCGAGGGGGGAAGAGTTTACGCCCCCCCTTCCCCGCGGCGCAAGAACGCTCAGTCCTTGGCCAATTCGCCGTCCCGAGGGAGGTCCTCGAGGCTTGCGAGCCCGAACCGGTCGAGGAACAGCTTGGTCGTGCCGTACTGGAGCGGGTGCCCGGGCACGTCAGCCCGTCCATCGACACGGGCAAAGCCGCGATCAACCAGCGTGCGCAGCATCGGCCCGGCCTGCACGCCGCGAATGGCCTCGATCTCGGCCTTGGTCACAGGCTGGCGGTAGGCCACCACGGCCAGTGTCTCCAGCGCGGCCGCACTCAGACGTTCGTTCTTGCGCACCTTGAAAAGTCGCTGCACAGTCTCAGCGTATTCAGGTCTCGTCAGCAGGGTGGCGCCACCGGCGATGCGCTTGAGTTCGATTGGCAGGCCGCTGGCGGTGAGGCGTTCCTGAACCTGATCGATGGCCTTGCGCACGCGCTCGATGCGCGGACCCTCCAGCAGTTGGACCAAGCGGCGCTCCGTGAGCGGGTCGGGCGAAGCGAAGATCAGCGCGGCGACCGACTGCAACAGCTCATCATCCGTCAGCTGCTCTCCGGCACCGGGATCCGCCTCGATGCCCGGCAGCAGTTCCTCGCCGTCGGCGTTGAACTGGGGGCCTTCCACCACAGCCTCGGGCTGCGGCTCGATCAGGACTTCCGCCCCCGTCGCAGGGGCCTCGCTGCATTCCTTTTCGTCGCTCATGCTGCTGGGCGCATTGTGCCGAATCGCAGCCCTTCTGCCTAGCGGGCAACCTGGCCCGACAGGTTCATCAGCGGCTTCAGGTCGATCCGGTAGCGCTCTTCCATGGCCGCTTCCCACTGCTTGTACTCGACATCGTCGATGCCCCACTCGGCAAGGCTCTGCGCGACAGCCGGCCCGAGGACCTTCCAATCCGTCGCAAGAGGGGCCGGCCGGGCCTCGACCTTGATCACCAGCCAGACACCCTGCGCGTACTCCGGCTTGGAAACCTCCCCCACCGGCGTCTGGAAGGCCAGCCGGCCCATCAGCGATTCCGACTTGACGACACCCGCCATGCGCCCGCCCTGCTTGCTGGAGGGGTCGACGGAGAACTCCTTGGCAACTGCGGCGAAATCAGTGCCCGCCGCCAGCGCGGCCTGAACCTTGTGCAGCAAGTCTTCGCTCTGCACCGCGATCATGCGCAGTTGCGCGTGCTCGTTTTCCAGCAGGAAGGCCCGCACACAGCGCTCGGCCAGCACTCCCTGCGCCGCGTCGGAGCGCAGGCGCTCGCGGTAGCGCAGCGGGTCGAGCCCCAGCACGCGCGAAACGAAATCATCGAGCTTCACCCCGGGCCGCTGCTTGGAAATGGTCTTTTCGATGTCCTCGACACTCTCCTTGTAGCGGCGCTCGGCGAGCTCGGGGTCAGCAGGGATGCCCAGGCGCGCAGCTTCAAGATCCACCATCCGATTGGCGATCAGGTGCTTCACCTGACGGAACAACTCGAGACTGTCGCGCTGCATCCACAGCCCGAGCAGGTCGGCCACCGTGATGGACTGCCCCCCCACGGTTCCGATCAGGTCTGGACTGCCGGCAACGGAGGTGGGAGCCGCATTGGATTGAGCGTTCCCGACAGCCGGAGCGGTCACCGTCGCGCTGGCCGCCTGTGTCTGCAAAGCCGGAGGTGTCACCGGCTCGCCCTTCGTGACGGAGACAGGAGCAGCGGGTGTCGCGGGGGCCGGAGCGCCGGCAGCAGCCGGCTGTGCAGCGGGCTGCGCAGCGGGCAGGTTGACCGGCTCCGGATTGCGCAAGGCGCCGCTGCATCCCCAGCCGATCAGCGCCAGACAAGCCAACCAGGTTGATTTCATGTGCAGGCTCAGCGGTAAAGGATGCGCCGGACGCGGCCGAGTCCGTGGCAGGTCTCGCACTTGCGCTTTTCGTCGGTCGCCGTGCTGCGTTGTTGGCCGTTCTGAGCCTGCGCGACATTGCCGCCCACCAGCGAAAGCACGCGCACGCCCGTGCCTCCGCACTCCGAACAGTTGTCGAGCTCGGGCTTGGGGTTGACCTCGAAGTCGCCGCCGTACTCCGCGTAGTAGGCGAGAATCCACTGCGTGCGGGATGCGGAGCTGTACTCCGTCCAGAACTTCGCACGGTCCTCGCCCTCTTCCGCGGTGGTCTTGGCACGCGCGACCATCTGCTGATTCTGCAGGTAGCGCTGAATCTGCGCGTTCAGCGCCTGGCGCTGCTTGTCGAGCTCCGTTGTGGGCTGCTGGTTGGCGCCCGGGGCCTGCTGCTCGCCCTTCAGGGCGCGGTCTTCGCCGAGCAGCCAGGTTCCAAAGCCGAACGAGGCCCTCTCCCAGCGCACGCGCTTGCGTTGACCGAACAGCTTGCGCACCGCATCCGCATCGATCGACTTGGAGATCGCCTGTGCGTCCTTGGTGACTGCGTTGAGCACCTCATCGCGCATCTTCTCCTCGAGAAAGCTGAGCACCTGCTCCAGCGTCATCGTCGTCGAAATCGTGCGGGCGATGCGCTGCGAGCGCTCGAACCACTTCTGGCGCACGAAGTCGACCAGAAACCCGTCGCGTGCCTTGGCGATGCGCTCGCCGCGCTTCTGGGCCTCCGCCACGAGGGGCGAACCGGGAAAGCGCTCGCCGAATGCAATCGCGCGGGCGCCGGCCTCATCGTACTTGCGTCGCGCGAGCAAAGTGTCGATCTCGGCGAGGTACTCCAGCTGATCTTGATTCTTGGCCTTCTCCTGTGCGCGGCTCAGCGATGCGCGCACATCGTCGGCCTTGAAAGTCGGATCGATGGCCTGGATCGCGGTGTAGTGATCGACGGCATGCTTGAAGTCCAGAATGCGCTCGCAGTAGCGCGCCAACTCCATCAGGGCCGCCGCGCTCTTTGCATCGGTCTGCGCCAGCTGGCGGGCGTAGAGTTCCTCCCGCGTGTAGATCTCCGTCGCCGGAACCTGCACCACGGTGGCGGCGCCGGCAATGCGGTTCTGCGGCAGCAGAGTGGTCGAGCTGGCGGTCTTCACCAAGAGACCGTCCTTGGTGCGCTCCAGAATCCGGCCGATGACCTCCTGGCCTTCAATGGTGACGATGCGATCGGCATCCACAAGCACCTCGTCACCCGTGGTGTCGATGTAACCCAGACGGGCCTTGAGCTCCTGCTCCTGACGCGGATCCAGACGGCCCCAGGGCAGCTTCGCCTCGCCGCCGTTCTCCAGCATGCGGAAGGTCAGCCCGTCGGCAGTGTGTCGTTGGATCGTGCCCATGCGGAACGATCCATCGCGCAGGCGCAGCATCATCAGCTCGCTGCCAGCTTCCTGGGCAGCCGCCGTGGACTGCAACGCACACGCCAGCAGGGCAAGGAAGAATGCAAAGCTTCGGATCATGGTCTTCACTCTACTGTTTGCGGGCGGGCTCGGAGCGCTCACCCTCGATGATTTGGCGCCGCAGGCGCTCGCTGAACGGCACTTCGCGCAGGAGCACGGTGGTGAAGCTGCGTTCGCGCTCCACTCCGCCGCTCTGCCAGCGCATCTGGATATCCACGCGGTACTCGCGTGCCCGCTGCGGGTGCGGCTGCGCCTTCGCGGAATAGACCAGCGTCGAAAAACCAGGCACGCTGCGATCGGCGATGCTGCGCGGCTCGCCGGCCTCTCCGTCCTGCAGCGGGAACAGCGTCTCCTCGAGATCCGCGATCACGGCCTCGGCAGCGCTCGCTCCGACAGTGCGCAGATGGGCCGAGCGCGAGAGAGCCGAGCCGAAGGTGAGCAGGCCCAGCACCGCAGTCAAGCCGAACAGCAGGATCCCCAGTGCCACAAGCACCTCGACGAGCGTGAAACCCGAGCGACGGGCAACCGGCCGGTTCATTGCGTCCAGTCCTCCCGTGAGGTCAGCACGACGACTTCGCGACTGAGCGCTTCTCCGTGGTGCACCATCGCACCCGCAGCATGGGAGAGCGGCTTGGTGCCGCGCTGCGCGCGCTGCACGACCATGGCATCGCCGTCGATCGAGACAACCTTCATCCACTCCGAATCGATCAGAATGTGCGCGCCCTCCGCAGGCAGCTTCTGACCATCGTCCACGCGCAGGCGGGTCTCACCCAGCTCGATCGCCTCGAGCAGCCGCGTGCGGCGCTCGCGATCCGCGGGACGCTCGAATTCCAGTTCGATGCGCACGCGGCGCGGCAGCACGGGACGCTGGCGCACACCCGCATGCGATGCGTGCGGCTCGTTCCACGGATGCGTGTTGCGATCCGGACGAGCTGCGCCGCGCGCATCCCAGCTGGCGGCGACATCGCGCGGTTCCTTGCCCTGCTCCCAGCCCTCCTTGAGTATCGAGGTCTGCGCAGCGCACTGGATCTGACACCACAGCACGCCGCCGGTCACTTCCTCTGTCACGCCTGCGGGCGGTCGCCCGGATGTCCCCAGAAAGTCCGCAGCGAAGAACGAATTGGAGGTCGGGCCATCGACCAGCCGCTCTCCGCGCCAGAGGACGCCCTCGGCGCGCAGATCGGGCTTCTGCGAGAGCGGCGCAATCAGCCAGATCACTTCGACCAGCGCCGAGGTCGGACGACGACGACGGATCTCGGCCAGCTGCCGCGCCTGCGCTTCGTCCGCAGCCTGTCCTGCGCGCTCCGCCGCAGCCGTCAGCTCGCCGACCTCGCGCGCGCTGGCCTGACGCACCAGACGCAGGCGCGGCCACTTCTGGTCGAGCACTCCATCCCCGTCAGTGTCGAAGCTCACCCACTCCAGCAGCAGATCCCCGCGACGGCCGCCTTCCAGGCCGCGCAGATCGCTCGAGAGCAATTCCATGACCGTGGCGCTCTGCTCCATCAGGCTGCGGCGCGTTTCGGCCTTGCGCCACACAGAGAGCGAGCGGTCGATCAGCTGGAACACGAGCACCATGAGACCCGAGAGGATCGCCACCGAGAGCAGCAGCTCGATCATGGTCAGCCCGCGGCGTCCGCTGCGCATGCTGCTCATCGCTCGAGGCTCCTCAGCACCGTGTTCGGCGCAAAATAGAAGGCGCCAAGATGCACCAGCCGCGGTGTCTGACGCCAGCCGTGTCGCAGGCCGGTCTGAGCGTCAAAGGCCTGGGGCGTGTATTCGACGAACGCGCGGAAGGACAGGCGGTCGGACTGCAGCCCCACCGGGATCGGCGCACCGTTCCGCTCGCCGTCCCAACTGATCATCACGCGCGCGTCCTGTTCGGGATCCGCATCCCAGGGCGCATCCGCGCCGCTGCGCCGCAGCACCCCGATGCGCGCGCCATCGACATCTTCCTTCCGGAAGAAGAACGATTCCCACCACGCCGAGGGATGGTCCAGCGAGAATTCAAAGCAGGCCAGTTCGGGTGCATCGGCGCGCTCGGCCCAGCGATCCCAGTAGCGGAACGGAAACAAGATCACCGGCGTGCCCGCCGCATGCGCTGCCGCCAGCGAGCCGAAGCGGCCCCGGAACAGCGCCTCGCCGCGTCCATCCCGCGCACCCGGCTCCGATGAGCCGCGCGGCATGAAGAGGGTCGTTCCCTCCATGCGCGTGTAGTGGATCAGCTCCGTGTCGATCAGCAGCGTGCCTTCGTTCGGAAAGTCCGTCGCATCCTTGAGTTGAATCTGCGCATCACCGGCCGCGAGATCGGCAGCCAGCACGGTGACGGTCCAGTCCTCCAGCCAGGTGACGGTCTCGTGCGCGTGGTGCGGCTGTTCCTGCGTTCCCAGCAGCGCGCGTCCGTTCGTCGCCAGCGTGACGCGCCCATCCACGGGCGAACGCTCCTGATAGCAGAGGATTTCATCGCCTGCGCGGATCAGGCCGGCATCCTCCGGCCACTCATTGAGATACTCCGCGCCCTGCGGGAAGCCCACCAGATCCCAGGCAGCGCGTGCCAGCGATGGCGCAAGGTACAGATCGCCAGTGGTCGAGGAGTACTCCTGCGCCAGCCAGCCTGCGGCACCCTGTGCCGCATTGCCGCTGACTCCGGGAGCCGCGCGCGCCATCAGGATGTCGCCGAAGACGATTTCATCGGTGACGGCGCTTGGCACGGCCGAGCCATTGCCGCCGGCCAGCGCTCCACCGACGCGCACGCTTGTCACCAGTCGCGGCAGTTCCCCCGAAGGATGGTGCGTGACGCGCTGACGCAGGCGAATGTCGGGCAGCGTGCCCGAGCTGGAGCCGGCCTGGAAAAGATCTTCCGCGTAGGGCACGGGGAGCGCCTCGCGCAGGCCCACGTACATGCACTCGTAATCGACCTCGCCGATGTCAAAGGTCCGCACGGTGGCGAGCCCCGAGTCCACGGCAACGAGCTGGTTGGGGCCCTGCTGACGCCACTGGTAGCGCAGGTACTGCAGCGGCTGGAACGCGCGCTGGATGATCGCGGTGTTGCCGAGCAGGCTGGGATCGCTCTCCACGAAGAAGATGCCGTCGCCGGCGCCGACACGGCCCGCATCCGGCTCCGCGGCGCTGGGAAGGTTGTTGGCGTTGATCGCGCGGCGGTGCACGCGAATCACCGGCAGGAGCGGAGTGCTGGCCGGATGGGCGTGTGAGTACGTGCCCATCACGCCGCGGAACTGCAGCGCGCTGGAGATCGCGCGGCTGAGCGGGCCTTCGCTGGTCTCCTGCGCGCCCAGCGTTTCGATCCAATAGGCTCCGCCGACGCCCGATTGCTGCATCGGTGCCGCCGCGGCGGCGACCTTGCCTTCCTCGAGGAATCCTGCGGGCGTGACACCGCCGCCACCTCCGCCGCCGCCGGGCGTTCCGCCGCCTCCGCCGGGTGTGCCACCTCCGCCCCCCGGATTGTTGACGGGAATCGTGCCTTCCTGCTCGTCGTCGTAGTTGACCTGCGTGGCCGCGACAAAGGCCTCGCGCAGTGCCCGATCGATGCAGCGCACCAGCTGATCGTTCTTGATCTCGTCGTAGCGCACCCACTCCGTGAATTCGTTCTGCGAGCGGGTGATCTGCGCATACTCGGATTGGTACTGCCCCTGACCGCTCTGCAGCACCTGCTGGTTGTACGGACTCTGCACGGGATCCAGGAAGCGGCTGGAAGCACCCGGTGCGGCGATCGAAATCGGAATCGCGAAGCAATCCCACTCCAGACGAGTGTCCGGATCCACGGGCACCGTCGCGGCGGGATCCGAGGGATCCTGCACGCGGAAGCTGTCATTCCAGTTGAACACGAAGGCGCGCGGCTCGCGCCCGATGCCGCCCGTGGCGAAGCCATGCGTGTTGCCCCGGCGGGCGGGATCGATCAGCAGCCGGTTGCCCTGCACGCCCGTGTACCACAGCACTTCCGCGCCGCCGATGCGCACATTGTGCGTCGTGACCGGGTCATCCGTCGGCTGCCCGGGCTGTCCCGGCGTCTGCGGCTGCGCCACGAGCCGTCCCAGCGCGCGCTGCACGAGCAGCACGTAGCCGCCGGTCGGCTGGAAGGACGCCATCAGCTGGGCCTGCGTGGTCTGCGGATCCGCAGGCGCGATGTCGAGGCCCGTGACCTGAGAAGGAGGACCATCGAGTCCGTAGCCCAGCGGCAGTGAACCCGCCAGCGGCAGCACGACACTGAGCGGCTCACCGCCCTGCGTGGGATTGCCGCCCTGCGTTCCGCGCACGACACCGACGGCGAAGGTTCCCAGCGGCTGAGAGAGGTTCGCCTGACCCGATGGCGCCTTGCTCTTCAGCGCCATGGAATAGCCGAACACCTGCACGGCGGTTCCCGCCGGATGGTTGCCCACGTTGGCCGGTGCGGTGCCGTCTCCGGTCGGGCCCAGCAGAATCTGCGGAACGCGCACGCCGCTCTGGAAGATCGTGCGCTCGCGCGCGAGACGACCGCCGAAGCCCGCCATGAGGCCGCTCTGCACCGGCGTGCAGTCAAGCACGTTGCCGGCTCCCAGCGAATACTCCACCAGCTCATCGCCGATGCGCGCGACACCCTGCGCAGGGAAGCCTTCGACGGATTCGACGGCGAGCGCCGTCGTCGAGGCGTTGACGCTGTTCACGAGCCGCGTGAGACCGGGCGTGCGCACGCCGTGGCTCATGCCATTGACCAGCAGCGTGATCTGATCCGGGCGCGTGCCGCGCACGTCGATCGAGATGTGCTGCCAGACCTCCAGCGGGAGGCCGGGATCCGTGGCGCTCGCCGCCAGCGCATAGCGGGCTTCGCCGGCCTCCAATTGCGGCGTTCCCGCGTGATCGCCCGTGCCATCGAAAACCCGCAGCACCAGATCGCCGCGCTCGATCAGGAGTGCGATGCGATCCGAACCGGAGGAGTTGGCGCCGATGTCGAAGAGGCAGGCGTCAGCCGTGCTGCGCAGCTTGACCCACAGCGACCAGGCCGCGGGCATCATCAGGCTGGTGGTGTTGGCCGAGCCCGTGCTGACCCAGCGCACCTGATTGTCGCTCGCTGCGCGGTTGACCGGCTCGTCCGGCAGGTAGCGCCCCTCCGGATCGCGCGTTTCGCTGTCAAAGTGGATGATGCGACCGCGCCGACGACCGACTTCCGGCACGCGAGAGGGCCACAGCTGTGTCCAGGCCGTGTCGGCGCGCGAGGCGAACGTGTGTTCCACCGCCTTGGGCATGTCCTCGGGCGCGTTGCCGGAATTCGCGATCTCGCCCGGCAGGAACAGGCGTCCGGAAACGCTGCCCCAGTTGGCGCGCAGCCGCGAGGGCGGTGTGGCGCTGCCGTCCCAGGGGGAGGTGGCGCTCGGCGCGCTCATCCAAAGGGGCGCGCCGCGGGTCAGGCGCAATTCCTCGTCAAAGTCCTCCTGGCGGGCCCACAGCTGCAGCAGGCGCTGCTGCGGCGCGATGACCTCGATCTGCTCTCGCACCAGCGTGAAACGCTCGACTCCTGCGGGCGCGTTGACCGTCGCGCGCAGCTCCAGCTCGTAGACATCGCTCGAGCGGAAGCAGTACGGCATCGTCGAGTACGCCAGCGTCGAGTCGTTCGCGTTGAGACCGTTGGTGTAGACCGCCAGCGCATCGAGCTCGTCGAGGAATCCGCGCCCGCCGGCGAGCGCACGCGGAATGCTCGGCGCGCCCTCGGGCAGCGGCTCGATGCCGCAGGCGGGCAGCACCACGCGGCGCAGGAAATCCTCGAAGCCTTCCAGCGGTCTGGACTCGATGATTACATCCGCCAGCGTCTGCGCTTCGTCCTTGTTGACGCGCGCGTTCTTGCCAACCAGCTGCAGGTTGTTGAACAGGGCGATCAGCACATCGCGCGAGGCGGTGTTGAGGTTGACCGGCACCCGGGTCAGCACGCGCAGCTCGGCCTGATTCGCCAGATAGTCGTTGGCGAGCACGCGATCGAGGTAAACCACGCCTTCGCCGGTGACCTCGGAGACCAGCGCGGTCTCGCGCGTGGTCCCGTCGTAGATCTGCACTGTGGAGCCGGCGTTGATCCAGCGCGTGGAGGAGACGCTCAGGCGGCCATCCTGTCCACCGAGGATCGGAGAGAGCACGCGCACCGGGAATTGCCAGCGTGAACCCGTGCGCGCCGGCGAGTGCACCGCACCGAAATCAAACAGCGGCGTCAGCACGCGTCCTTCAAAGGCCTGTGCGCCCGCGCTGCCTTCCGTGGCGCTCGCGAGTGCAAAGCGCGCGCATTCGCGCAGCTGTTCCATCTCTTCGAGCGCGCGGAAATCGCCGTCGGCACCCTGCGTACGCCAGGTCGGAATGGCAAAGGCGCGCTGGTCGATCACGGCCGTGCCCGCACCGTGCGGACTGGAGGGCTTGGGACCGCCGGACCAGTCCGTCGTGGTCGCATTGAGCCCGCGCATGAACTGCTCTAGGCCGCTCTCGCCGACCTTTTGGTAGCGCACGAGCTCGCCGCCGATCCAGACGTAGCCGGAAGGTTCCAGACCCAGCACCGAGCTGAGCGGCAGTTCCTTGGCGTCCGGCTCCAGCGGCGCCGTGAGACGCGTGCTGAGCCCCATCAGGTTGGCGAAGACCTGCGGCGGCGCGCTGTTGAGGTCGATCTGAGCCGAGAGATCGTTGACCTCGGCCTGCCACATCGGTCCGTTGGGATCCGCCGGACGCAGAAAATCGGCCGGATACTCAGCCTTGGCGGCGAGTTCCTCCGCGGTGTCGAAGTACGGCGTGGCATCGAGCGCGGGGTGGCTCTCGCGCAGCCCGGCGCGGGCATGGCGGGCCGCTGCATCGAGCAGAATGCGCGCTTCCACGCGATCGGCGAGCTCTGCCGAGGCGCGATCCGCGTTGCGGGCGGAGAGCAGGAAGGGTGTGCACAGCACCAACAGCGCCATCAACACGAGCAGCGTGATGATGAGCGCGAAGCCGCGCCGCCTGTTCCCGGCGATGTGACGAAGTGCGCGCATCATTCCACCGTCCCGTAAGGCTGCACGCGCACGGTCTCCCGGCGACCGTCGAGATGTTCGAGCACGATCTCAACCTGGCGGGAGTGGAAGGTTCGATCGAGTCCGCCGCCGGGGCGGAAGCGCACTTCGCGCGGAACATCCGCGGCAAAGCGGTAATTCTGCGGCAACTGCGCCGTCTCATTGGCCGCCACGGCGCTGACGACAAGGGCGTCGATGGCTCCGGGGAAGGCCACCTGGCCCGGTGAGAGCACCATGGGACCTTCGAGGTGCCACACGCCTGACTCTTCATCGCGTGCCACAAGCTCCACGCCGTCCACCGTCAGCGTCAGTTGCCGGCGATCGTAGGCCAGCTCGACCTGCGCCCAGCGCTCGCCGCGCAGTGCGGCAGGATCCGTGGTCACGCCGATGCGGCCGCCTTTGCGCGGAGCAGAGTCCTGCTCTTCCAGCGCGGTCTGGAACCAGCCGCTCAGCGAACCGTCGGTCCCGACATCCAGCCCCACTGCGCCGCCGATCTGCAACAAGCTGCCTCCGGAGCCGTGCTGCACGCGCACCGCGCAGCGCACCACGAAGCCCTGAGTCAGATTGAAGGCCGGATCATCCGTCACCGGAATCGTGAGGCCCGAACGCGATCCGAGCCCGGCGAAGGACAGCGCCTTGCCCTGAAAACCGTCCGGGATCAACACGCCGCCTTCGCCCGTGCTGTCGAGACCGAAGGCGCCGCGCGCTGGCAGCGCCTCGAAGTGCCAGGTTCCGACGACGCTCAGGCCCTCCGTGTCGATCGTGCCGAGCTTGGGATCCAAGCGTACGCGCGCGGGGGCTCCGCGCGCGATCGACCAGTTGTGCGCCGAGCGCAGAGCGTTCTCGACCATCGGACGCGCCACGCGATCCGAGAGATCGATGCGCGTGAAAAGCCCCGCCCCCACCCCCATGATCAGCGCCAGCAGGCTGATCACGAGCAGCAGTTCCAGCAGGGTCATTCCGCGCCGCGCCCGCATGCGCTCATTCCTCTTCGGGCTTGGCCCAGTTGCCGATGTCATCGGCGGTTCCGAACTCGCCGTCGACACCGGCGGAAACGAGCTGGAACCCGCGCGGGTTGAAGGGTTCGCCGGTCTTGGGGTTCATCGCGGCAAGCAGGCTCGACTCGCGCGGCTCACCGGTCGCCGGATCGAGCAGCAGGTAGACGTCCTGACGCTTGTAGTCACGCCGGTGCAGATAGGCGATCGGGTTGCCCCACTCGTCCTTGAGTTCGAACAGATCCGCCTTGGGGAAGCGCGCCAGCGGCTTCTGGCTCATGTCATTGTCCGTATTGACGAGGCGATCATCCGGCAGATTGGCCTGGAACTTGCCCGAAAACAGCGTCAGCACGAGTGCTTCAGCGCCGACATTGGTCGAGTTGGGAGCGGTGTTCCACTCCTCCTTCCACGCGCTGGGCGGAAAGTCCCCGTGCTGGTTCTCGTACTCCGCGATCGCCGCGGAGAGCTGCTGGAGATACGACGCGGTGATCTTTTCCTTCGCGGCCTCGCCCGTCTTGCCCAGGGTCACCACGAGAAACGTCGTCAGAATGCCGATGATGAAGATCACCGCCACCATCTCGATCAAGGTGAAGCCGCCAGCCCGGCCCGCGCGTGTGTGCTTGAGTTTCATGGCTAGTTGCTCTGACGGAACACGACCTCGACATCGTCGATGTCGACGCTGACCTTCTTGCCGGAGGCACCCTCCGCGAAGAGGCCTAGGCGCAGCGGTTGGTTGGTCTTGGCGAGCGTGGGCATGCTCTTGCCCTCGACCACGGCGAAGCCGTCCATCAGGATGCGCATGCGGGTGTCGGAGGAGTCGCCGACGCGCTCGATGCGCACCGTCACGGGCGCGTCGAACTTCCACTCCAGTCCGACGACGTCGTTGTAAGGCATGTCCTCCTCGCCGCGCTTCATCAGGCGCGTCTGCGCCACGTTGCGACCCGGCTCGTTGTGACGGACGATCACGGCCTCGGCCTCGACCTGGCTCTCGCCGCCGCGCACGGACTCGCGGCTGACGAAGATGCCGACGCGCGCCGTCGTTTCGCTGCGCACGTGGAGCTTCATCTCCAGCGCCACGAAGCTCGCGGCGCCGATTTCGCGCCAAAGCCGCGCACGGCCGTTGTTCTTGAACGAGCCCGCCAGCGTCACCACCCCGTCGTGGATCGTGACCTGCGGCCCGTTGCGCTCCTCGACTTCCCAGCCGTTCATCAGGTTGGTGCGCTCGAAGCGGTCGGTCCACGCGACCTTCTGCACGTGGTCCTGAATGCGGGCGATCTCCCCCACCGCGTACTTGCGGTACGGATCGGTCTCCGGCTGGCTGCGCCGGTTGTCATCCAGCTCGCGCAGTCGCGTGATGGCCTCATCCGCCTGTCCGTTGCGGTACGCGCACCAGGCCATGCCCGCACGCGAGACCGGATCATCCGGGTTGACCGACAACGCGGCGCGGAAGCTCGTCTCTGCATCGCGGAGCAGCCCCAGTTGCACCTGATTCTGGCCGCGCAGCGCATGGAAGACAGGATTCTTGGACTCCAGCATCAGCGCGCGCTCGAGATAGCGATCGGCCTTGGCGTGATTGCCCTGGCGATACTCCAGATCCCCGACCGCGCCGAGCACGTCCGCGCAGTCGAGTTCCTGCTCCAGAGCGCGGGCGAAATACTCCGCAGCTCCTTCCAGGTCGTCACGCTGCACCGCCAGCCGGCCGCGCTGGTAGAGCGACCACACATCCTGCGGATCGTTCTCCAGAGCCTCCTGAGCGAAGCTCAGCGCCTGCTCGGGGTTCCCGGTCGTCTCCGCGAGCCATGAGAGAGCACGAAGCGCTCGCACGGAGCGCAGCGGATCGGCCTGCGCGGCCTGCTCCAGCAGCTGGCGCGCGCGCTGCGCGCCATCCGGCGTGCGCACGGCCAGCGCTTCGACGCCCATGGACAACAGCAGCGAAGCTTCCGCCTCCGCCATCTCGACCTTCGAGACGGCCGAACCGCCGCGCAGTGCGAGCACCGAGATGCGGATCGCGAGCGCTTCATCATCCTCCGGCAGGGCCTGCAGAGCCTTGTCCGCCCACTCCAGCCCTTCATCCAGCGCACCGTTGGCGACCAGCGCCAGCGCCAGATCACTGCGCAGACGAGCACGGTCCTCCTGAGACTCCGGCCCCGTCGGCTCGAACTGGTTGGCCAGACGCAGATGCTCGATGGCATCCGCGTGCGAGCCGCGCGACATCAGGAAGCGTCCATAGGCCTGCTGCACGGCCCACTGCGTGCGCCCGGCCTTGATGGCCTCTTCGAAATGACCGCGGGCGGCATCGTAGAGGCGGAAGCGCGCTTCCAGTTCCGCAAGCCGCACCATCACGAGCGGATTGCGGCTCGACTCGAGCAGCGAGCGATACTCCTGAAAGGCCCTCTCGAACTCGAAGGCCGCTTCATGGCAGCGCGCAAGTCCCAGGCGCGGTGCCGGATCCTCGCCCAGCACCTTGCTGGCGCGGCGGAACATCTCCTCCGCAACAACCAGCGCGCGCGGACTCTCATGCCGGTTCTCGATGCACCAGTAGGCGAAGCTGATCGCCTTCTCGTACTCCGAGACCGCCAGCGGATCGCCGAACTCCGCGCGGCGCTGCTCCAGACGGTTGGGGATCGTGTCGGCAAAGCCGTATTCGGTCACGCTCTTGCGCTCGACGGCGACGGGAGCGGCACCGGGGATCTTCGGCACGCCGCGAACCGGATCGTACTCGACGAACAGAAGCGGTTCGTTGGGCCGGCGCGCGAGCGCGAAGCGCTCGGGGTTGAGGATCTGACCGAAGCGGAAATCGACCGTGCGATACCAGTCGAAGAGCTTCTTGTAGCCGGCCAGACGATCGGCAGTGCCCAGTTCCGTGCTGCCTGCGGCCGCAGCAGGCTTGGCGTCCGCGGCGGCAACCGCCGCATCGGAGCCGAACAGCGCGGGCAGGTCCAGCGCGCTCACCGCTCGCCGCAGCAGCTTGCCGTGCAGTCGCGCCGCCGGTTCGGCGTGCGGCGGAGGCATCAGCGGCAGCGGAGCAGGCATCGGCGGCGGGAGATACTCCAGCGGCGGCAGAGGGCGCGTGTCGCTCGGGGGCGAGAACAGTTCGCGCGGCGCGCGCAGTCCTTCACTGCGCGCCACCTCGAGTCCGTCCAGGGTCGGAGCGGGATACTCGCGCAGTTGCGGAGCGTTGGCGTTCTTCGCCGAACCGGCGCGACGCGCGGGCTGCGACTGGAACAGGCTCCATCCAAGCCAGCCGAGCACGCCCAGCGTGCCGACCAGCACCAGCGGTTCCTTGCGGATCTCCATGATTTCAGCTTCCGCTGTTCTCCTCGCTGCGCTCGTGCAGCGTCACCAAAAGGAACACGACCTCGAGGCTGGCCTCGTCCTGCTTGCTGCGTGCGGGACTGATCTCGGCCTTTTCGATCGGCAGCGGCAGCACGGCTTGCGTCCGGCCCTCCAGCTTGACGTCGCGCGCCTCCTGCGAGGCGACAAGCAGCGCCGTGAGCGGCGCCGGATCACCCGAGACCGTGAAGGCAACGCGCGTGCGCTCGATCGCGCCCACGCCCTCGCGCGAGTTGAGTTTGGGATCGAGGCGGATTTCGATCTTGTCGATGCGCTGCACGCCGTTCTCCAGCGCGAGCCGCACGACGCGCTCAACCAGATCCAGCGCTTCGAGATGCTTGGCGATCTCGGCATCGCGCGTCGGCGACAGCGCCGGCAGGCCCAGGTCCTCCGGCAGCCTCAGGTTTGCGCGACCGGCGCTGCGCAGCAGATCCTCGCGCGTCTGCGACACCACGGCGAAGTACTGATTCGCGGCCGGAGCACCGTTGGGATCGAGGCGAAAGAAGGGGCGCGGGAGGAAACGCACGCGCGCTTCCAGATCGGCGATCGACTTCGTCAGCGCCTCGTTCTGCGCCTGCGCCTTGTCGCGCTCTGCGCGCGTGTACATCGGCGTGTTGCGCAGACGGGACTCGTTCTGACCGACTTCGCGCGTCAGCTTCGCCAGATCGGCGCCGTAGAGTCCGTCGATCAGCATGATCCCGATCACGAACACGATGCCGCCGCTGGCGACACTCACGACGAAGCGCTTGTTCTGCTGCCAGAAATTGTTGAGGTCCATCGCTCAGGGCCCTTCCTTGGCCGCGCTTGCGTTCGGCGCAAAACCGCACACATCGATCGTGAACTTGGAACCGTTGGGTGTCAGCCGCTCGCGCAGCCGCGCCTCCTTGGGCAGGCCGCCGCGCACGGACCCGATGAAGCGCTCGTACAGGCTGGAAAGCGAGTTGGTGCCTTCACGCGCCTTGCCGGTCAGCGAGAGGATCGGCCGCTCGGAGCCGCGGGGCACGCCCAGCTCCGGATCGGCTCGCCAGTCACTCGAAAGCTGGGTGAGCCAGAATTCCGGAGGCAGGTGCTGTTCCAGCAGCACCAGCGAGCGCGCGAGCTGTGCACCCGAGCCCGCCGCCTGCTGCAGTTCGCCGGCATGGCGCGCCAGCCGCTCGTTCTGCGACAGCAATTCCTCGGTGCGCCGATGGATCGAGTCCGCCTCCTTGACCTGCCGCTGCAGTGTCTGCGCGCGCTGCTCGATCTCGGCCTTGCGCTGCGAGGTCTGCCACGCATCCAGGCCCAGATACCCCAGCGCCAGCACACCCGCCGCGATCAGCCAGATGTGCTGCTCTCGGAAGGCACGCTGCCGCGCCAGCTTCGAAGGCAGGATCTCCAGCGACCAGGCGTCGTCGAGGCTGCCCATGCTGGCGAGTCCCAGCGCGATCACCGCTTCGCTTCTGTGCGCTTCCAGCAGCGCCGCCGCTTCGGCGTCCAGCGCGCTGACGTCCACCACGCGGAACGGATCGAACAACTCGACCGGCACGCCCAGCGCTCCCGACAGATGGCGGGGCAGCCCCTCCAGCGTCGCACCGCCGCCGCACAGCAGCACGCGATCAAGCTTGAGACTGGAGATCTTGATCTGGCTCTTCGCAAACAGCACGGTCGACTGCAGCAGGCCAGCGAGCTGACCGGCGGCGGCCTTGCATGCCTCGCGGATGCGCTCCGCGTTGGCATCGCTGAGACGCGCCGCAGGATCGAGCGTGCCGACGCGCTCCTTCCACTCGCGCGCTTTCTCCGCCGGGATCGACAGTCGCTGCGCGATGGCATCATCGAATAGCTTGCCGCCGCCCGAGAGGTTGCGCGCGAAGACCAGATCCGGCCCGCGCAGCAGCACCACGTCGATGTTGTCGTGGCCGATGTTCGCCAGCAGCACGGTCTCGTCCTGCACGACGCCGTAGCGCAGGAACGCGTTGTAGAGCGCGATCGAATTGGGCGTGAAGGCCTGCGCCTTGCCGCCCGCGGCAGCCAGCCCGTCGGCATGCTCCTCCAGCAGGCTCTCGCGCGCCATCGCCAGCAGCACGACGTCCTCGCCTTCGATTTCAGGCAGTTCCGGCAGCAGATTGAAGTCCGAGGCCACGCCCGAGCCGGATTGCTCGCCGATCTCTTCGACCTCGAAGCGCATCAGGTTGCGCAGCTGCCAATCCGGCACGCGCGGCACGCGCGTGTAGCGCACATTGACATCGCGTCCCGTGATGCCGACCCGTGAAAGCCCGGGCTTGAACGGCAGCTCAATGCCGTTCCAGCCCTCGACGATCTCAGCGCTTTCCAGTCCGACGATCGCGAAGCGGCTGACCTTGAAGCTGTTGCCCTTGGCCTGTCCGCGCAGGAACTTCGCCGTGCGCAGTCCCAGATCTATGCCTGTGATCTCGCGTGCCATCACTGGCCTCCTTGCTGCGCGGTGATCGCGCGACGAACCTGTTCCGCCAGCCCCTTGGATCCGGAGCCTTCCAGCGCGCCGAGAATGGCCTGCAGCCGCTCAAGCTCACGGGCGCGCAGTCTGGCGCGCGATCCCGACAATTCCGTCTCCATGGCCTGCATCTGCTCCTCGGTTGCCCGTTCGACCTCGCTGCGAGCGTAGCGCTGCGCGACGGCAGTCATCTGAACGCGGCACTGCTCGAACAGTTCGGGCAGCTGGAAGAAGCGCGCTCGTTCGAGCGATTGACCGAGCTCGCGCAGTTCGCCCAGTCCCTGCTGCACCAGTCGCGCGCGGACTTCCTCGGCCTCGCGCACGAGCGGTTCTTCGAACGGGTAGCTGTCGAGCAGCGCGCTCCACTGCTGGATGCAGCTGCCAAGCTCCCCCTTCTTCTCGGCCGCGCGTGCGGTGGCCGCGAGATCCTGGGCGCTCTTGCGCTCCTCCCGAAAGTCGACTTGCAGCGTCAGCGCCTTCGCCTGCGGACAATCGATTTGCAGCACCAGTGCCTTGTCCTCGCGCAACGCGCGCACGCGCATGGGCACTCCGGCTTCCAGCGTCACCAGATCACGCCCGGAGCCCAGCAGCACGCGCGCCACGTTTTCGCGCTCAAAACCGCTGGCACCATGCGAGCGGAAGCCCGCCTCGGCAGGCTTCGCCGCGCCCGCGCCGCCGGCACTGCTCGCCATGCCCGCCGCCGGCATCCCCAGCGTGGCCATGCCCCGTCCCGCGAGCGCACCGTCCACCCTCAGGCGCAGCTGTGAGAAGCTGCCGGTGCCGCTCGGCACGAGCCGGAAGCGGGTTTGTTCCGCACTCGCCTCGAGCGACAGCGGCGGCTGCTCCGCGCCCTCGCGCAGCTCCAGCGCCGAGATGCCGAGCGTGCCACCTCGTGCGAAGAGTCCGTACGCAGCCGGCTCGCCGAGCACGAACAGGCGCGCTTCGCCGAGTTCCGCCGCCGGCGCCGGCGCCTTGCCGCGCATCAGCACGCTGGCATCGTCGAACGCAGCACTGCCCGCACCCGTCTCGGCGCGCGCATCGACCACGAGGCGCGCGCGGTCGTAACCCGGCGGCACATTCGTCGACCATTCCACGCGCTCGTACGCTCCGCCCTCGATGGGCCGCGCGAAGATCGTGATCGGCTCCAGCCGTGCGCTCTCGTCCGCGAGCCCCTGGCTGAACTCCAAACCCAGGCGCACGCGCACTCCACCGCGCGCGCGCAGTTGCGCGCTCGCCACCAGTTCCTTGTCATCGCCGATCGAGACCAGCTTGGAGCGCGTGCGCGCCCACTCCTGCGTTCCCAGATCGCAGGACAGGCCGTAGTCGCCGCTGTACGCGGCCGCAACATTGCGCAGGAAGGCCTGCGGTGCTCCTTCCACACCACTCCAGCTGTCGCGCTCGCCTTCGAAGGAGTAGTCCTCGCTCAGGAGGTTTCCGATCACCGGCTCGACCGGTCGCGAGCGCTGCTCGGAACCGCCCTGCTGGCCCTGCAGCCAGTACCAGACACCCCCGCCCAACAGGGCCAGTGCGACCACGACCAGGCCGGGCCGCGAGACCTTGGCGGAGCGCGCGAGGCGCTCCGCGCTGACGCGTCCGAGCTCCGCGGGACCTTCAAGCAGCTCAGCAGCCGGCAGATAATCCGAGGGGACCTCCGAGGAAGCTGCGGGTTGAGCTGCTGGACGTGCTGCGGGCTGCGCGGCAGGTCGGGCCGCAGGCTGCGCGGCAGGTCGGGCCGCAGGCTGCGCGGCAGGTCGGGCCGCAGGCTGCGCGGCAGGTCGGGCCGCAGGAGCCGCGGGACGCACCGGCGCTGTCGGCTCATCCGCCGACTCCAACCGGATCTCATCACCGGAGTCCGCAGACTCCTCCGCTCCGAAAAACAGCTCGACGGTGCCGAACTGCAGGCGCTCGCCCGGCTGCAGGCGCTGTTCCTGCACGCGCTGGCCTTCCACTCGCGTTCCGTTGGTGCTGCCAAGATCCTTGAGCAGGACCTGCCCACCCGCGATGCGCAGCTCGGCATGGTTGCCGGAGACGGAGCTGTCCGTGATCTGAAGGGTGTGTCCGGGGCGGCGGCCGATGGTCAGGCCGCTGGCGGGGATGGGGATGGTCTCGCCCTTGCGCTCGCCACTCTCGAAGCGCAGGAAGTAGCGTTGGTCCATTCGGGCGTTGGTTTTGGGATGGGAGACGGTTTTGAGGTCGAACGGGGATCCCGGCGCAGCTACCCCGCTTGCGGGCAGGGGTAACGTCGGGCCGGTCGGGACGCGGTCTCGGGGGGCACGCCGCGCAGGGTAGATCCTAGCGATGTCCTTCCGCCGTCCAAGCACAGATTCAGGAGTGCGCAAGCTACAATCCGCGCGACCCATGAACGCTTCGCCGACCCCGCCCCTGCGTCGCCTGCGTCTGGCGGATCTGAGCACACCGGAGCTCGCCCCCGGGGAGGCGGAGCACGCCCAGCGCGTCCTGCGCATGCGCTCCGGCGATGCCTTCGAAGCGCTCGATGGTGCCGGCAGCGCCTGGCTCGGGCGGATCCGCACCGCCGATCGCCGCGGGGTCTCGATCGAGCTTGGCGAGCTGCTGCGGCGGGAACCGGAGCCGGGCGAGCAGGGCAGTGCGCTCCCGCGGGTCACGGTGGCGGCCGCCCTGCCCCGACTGGGCCATGCCGAAGAGCTGGTGCAGTGCCTCAGCCAACTGGGCGCGCGGCGCTGGATTCCTCTCGTGACCCGCCGCTCCCCGCCTTCGGGCCGTGAGCTCGAAGGCCATCGGCGCGAGCGCCTTGAGCGCGTCGCCGGCGAGGCTCTAAAGCAGTCCGGAGGCCTGTGGGCGCTCGAAATCGCCACTCCAACCCCCTTGGAGGCGCTGCTCGCGGCTCCTTCCGCTCGAGCGGTGCGCTGCACTCCCCGGGCGGATGTACGCCTATGCGATTTCGTAGCATCGAGTTGTCAAATAAACACTTGGGTGCTTTATTTCGGACCGGAAGGGGGCTTTGACCCGGCCGAGGAACAGGCCTTCGAGGCCGCCGGGGTTCCCGGCGTCTGGCTGGCCCCCCAGATCCTGCGCATCGAGGTGGCGGTCTCGGCCGCGCTGGCGGTGCTCGTCAACCGGCTTGCCAGAGTGGATCCTGCCGCAGGCGCTCCCGCAGGCTGACCTGTCCGTCCTCCGCGACCACCACGTGGTCGAGCAGCGGGATGCCGAGAATCTGCCCCGCCTCTCCCAGCCGGCGGGTGACGGCGATGTCCTCCTCGCTCGGCTCGGGATCCCCGGAGGGGTGGTTGTGCACCACGCTCAGCGCGGCCGCCGCCTCGCGCACCGCCGGCGTGAAGACCTCCCGGGGATGCACCAACGCACTCGTCAATGTGCCCTCACTGATACGCTCGACCTTGCGCAGGCGGTGCTTGCCATCGAGCAGGAGCGCCAGCAGCACCTCACGCTCCAAGCCCCGCAGCAGCGGCCAGACCGCCTCCCGCACGCTCAGGGGTCCGCGCATCCAGGCCCGCGGCCGGGCGCGATGGCGTTCGACTTCCCGACCGATCTCGAAGGCAGCCGCCAGCAGGCGCGCCTGCGCAGGTTCGAGGCCCGCCTCGCAGACCAGACGATCCTCGCTCCAGCGCGACAGCTCCGGCAACTCTCGGCCCAGCGCCGGCGCCTTGGCCCCCAGCAGCAACTCCAGCAAGGCTTCCTGATGTCCCATGCACCTCAGGAGGACGCTCGGCACGGTCTGGATCGCGGGCCGAGTTTGTCTCATTTCTGAAATCGAGACTTCTTCCTGCTTTTTTCTGCCACACGATTTCCGAGTTCTGCGGAATCGCGTGACCAGAAAGGTGACGAAGGTAAATACAGCGGAGGGAGCGAACTCCGCACCCAACTCTGTATGGACAAGATCGTAGCGATTTTGACCACCTTCGGGTGGATCCTGTTGGTGATCTGGGGTGTTCAGACGCTTCTGGCGCTGATTTCCCTGCGAGCCAGCAGGACTCCTGAGTTCTTTCGAGAGAGATGAGAGCACCCACTGCGCGCCGCACGGCAGCGATGCCATGCGGAACGCGGCGTTCCCGGCCTGAGAAACCGAGGGGTGAAGGCGGCGTATCCTCCTGAGGCGCCGTACCTGCGGAACCAGAAGGCGAGCGGCCGTGCACCTGAACACGGCTGCTCGCTCTTTTTTTGGCTTTCGCTCTTTTCTTTTCGGGCCCGAATCCGGCGGTGACGTTCAGTCACGATCCGCGAGGCCGGCAGGTTCCTGGAACCCTCCCCGGCGCAGCGTCACCACCAGCGTGTCGCGGTGTCCGGTCTGGCCCGGCTCCAGCGGCTGGATCGGCGTCGTCTCGTGGATCACGCGCGCATCATCGAGCAGCAGCGCGGACCAGGCTTCGCTAAGCGTGAAGCGCCGGCCCGCAGGCCCCTCCGCGTCGAACACGCGGGTCTCCCCGCCCTTGATGCGGTGGCGATCCACCAGAATCACCGCCACGAGATCCACGCCGTCGCGGTGGGCACCCTCGGGCGTTGGCCGGCCGATGCCTTCCGCGGTGTCGATGCGGAAGGGATGCACCTCGGCGAACCAGCGCTGTGCAGTGCCTGCGGGAGCCGGCAACAAGGCCTCCGCGCGCCCCGCCAGCCAGACCAGCAGCCTCGCCAGCAGCGGATCGGCCATCCACGAAGGCTCCAGCGGCTCGAACCAGCGCTCCAGACCGCCGTGCAGAGCGTTGTACTCCAGCGGCTGCCAGTGGGCGCGGTGCGTCACGGCCTGCGCCACGCCCTGCGACACGAGGAAGCTGCCGTGCCGACGACGGCGGTAGTGTCCCCCGTCGCGCAGATAGCGGTCCGGCGCGAGGCGCTCCCAGTAGTCCTGCCACGCCATCAGCGCGCCGGCGGGCAGCGCGAGGGCGCGGTGCAGGTCCGCTCCGCGGATCACGGCCCAACCCTCGCGCCGGAGCGTGGGATCGAGCACCGCGAGCTCCGTGAGCGGGAGCGCGATCGCGGCGCTCATCGCGCCTTGGCGGAGCGCTGCTTGAGCGTCGAGCGAGCAGGTTTCGTCGCGCGCTTTTGCCTTGCGTGCTTGGTGCTCTGGCCGGTGCTCTGGCCGGTGCTCTCCTTGGAGCTTCGCCGGGTGAGCGAGCGCGCGGGTGCGGCAGCCGGGATCACTTCCTTGACCGGCTCGGCCGCCGCCTGCGTGAGCTGGACCTGCTGCGTGCGCGATGCGCAGATCTTCGCCAGCAGCGCCTTGATGCGCGCACCGGGGATCGAAGAGCGCGCAAGATCCGACAAGGCGATGATTCCCACCAGCCTGCCCTCGCCATCCACGACCGGCAGGCGGCGCAGCTGGTGCATCGCGAGGCGCTGTTCGGCGACCGAGAGCGCATCCTGCGCCATCACCGCGAAGACCGTGCTCGCCATGTGATTGGAGACGACCAGCTGATGCAGCGCACGACCCGAGGTGAGCGCCGCCATGCTGATGTCGCGATCCGTCAGCATGCCGCACAGGTGCCCATCCGCATCCACCACCGGCAGCGCGCCGAGATCATGCTCCCAGAGCATGCTCGCCGCCTCACTCAGCGTGGCGGCGGGGAGAACGGTGTGGACACAGGGGGACATGCATTCGGAAACCTTCATGTTCCCACAAGTCTAGAGTTCATCGAGAATGACTTGCAACTCCAGCTGAATCGCATCCCGGAATGTCGCTTCGGGACGCTTGTCCTGCGCGCAGCCCTGCACCATCTGGAAGAGCAGACGCTCGCCGTATTCCTTTTCGATGCGGTCGACGAGCAGCAGCGACTGCTGGTACGCGCGCTGGATGCGCGGCTCCTCCTTGAGATCCGCCAGGCTGCCCCCCAGCTCCGACAGCGCGATCTTCGGTCCGTCGCCGAACTGCTTGCGCGCGGCGGCCACGCGCTGAGCGCGCGTGACGAAGTCGGAACTCTCCAGCCACTGCGCCAGACCTTCGTTGAGCCAGCCCGGCACGCTGCGACCGCCGGCGTAGTGCACGAAGGCGTGCGCGATCTCGTGGCGCAGCACGCGCTCGATCTCCCGCTTGTCCTTCTTCAGATCCGTGACCGGAATGCGCACCGCGCCATCGAACACGCCGCCCGCCCAGTGACCGATGCCCGTTGCCGCGTGAAACTCCTCGCGCGTGTAGAGCACGATGCGGATTTTCTCACGACCGCGCTCCACCGGCCAGCAGTCAAAGTGCTCGCCGTACTCACCGTAGATGGACTCGAGCAGGGGCGGCAGCGTCAGCGAGTCCCACAACAGGTCGCTGCGGTTGCCGTCGAACGAGAGTTCGTAATGATCCAGGCTCTCGGTCCAGTGCCCGTCCTCCGAGGCCAGCAGGCGCTGCATCTGCTCGATGCGCTGCGCGATGTCCTCGCGCGAGGGCGCCAGCTCCAGTGCGCGGCGCATGTGCGCCAGCCCCGCTTCGCGGTTCTCCTTCGAGCCCTGCTCCCACTGCTGATTGCCCAGCCGCGCGCACGCTTCCGCGGCATTGGCGCGGAACACCGTCTCCTCCGGCACGCCGGCGACGCACTCCTCGAAAAGCTTGACAGCGGCCTCCAGCTCGCGGGCCTTGAGCTTCTCGATGCCCGCGCGGTTCTTCTCAACCCACCGCGGATCGATGCGCGTGCGCTCGGGCGCCTGCGCAAGCTCCTGCTCCTGCATCCGGAACACCGCTTCGCGCCGGCGCGGCAGCGCGCGCGCGCTTTCCTCCGGCACTTCCCTAGCCGCTTCGTCGTGTGGCCTTGGCGCCTGCGGCGCGCGCGACTCGGCGTACCAGTGCCAGAATCCAAGCCCGCCCCACAGCCCCATCAGGGCGAGCAGCAGATACAGGGCGTAACGCAGCGCGCGCATGTGCCTTGTCTTACTCGCGCGAGCGCCGCAGGTCCACCCAGCGGGCGTAGCTCGCCGGATATTCCAGCTCGCGCTCGATTGCGCGCAGACGCTGCTGCCATTGCTCGGCCTCTTCGCCCGAGAGGCCGCACTGCCGCAGGCGGCACGTCAGCGGCCGCGCATCGCTCAATTGGCAGCTCGACGTGCTGGCACGCTCACCGGCATGATCACAGGCGCCCGGCTGCAGCGCATCGGCCTCCATGCCGGTCGCCCAGAGCGCATCCGGATCCGTCTCCAGACAGCACGGCAGTCCCTGCGGGGGATGGCGTCGCTCCAGCTCGCGATACAGCTCGGACAGCCGCTCCGCGGCACGGGCGCGCAGTTCATCCGCGACGATCACCGCGATGCCCGGACAGGTCGCGCGCGCATTCTCGAATCCCTCGCGCGTATTCAGCACGCTGTCCCAGAACGGAAAGCGGCGGCAGTGTTCCGGCCGCGCTTCGTACACGATGCAGGTGTTGCGGCCTTCGAGCAGCGAGCAGCGGCCCCCGCCCCCCTCCACCTCGCGCAGCGAGCGGCGCACTTCGCCGCTGCGCGGATCGGCGACCTCGCGCACATGCCGCGATTCGAAGGCGGCCACGCTCATCCCCATGCGCGCCGCCATGCGCTCGCTCTCGCCGGACTCCAGCCACACGTACCCCGAGCCTCCGCTGCAGCAATGTCCGCAGCGCGTGCACGCGAACAGGAAGGGAACCGTCGCCGATCCGCTCACAGCCAGTCCGACATCTGAAAGCCGATGCCCAGAGTCGTCGTCGCGCGATCGTAGTCCATCAGCGATTCGCCGTAACCGCTGAAGGCCTGCACGTACACGCGCGCACCGTTCGAGAGCGGATAGACCCAGTCCAGTTGCGCAGCGCCCTTGTTGCCGTCCAGCCGCAGGTTGTTGCGCAGCGTCAGCGCCCAGTGACACGTCTCCTGCTTCCACAGCGCGACCAGATCGCCGTAACCGTAGAAACGCTCGATCTCCGGATTGTTGTCATCGCCCTCGGGTATGCGCCACCACGGGCGCACCAGCAGAGCAAACGGGCCGTTCTCCGCCCCGAATTGGGCATAAAAGCGATTCCAGCTGCGCGAGAGCGGCTCGCTGCGGCCGTTGCTCTGATGCACGAAGCCCAGGTTCACGAAGCGCAGCTTCCAGTCGAGCACCTCGCCGTCGAGCGGCACGTTCCAGATCAGCTCCGGCTCGTAGTTGGTGTCGCGGAACGGCGCCGACTCCGAGAAGTTGAAGGCCTGCCAGTTGGACTGCTGCGTGTACGCCAGCCACAGCGAGCCGCTTTCGCCGACATCGTCCATCACCTTCGTCTTGAGGCTCAGCTGAAACTTGATCTCCGCAGCCTGCAGGTCCGGCGCGTCGAGACCGGTCGCAGCCGCCTCTTCATCGAAGAGCTTCTGGTTGGGATTGGAGGACAGCCGCGCGATGGCATAGTTGGGCTTGTGCGCCTTGGGCACGAAGCGGTCTTCCTGCGGCCCGCCCTTCGCGGGCCAGCGCTCGGCGAACAGCGAGGTTTGCGGCGCCGAAGGGTCGACGGTGGCGCAGGCCGAGCACAGCAGCAGGGCGAACGGAAGGCAGTGGCGCGCGTTCATGGCGCCGGATTGTACGAAGTGAACGGGCGGAGGGCCTGCACGCACCCTCCGCCCGCGCGAGACGATGCCCGCTCACTCAGGGCCAGCTGACCTCGACTCCGTTGGTCACATTCCACGTGTTTCCGACCGGAGCAGGGCAGAAGTTCGTCGTCGGGTCGCGGTAGTACACCTGGTAGCGGCGCACCGATCCCGCGGTGATGTTGTCACCCAGTTGGGCGGAGCGCGCACGGATGCCGAGCTCCCAGCCGACCGGGTAGGAAACCCCGGCGGACACGGCCGACTTCACGGCGATTCGCTTCAGGGTTCCCCCGGTGCAGCGCAGGCCGTCGCCGAACGCCACGGGAGCAGCAGCCAGCGTGCCCTGCAGGAACACGCACGAGGAGGTCGCCAGCGTTCCGGTTGCGTTGAGCAGCAGTGCGTCGTTTCCGAGCACACCCGAGCCGCTCAGCAACGCGCCGCTCCCGTTGATGGTGTTGGCGCAACCGCGGCCGGGAGCACCGTCGTTTCCGCACGGGCAGGTCAGCACACTGCCATCACCGAAGCAGAAGGGCACGATGCTCGTGTGGAAATAGGCCTGTGCGCCGAGGTCGCGGCGCGACCCGTCCGCATCAAGAGCCGCGGCAGGATCGCCGACGTTGATGGCCGGAGACGCCGCTGTCAGCGAGACATCCAGAGCGGCGAGATTCGTGAACAGCGGATCGGCGTTGACATTTCCGGTCCCCGCGAAACCGCCCTGCACCAGGCTCCAGTTGCAGACGGCCACGCAGCCGACATTGTAGGGCGCACCGAAGGCGTCGATCTGATTGCCGTAGTTGCCGTACACGATCGAGTCTCGCACGAACACGTCGCCATCATTGGCCATGCCGATGCCGCCCTGCTGACCGAAGAAGTTCGTGCTGACGTTGGAAACCACCGTGCAACGATCAAAGGTCATCGAACCTGTTCCGTCGACCAGCGTGCCTCCGCCGCAAGCCCAGGCGAAATTGTCCGCGATGACACAGCGAGTGAGTGTGATCTGAGAACTGCCGCAGAAGACTCCGCCACCGAAAGTGCAGTTGTTCGGGGCACCGCTCGACCAACCGTTGTGCACGATGCGGCAGTCCTCGATGGCGAGCTTGGTCCCGCCGCCGGCGAAGATCGCACCCCCGTAGAAATCCTGACCGAAGCTCGAAGGGAAGCCGCGCCCGTTGCCATTGCGCAGGGTGAAACCCACCAGCTTCGTGCCGAGACCCTCACCTTGATCGCAACGAACGATGCTGTTCGCGATTCCGGTTCCATCGAGTGTGGTCACCAGAGGACCGCCGACGGAGCGCACTTCCAGCAGCTTGCCATTGAACTGGAAGGCCTGATTGTAGGTACCGGGCTGCACAAGCACCCGATCTCCGTTGGCGGCGCCGTCGATTGCCGCCTGAATGCTGCCGCCGGGAAACACAATGTGATCTGCGGCTTCCACGCGGGCAGTCGATGCACACGCGATCACAAGCCATGGGAAGAGTAGCTTCATGAGAATATTCAATTAAGGGGACTGGGAAATAACGTCTTTTCGTGACGTTTCTCCACTCTACCTGCGCGCAGCATTGCATGGCTTCACTTCTGCCGGTTCGTTTCCACGTCACGCACAACGCCATGCAGCGCAGGCCCTCACCTGTTCCCATCGGACATTGCACGACTTTTCGTGTCCCGAACCGTCAGTGCCCGCCTCTTTTTCGCTGCCCGCGGACTCATTCACGTTTTTTCATGTTTCTCGTCCCATCCCGAACGCGACACCTCTTTACGCATCGCATGTTGCAGGACTCACCATCGCGCTTGTCCGCTGCAGCTGCAGTCGCAATGCTCATCCGCCATGGTTCCCGTCGCCGCCACGCTCCTCGCCACTGCGCTCCTGCAGGGCAATGTCACCACACTCACCTTCAAGCCGGCTGCCGAGACGGACCACACCCGCCTGCCGCTACCCTGCCTGCTGCCCCTCGGCGAGGGCGCGCTTCCTCCTCGCAATCCGATCCAGCACCGCCTGCAGGAGCTGCTCGGCGAGCGCATTCGCATCAAGGACAAGGGCGAGCGCGTCGAGGTGGATCCCGAGGGCGATGGACGCGTCTGGAAGCCGCTTTCCGCCGACAAGGCCGCGACCTTCGATTGGAAGCACGGCACGGAAACACATCCGCTGATCTTCTGGCAGCTGCGCAAGCGCTGGTTCGTCGCCTCGGCGCGCGTCGAACAGACCGTGCTCAACGGTCAGCTGGTCCAATCGCTCGATGCCGACCTCGACGGCAGGCACTTCGGCGAGCTCGACGGCCTGCGTTTGGAGGACTCGAGCTTCTATCTGTGCGGCAATGATCCGCTGATCCACTCCGCGCGCGGGCTGCACGCACTGCGCGATGCCAGCGATCACCTCGCGCTCAAGGCCCACGCCACCCTGCAGAACCACCCCAGCAATGTGCCTACCTATGTGGGCGAAGGCCTGCAGACGCTCAACCAGCTGCGGGCCCGGGCGGCCTTGCCGCCGATGCGCATTCAGGTGCCGCGGACGCTGGGGCTTCTGAAGCACGCGGAGTACGTGGCGATTCCGGGCAATGAGGCGGAAGTGCTGAGCGAAACGCGGGGTCGACCGGGCTACAGCGCGGAAGCCGTCGAAGCTCTGGAGTGGAACTCGGCGGTCGCACCGTTCACGCACCCCAACGAGGCCTTGCAGGGCATTTTCCAGAGCAACGACACGCGGCACCGGCTGCTCTGCTCGCCGGAACAGGGCTTTGCCTGCTCCACGCTCGTCAACAAGTTCCCCGACCGCCACGGCGGCAAGGCGGGCTATGTCTGGATCGCCACCGGCAACGACACCGGCGTGCGACTGGGCGTGCCCGCGGTCTACCCTGCACCCGGTCAGACGCAGGTCTCCACGAACAGCGCTTCGGAATGGCCGATCAGCGAAGAGCGCCCGGAACTGTTCGCCACGCAACGCGGCACTTCCATCGCGGTCTACTATCAGGGAGCCGCCTGGGTCGAACCGCGCCTGCTCGTCTTCGAGAGCGGCGCGAAGGAGGTCAAGGGCGAGCTCTTCCATCCCGACCGGCCGGCGGCGCCCAAGCGCGTGCCGGACAATCGCGGAGCCGCGTACTTCTGGCCGCTGGCTCCGCTCAAGGCGCGCACTCGCTACGTGGTCGAGTTCTCCGCGACCGAGCGCGACAGCGGCGGCGACCGCGAGGTGCGCTTCGTGTGGGGCTTCGTCACGGGCAAGTGAAGGCCCGTGTGATCGCGGACAGCGCCGGGCAGGCTCGCATCAGGGCCAGGTCACCTGCACGCCGTTGGTGATGTTGTAGGTGTTCCCCACCGGGCTGGGGCAGTAGGTGGCGTTGGGATCGCGGTAGTACACCTGATAGCGGCGAATGCCTCCCGCCGGGATCGTGTCGCCCAGTGCCTGCGAGCGCGCGCGGATCGCCGTCTCGCCCGTGACCGGGTAGGTGACGATGCCGTTGGCCGCGTTCTTGACCGCCAGACGCTTGAGCGTGCCGCCCACGCAGCGCAGTCCGTCGCCGAAGGTCGTGTGCGCCACGCTGGTGGTGCCCTGCAGGAAAACGCAGGAGGCCGTCGCGGTGACATTGTGCGCCTGCAGCACAAGCTGATCCGGGTTCAGGTTGCCCGTGCCGAACAGCAGCGCGCCGAAACCGTTGCTGCTGTTGCCGCAGCCGCGCCCGAACGCTCCATCGTTGCCGCAGGGGCAGGCAAGGGTCAGGCCATCGCCCGCACAGAAGGTGCTGATGGCTGTGGAGCCCGCGCTGGTCGCGAGCAGGGCCTCGTAGGAGCGGATGCGTCCGTAACCGAAGGTGTTGTCGACGCCGTTGCTGCCCAGATCCTGGCAGGAGTTGCGGATGATGTTCTCCACCTGCGTGGGCGTCAGCGTGGGATTGCGCGACCAGATCAAGCCGACCAGCCCCGCCGTGATCGGGCAGGCGAAGCTCGTGCCGTCGACCGCGGCGTAGCTGTCATCGCCCGCCATCGAGGTGGTGCTGATGTTCGTGCCCGGAGCCATCAGGTCGACCAGCGGTCCGTAGTTGGAGAAGCTCGCCCGGCCGTCGCTGTTGTTGGTCGCACCGACGATGATCACGCTGTCGTTGCGGTTGCCGCTCATGCTGGTGTTGTCATTGCCTGCCGCCCAGACCAGCATGGCGTTCTTGCCGCGCACGTACGTGCCTGCGGTGAAAACCGTCGAGCTGTTGACGCCGCTGTAGCTGACGCTCGCCACCCGGTCACCGACATCAGCCGCGGTGCGTGCCGCCAGCGTCAGGTCGGAGAGGCTGGCATTGCCGTTGGCGGCGTCCGTCACGCGCATCATGCGATGGCTCAGGTTCCAGCCCATGCCGACGATGCCGAACGTGTTGTTGCCGTAACCCGCCGCCGCGCCCGTGCACAGCGTGCCGTGACCGTTGATGTCATCGACCGGACCGCCGGCGCTCTCCCAGGTCTGCGAGGGCACGTGGAAGCCCTCGCGACGGTTGACGGCGATGTCGACGTGCGTCCTGCGCACGCCCGTGTCGCAGATCGCGATCACGACCGACGGCTTGCCCTTCTCGATGCCCCAGGCATCGCAGGAGCGCAGACGGTTGGACTCATGGTGCCACTGCGTGATGAAGCGCGTGTCGTTGGGGCACTCGACCGGATACACGCGCCAGTCGGGCTCCACGTACGCAAAGCCCCCGCTCGCGAGCAGTCGCCGAGCGACGCTCTCCTCCGTCTCGCCGGCCGGCACCTCGACCAGATACTCGTCCACCTCTGGCGAGTAGCGCGGAATCCGGTACTGCCCGAGCATCGCGCGGGCGCCCGCCACCAGGCTTTCCCGAGCCGAGGGTGACAGTCCGAGCGACGCGGCGTCCTCAGCCTGCAGCGGGCGAGCGCACAACACGCCGCGGAACTCCTGCACGCCCGGAATCTCGCGGAAGAGCGGGGTGGCGGTGGGCTCGGCTGCGGTGGGCTCGGCTGAGCTGGGCTCGACTGAAGTGGCCTGGGCTGACGCGGCCTGGGCTGAAGTGGTGGCGCTCAGGCAGCAGGCGAGGGACAACAGGCAGAGGGTGCGGGAGAGGGAGGGCAGCATGGGGGAGGGTGAACGAGGGGGGGGAAGGACGGGTGAACCCCTTAGACGCGAGCAGGTTCCCCTCAGGGCGTACGATTGCGCTTCCTCGCGCGCTAGGCTGCCCCCATTGAGCCCTTTTCTCACACTCGCCACGCGCGGCAGCGCCTTGCGGATCGACCCCGCACTCGGTGGGGCGTTTCTGGGCTGGCGCTGGGGATCGCACGAGATCCTGCGCCCCATGCCACAGGCAAGTCACAGGGCCGGGCTGGTCGAGCACAGTTCCTCCTGGCCGCTCGTGCCCTGGTCCAACCGCATTGCCGGCGGCCGCTTCACCTGGCTCGGCCGCGAGCATCAGCTGCCGACCTCGCCGCAGGATCCGCACGCCATCCACGGCATCGGCTGGCGCCGCGCCTGGACCCCGATCGCCGGCGAGCCCGGCTCCCCCACGGAAGCGAGCGTGCGGCTGGTCATGACCCACACGGCCGATGACAGCTGGCCCTTTGCCTTCCGCGCCGAGCAGCACATCGCGCTCACCGAGCATGAAGAGCGTGTCACGCTCGAGTTGCGCCTCTCTGTCACCAACTTCGATGCGAGGCCGATGCCCGCCGGCCTCGGCGCGCATCCTTATTTCGCGCGCCACGCCGGCACCGAGCTGTGCTTCCGCACGCGTTCGGCATGGGAACACGATGAGCAGCGCCTGCCGACGCGGCTGGTGCCCACTCCTCCCGAACTGGACTTCACTCAAGCACGGGGCGTGCACCACGCACCCTTTGATCGCGCCTTCGTCGGTTGGGAGCGTCCCGCCCTGCTGATCGACCGTGAACGCGGCTATCAGGTTCGCATCGATGCCGATCCGCTCTTCTCACGCCTGATCGTCTATGTGCCGCCCGATGCGGACCATCTGGCGATCGAGCCGGTGAGCCATGACACCAACGCGATCAACGCTGCGCCCATCCAAGCTGGGAACATCCAAGCTGGGTTGAGCAGCCCAGACCTTCTGAAAAGCCCTGAACAGCTCACCGCAGAACAGGCCACCGCCCGGAAGACGGACTTCACGAGCGGTGGCCTCAAGCTTCTCAAGCCTTTGCAAACACTGTCCGGTTCGATGCGCTTCACCTGCGAACCTTGCGGCTCGTAGGCTTCTCGCGCACTCAGAGAAAACCATCGCCCAGCTTCGGGAACCTTCGCGCCACGAACCACCACGTGGTCCTATCCAGGCTTTTGATCACCTTCCGCTGGTCTTTGTTGTTGCCGTCCGTATGCACACAGAATGGCGCGAGCTTGTCGCGACGCTCGCCCTTGACGGTTGGACGATCCGACCAGTCGACCTCGATCAGCTCTCTGAGGAAGCTACTGTGCCAGACACGCACGACGACCCTTGCCATCGGGGAGCCAGGCTCCAGGCCATAGTGGGCTACGAGGGCGCGGGGGCTGATCCGGATCATGCCGGCACCTCGCGCTGCGGGCAGTTCAAGTAGGGGCAGAGGAGCATGGTAGTTCATCCTTGTGGTTGAGGTAGTCCTGACGGTTCAGGTCAGCAACGGGGCAAAGCCCGCCATGCAGTGGGCAAGTACATCCTCCCCCTTTAGGGGGAGATCCGCGGATGGGTTGTCCGCGCGTCCCGCTGCACACCACGAAAGACGCGCGCCCCCGAGCGGGATCACCGCTCGAGGGCGCGCTTTCCTCGCGAATGGCCCCCCGGTCACTCGCAGATCGAGAACTCCAGCGCTCGGCTGAGCAGCGGCACACCGGCATCGCGGCCGACGAACTGGCACTGCACCAGCGTGCCGGGTTGCGACAGATAGCTCGGCGGGTTGGGGTAGCCCGGCATCAGACCGCGCGCGTAGGTGTTGAGATCGATGCTCACCGAGCCGTTGCACTGACCCGCGGTGCCGTTCGCCAGGAACACCACGGCACGCACGGGCTGCGACAGGCAGAAGGTGCCACCGCCGAAGGGAATGCTCGCGCGTCCTGAGTTCGTCATGAACAGCGCGACCGGACGCTGACCCGCGACATTGCCCGCCGCAAGCGTGAACCCGCTGGTGGCGGTCGCGCTGGCGATGCCGGTCGTCACCATCGTCGGCTGCGTGCCCGCCGAGTTCGTCGAGGGTGCGCAGTACATCGTCTGCTGCCCAGAAGCGATCACGGAGGAGAGACCGGCGATGGGACCTATCAGCGGCAGGTTGCCCGTGTTGCCCAGCGCAATCAGCGTCGGCGCACCGCTCGCGTAGTTGCTGATCGAATAGAAGGTGCACGTCTGCGCGCCATCATCGGAAGCGATCAGACGGCCCTGGGTGTCGAAATCCAGGCCGTAGAACTGCTTCGATGCATGGAGTTGCCCAAGTCCCGTAACAACCGGCACGGACCCGTTGACGTTGATTCTCGCCAAGTGGCTTCCGTTTCCGATCTTGTACGTGGCGTAGAAGATGCCGCCTCCCTGAGTGGCAATATCCCCGAAGAAATTGAAGGGATAGGTCTGCCCCAGCTGGGTGATGGCTCCTGTAGCGAGGTTCACAGATGCGATGCGACCCGTGGTCTGGTTTGGACCATCGCTTGCAATGACAAGCGCACCACCCGAGCAGTCGAACTCGATGCCGTTAGAGCCCGTGAACTGACCTGACGAGGCCAGCAGCGTCGCAGAGCCTGTGATGGGGTCGATCCGGTACAGAGCGCCCGTTTCTCTCAGGCAGTACAGGTCTCCGTTTGGTGCGGTGGCGAAGTCCGTCGGGTTCGTCACATTCAGCGACACGCTGCTGAGCACCGTGCCCGTATCGACCTGGATCGTGCGCAGCGTGGGGGAACCGCTGAACTCCGCCATGTAGAAGGCGTTGCCGTTCTGGAAGGCCATCAAAGGCGAGCAGATGAGCGAGGACAGGATGGTTGAGCGGATGAGGGATTGCATGATCTCGGCGGGGAATGGAAAGCGTGACGGGTGTCGCCGGGCGAAGTGCCCGGCGGTCGCCAACGTGTGCGAGTGACCCTGCGGTGTGCACGGCTGCGCTGGAGACGCCAACTCAAAGTCGCGAGGGCTTGCCACCTCTCCGTGTTTCTCGAAAAATCGTGCGCGCTTCCCTGAATCGAAGCCGCTGCAGGCTACGCTGGCAACCGCAACGAACGAATCCGGAGGAATCTCACCGTGCTATCCCGAATCTGGCTGACGATGGCGCTGACAACCCTCGCTGCGATCCCGATGGCGCTGGCCCTCGAGGGACGCGCGCTGTCCACGGAGGAGCAGCAGCCCGACGAGCGGAGCGTTCTGAACGGTGAGTGGATCTTCGTCGAGGACCGCACCGCCGGCCGCACGCTGGAGCAGCTCAGCGCCCCCATGGCTTCGAAGTTCTCGCTCCTCGTCGATGAGGGTGCCATTGTCCTCAACGGCCATGGCTCTGGGCACAAGGATGTGCGCATCGCGCTCGACGGCTCCGTGACCGAAAGACCCGACGGCGAGAAGATCGCGCGCTACCGGGGCTCCTGGAAGGACGGCGCGTTCGAGTATGAGGTCGCGTTTGAACGACCGCAGGGCGAACAGGGCTCGGGCATCCGGCTCATCCGCAGAGCCTTCCGCCCCACTTCGGAGGGCTTGCTGGTGATGGTCACGGTGGATCCGCCGCAGGGTTCGACCTCGACGGGGCTGTATCGCCATGCCGAGGACATCCCGATGCCGCCGCTGGCGAAGGCTTCGATCGCCGATCTCGGCTGGCTCGCGGGCGATTGGGTGGGCAAGCGCAGCTCGGGTTCTTCGATCGAGGAGCGCTGGAGCCCGCCGCTGGGAGGCACGATGCTCGCGGTCTCCCGCTCGGTCAACGCGAGCGGGAAGCTGGTCGGCTTCGAGTACCTGCGCATCATCGAGCGCGAGGGCGGGCTGGTGTACATCGCCCAGCCGGGCGGCAAGACGGCAACCGAGTTCGTGCTCACCGAACACACAGCTTCGCGTGCGGTCTTCGACAACCCGCGTCACGACTATCCCAAGCGAATCGTCTACGAACTCTCCTCCGAGGGCGTCCTGAGTGCGACGACGGGCTACATGAAGGGGGGCACTCCCCGCCGCTTCGAATTCCGGCGGGAAGGCCAGTAGCACCCACCCTCCGGGCGCTTTGAGCCGGAGGTGCCGGTCAGAGTCAGGTTCATCCAGCCGCGCGCTCACCACGCGGACGGATTCTTCGGGCCTCCCCGGGTGCGGACGGTTCCCCCGCACCCTTCGTACTGTCGAGATCGACGTACCACTCCGACGCAGCCCCGAGCTCGGTCCAAGTTCCACCTCCAAGTTCCGCCTCCGAGTTTCCACACCGGGTACTCGCCCCCCCGTCGCCCGCTGTATCCCCCGTCCGGATTTCTCCCCCCGTCCGGATTCTCCCTCAGCCCTCTCCCTTTCCTCCGCCCAGCCACCGCCCTTCCCGGCCCTTCCCGGCCCTTCCCGCGCGGGTGTCCATTTACTTATCCAGGCCATTTCCACTCAGGTGTCAATTTACTTGTCGACCCATTTGGGGAGCCCTCGGCCACCCCGGTGGGCTTGGGCCGGCGGATCCCCGGACGAACTCGCCTTCGATTTCCCGGATCCCGGTTTTTTATCCATGCAACGAGATCTTCGCCGTGGATGCTTCTCCTTTGTCCACGTGTTGGTGCTCATGGGTGTCGCGGCCCTGTTCGGCCTACACGGCAAGTCCATGGTTCTGTTCGTCGTCGTCGGCACCTTCGCGACGGCGGTATTGGTCGCCGCGGCCCAGTTCATCTGGTGGAACGAGGGCAAGGACCGGTGACCGCGTGAGCTTGGCGCGGTGACCTGCAACGGCCATCTGCAACGGCCGCGGCCGACTCAGTCCC
>SYGM01000157.1 GCA_005799545.1 Planctomycetia bacterium | reverse complement strand
GGCGGCGGCGGCGGCGGCGGCCGCTCCTGGGGCGGCGGTGACCGCGGCGGCGGGGGAGGTGGTGGCTATGGAGGAGGCGGGGGAGGCGGTGGAGGCCGCTCCTGGGGCGGTGGTGATCGCGGAGGCGATCGCGGTGGCCGCGGACGTCGTGACTTCGACGGCGATGGCGATGGCGGCGGCCGTCGCGGCGGCAAGTGGTCGGACTTCGGCGACGAAGAATGAGCGCGGTCTGACGCTTTCCTCACGGCGAGCGTTGTGAAACAAGCAGCGGGGCGGTGCGTACATTCTCGTCCGCACCGCCCCGCGCTTTTGTTTTCGGATGGCTGCTTGGGATTCCGCTTCGCCCGAAGCCTTGTGCCTCAGGGCACGAGGGCGATCAACTCCACGTCAAAGACCAGCGTCGACTTGGGCGGAATCGGACCCATGCCGCGCTCGCCGTACGCGAGGTTGTAGGGGATGATCAGCTTGCGCTTACCGCCGACCTTCATGCTGCCGACGCCCTCGGTCCAGCCCTTGATCACGCCGTTGAGCGGAAAGTCGAGCGGAGTGCCGCGATCCACGGAGCTGTCGAACTTCGTGCCGTTGAGCAGGTAGCCGGTGTAGTGCACCTTGACCTTCTGGGTGGGGCCGGAGGGCATCGGGCCGGTGCCGACCACCAGATCCGAATACATCAGACCGGATGCGGTGGTGACGGTTTCCCCGCTCATCGGGGCACCGGGGAAACGAGGCATGGATTGCTTGGAGGCGACTTCGCCGCTGTTGGTCTTGATGTCCACTTGAATGTGCTCCGTAGGGGTGTAGATGTCGACGCGGGCCAGCTCTGCACTCGTGCCGCTGTAGCTCGCGGCCCGGGCCAGTCCACCGGTTTCCTTCTCGGCGATGGCAATCGCCTGTGCGAGCTTGACGCTGGCCTTGCTGGCCTGCTCGTGGGCCTGCTTGGGATCCGGCGGAAGGTCCGATTGGAAAGCCGCGGAAGTGAAGACAACGGGCGCGAAGGCGGCGCCTGTCAGAAGACCGACGCCAGCCAGCAGAAGGAGGTGGTTTTTCATGAGAGTTGCGCAAGCAGATTACGTAGGAGGGAGGATCGATGCTAGCCTTTCCCATATGCGTTTGCTTCTTGCCCTGCTGCTCCTGTTCGTGCCTGCTGCTGCGGATGGCTCCAAGGCCGTCGACGCGCGGCTCTCGGCGAACACCGTCCACCGTGACGGCATCCGCTCGCTCTCCGACCTGCGCGGCATGCCCGTGCTGATCGATTTCTGGGGCAAGAACTGACCCGGTTGCATCGGGGGGTCCGTGCCGGCCTCCGTCAAGGCGCAGAACACCTTCGGGGCTGATCTGCAGGTGATCTTCGTGGAGTGCCAGGGGACCAGCCCGGATGTCGCCGAAGCCTTCGCCTGGAAGATGAAGTGGATGGGCAACCCGGCCATGTGGACGCATGATCGCCCGATCCCCACAGTGGGACAGGGGCTGCCGGAAGTGGCGTTGATCGGCATCGACGGAACGGTTCTGATGCAGGGCTATCCGGGTGATCTGGGCAAGAAGCTCGAGGAGACGATCGCGTCGGAGATCGCCAAGGCGCGGAAAATCCGCGCCAAGGAGCCGGAAGGCGAGCTCGCGAAGGCGCGCTTGACGCAGGGCCTGCTGCGCGTTCGCGGTCGCATCGAGGAAGGTCGGCTGGAAGAGGCCGATCAACTGCTCGGCGAGCTCGAAAAGGCGCACAAAGGCAATGGAGAGCTGGCACTCGAGCGCAAGCGTCTGGAGGATCCGGCGCTGAAGGCCGAGCGCGAGGCTTCCAAGGCTTGGGCGGCATTCGTGGCCCGTGTCGCTTCCGCCAAGCCCTTCGATGCGGCGAATATCCAGAAGGCCGAAAGCCTTGCCAAGAAGCATGCCGGCACGAAGACCGGCGCCCGCGCGGAGCGTTTCGTGAAGCTCAGCGGCGTCAAGCTGTACTGAGAGTCGGGCGGCCGGAGCCGCTGCGGTTGGATATTTCCTGAGAGCCTTCAAGACCAGTGCCTCCGCACGCCGATGCTGGTCATGGCAGGCAACGGGGAGCAGGAAATGGGGAAAAATACACGGAGTCGCTCCGGCTTTACGCTGGTCGAGACAATGATCGCCATCACGGTGCTGATGGTGGCCGTGCTGGGCACACTCAGTGCGCAATGGCACTCAGGGCAGCTGCAGGAGACCAGCCGGGACACGGCTCGGGCCAGCGCGGACCTGCAGAGCGCCATGGATACTCTGCTGCTCCTGCCAGCGGATGAGATTCCGAGCGAGTTCCCCGCCGGAACGGCTCTGGCGGCGTGGACGGATCGCAGCTTTGCGGCACAGACCATTACTCCGAGCTACCCGGGCGTCGTCGGTTCGGTTCATCCCGATCCGCTCGTGATCCGACTGGACCTGGTCTTCCAGGACCGTCGAGGACGCACGCGTCGCATGGAACTCCACACGCTCAAGGCAAGGTGAACATCATGGCGAGAAACCGCAGACAGCCGCAGCGGGGCGGATTCAGCCTCGTCGAGATGACCATTGCGACCACCGTGCTCGTCACGCTGGGCGCAGGCCTCACGCTGGCGGTGGGCCGGCTGCGTAGCCGCGCTGCGCAGGGCAGCGCGGAGAGCTCGCTGGAAGTCGAGGCCGCTCGCGCCCGCTCGATGATCACGCACGATCTGCGCAAGTCCGGCTTCTTCACGGATGAAGCCGCAACCGACTGGCCGCAGTTTGCCGCGGGAGGTCCGGACGGGCAGTCGCGGCTCGCTGTGTACCGTCTGCCCGAGCTCACCGAAGATCCTGACACGCGCCGGACGACCGCTGTGCTCGACGAGTATGGCGAGCGCGTCTGGGATGAGCGCAGTTTCCGGCTCGAGCTGGGTGACGATGGCCGGCTGCTGCGCACCGCGGATGGAGAACAGCCCGTGACCATTGCGCGACACGTCCGGCGGATCGTGGTCGATGACAATGCCAGCTCGGGCTACACCGTTCCTCTCGATACGCTGCGCGTGCGCATGGACTTCGCGCGTACCGATGAAAGCGGCCGGAGCCTGCGCCTCAGCCGCGAATGGACCGTGCAGCTGCGCAACAGGGATTGATGAACATGATTTTGAAACCGAACCGCTCGTTGAATTCCAGTCGCGCCGGCGTGGCACTGATGTACGCGACCATGGCCTCGGTGGTGGGAGCCGGGATGGTCGCCACGCTGGTGACACTGGCCGGAGTGAGTGACCGCACGGCGAACAACAAGCGCCATCAGCAGGAGGCGCAGTACATCGCGGAAGGTGCGCTGGAGCTCGCCAAGAAGGAGATCCAGGGGGCGATCGCCAACTGGCGTGAAGTGCCCACGCAGGGAACGGTGGAGATCGGCGGTCATCCGGCCGTGTGGAGCGTGACCCCCACGGGCTTCTCCGACACGGTCACGGACGCGCAGGGCGTCCAGACGCTGGTGACCAGCTACGAGCTGCGCGCGCGGGCGAACATTGCCGGCGTCGAAACCGAGGCCGCCCGCATCCTCAACGCCGAGGCCACACCGCTGTTCCAGTACGCGGTTTTCTACACGAATGATCTTGAGATCAACCCCGGTCCCAACATGACGATCCGCGGCCGGGTCCACAGCAACGCGGACATGTACCTCAATTGCGGCGGCACGCTGACGCTGGACAGCAACTACGTGCGTGCCGTGGGTGAGGTGCACCGCAACCGCAAGGACAATCCCGGCCTCTCGGAGGGCACGGTCACGATCCGCGACTGGGTGCAGAATCCGTTCAATGCGCTCGAGCCTTCGAGCTATCACGTGATGCAATCGAAGGGCCAGATGACGAATCTGGGCATCACGACCACCAGCGGTCTGGACCACGATTTCCTCGGGCACGATGCCAACGGCGATGGAGATCTGTTCGATGCCGGCGACTGGATCCCGTGGGGGCCGCTGGCGCTGCAGACCTGGGATGAACCCGACACGTACAGCGGCGGCAGCGGCAGCACCGTGCAGGATTCCGCGCACGGCGTGACGGAGGCCGTGACACCGCAGATCGGCTCGGTCTCGATGTTCGAATCCGCCGAGGGCGGCGACTACGCCTGGAACCCCGCCACCAGCACCTACGAGGCCGTGGCACCGGGCACGGGCACGCACTCCAAGGGCTTCTACCACGACAATGCGGGCCTCTCCATTCTCGCCAAGCCCGACGGCACGTGGAAGGCCTACGACGGCTCGGGCAACGACATCAGCGCGGCGGTGAGCTCCGCCGTGACGATCCAGCAGATGTACGATGCCCGGCAGGCAAACGGCTCGAGCACCAAGATCAAGCTTGTGCAGGTGGACATAGGCCTGCTGCAGGCGACCGGCAAGTTTCCTTCCAACGGCCTTGTGTATGCCGCCTGGTACGGACAAGGCACCGGCACCAACTGCAAGGGAGTCCGTCTCAAGAACGGCGCGACCCTTCCGGCCAAGCTCACCGTGGTCTCGGAGGATCCCGTGTATGTCTGGGGCGACTACAACAAGAACAGCAAGAAGGGTGCCGCCATCATCGGGGATGCAGTCAACCTGCTCTCCAACACCTGGAACGACTCCAAGACGCGCGGCACGCTGCCCACGGCCGGCAACACGACCTACAACGTGGCGATGATCGGCGGCAACCTCGACACGTCGGTGGGGTCCTACAACGGCGGCTTTGAGAACCTGCCCCGCTTCCACGAGAACTGGACCGGCAAGACGGCCACGATCACCGGTTCCTTCGTCAATACCTGGCGCAACCAGTGGGCCACGGGGGCTTGGGTTTACGGGGGTGATCGCTACACCGCGCCCAACCGGGTGTGGAGCTACGACACGGCGTTCAACTACGTCAACAACCTGCCGCCGTTCACGCCGATGGCGGTCAGCGCCCGCGATGTCGTGATCTGGTAGCGGATCCGGCAGCGGATCCGGCAGCCGATCCTGTAGCGGGACGGGGGGGCCGCAGGCAGGGGCTGGAATCGGCGCGCCAAGGCAGGCATCCTCGCAGGCCATGTCGGTGCATTCGGATCAGGCACAGGAGCGCTCCTCGCGTCATCTGGTCGATTTGCCCGGGCCGCTGGGCAAGGCCGTGCGGGGTGTCGAGCGCTGGTATCGCGAACAGATCTTCGCCAAGGATCTGAGCTCGCTCTCGGGCTGGGCACGGCGGTTCAACATGAGCCTGCGCGTCGTGTACCTCGCCACGCGCGGCTTCATCGAGGATCGCTGCCTGTTCCGAGCCTCGGCTCTGACGTACATCACGGTGCTGTCGCTGGTGCCGCTGCTGGCGTTTGCCTTCGCCTTGGCAAAAGGCTTCGGCTTCTACGAGACGCTGCGCGAGCAGACCATCACGCCGTTCCTTGATCGCACCTTCGGGCCGATCGTGCCCTATTCCGCGGCACCCGGCGAGTTCAGCTTTGCGCCGCAGGTCGGCTCCAGCGAGATGCGCGATGCCATCGAGCGCGTGCTCTCCTTCGTGGATCAGACGCATGTGGGCGGTCTGGGTGCCGCCGGCCTGGTGTTCCTCCTGTACACGGTGGTCAAGCTGCTCTCGACCATCGAGCAGAGCTTCAACGAGATCTGGGGCGTGCGCCGCGCGCGCAGTCTGGTTCGCAAGCTGACGGACTACCTCGCCATGGTGGTGGTGACGCCGATTCTGCTGTTCACCGCCACGGCGATCACGACCGCGGCGCAGGACTCGGCCGTGATGCAGGAGTGGGCGGAGAGGCTGCAGCTGGGCGAGTTCTTCGGGCTGCTGCTCAAGTTGACGCCGCTCTTCTCGCTCTGGGCGGCCTTCGCCTTCCTGTATCTGGCCATGCCCAATACGCGCACCCGGCTGCCTTCCGCGATTCTCGGCGCGATCGTGGGCGGAACGCTGTGGCAGCTGACGCTGCTGGCGCATCTGGAATTCCAAATCGGGGTGGCACGCTACAACGCCATCTACTCGGGCTTTGCGGCCTTCCCGATCTTTCTGATGTGGATCCAGATCTCGTGGGTCACGGTGCTGCTCGGTGCGCAGGTCTGCTTTGCGCACCAGAGTGCGCCGAGCTACTGGCCGGAGAGCCCGCAGGCGCTCTCGGTACGTTCGCGCGAGTCCGTGGCGCTGCGCTCGATGGTGCGCATCGCGGCGCGCGCCATGGCCGGGCGCGAGGCTTGGACCAGCGCCGCTCTGGCGAAGGACATGAATGTCTCGCTGCGCCCGCTGGAGCGTGTGCTCAACGAGCTGGTGGCCGCGCGCCTCCTGGCCTGGGTGCGCGGCCCCGAGAGCGACAGCGTGATGCTCGCCACCGACATCGATCGCATCCACGTGCAGGGCATCCTCGAGGCGCTCGAAGGACCCTTGCCGAGGAGCGAGACCGGCGCTGCCGCACTGGATCAGGAACTGGCCGGCATCCTGCATGGCATGGAAGAAGTGCAGGGCGAATCGCGCTGGAATCTGCCGCTGCGCGTGCTCGCAGAGCGCGCGCTGGAGCTGGAGGGTGGCAAGCTCTCCAGCGCCAGTCCAGCCGTGTTCGCGCGCGGTTAGCCCGACTCTAGCGCGCGCTCTCCGCGCTTTCGGGGCGCGGCAACGGCGTGGGGTGCTCCGCCACGTACCAGGCCATGGCCGCCAGCACGCCCGCACCGAGTTCCAGCTCGCGCGGATGCACCTTGTCGATCGTGTCGACCGAGGTGTGGTGCAGGTCGAAGTAGCGCTGCGGATCGGGATAAAGCCCCATCACGGTGACGCCGGCTTTCTCCAGCGGCGTGAGGTCCGCGCCGCCGCCGCCCTTGCGCAGTTCGCCGGCACCCGCTTCGTTGAGCAGCAGACGCAGCGGCTCCAGCTGCGCACGCGCGCTCGCTCCTGCATTGGTTGTGAAGCCGCGTGGCACGAAGCCGCCGCGGTCGCTCTCGATCGCCAGCACATGGCTGGCCACGGCCTGCTGGTGCGTCTGGTGGTAGGCGAGCGCGCCGTCCAGGCCGAATTCCTCGTTCATGAACAGCACCAACCGAACCGTGCGCCGCGGACGAAGCTCCAGTCGGCGCATGAGTCGTGCGACTTCCATGGCCTGCACGCAGCCGGCGCCATCGTCGTGGGCGCCCTGGCCGACATCCCACGCATCGAGGTGGCCGCCGATCAGCACGATTTCATCCGGCGCTTCGCGGCCCTTCCACTCGGCGACCAGATTCGCGCTTGGAATCCGGCCCAGCTGTTCGCAGTCCAGCTCGAGGGCCAGCTCCACGGCCTCGCCCTTGGCGAGGCGTGCAGCCAGGCGTTCGGCACCCGCCGTGCTCACGGCGACGGCCGGAATCTTCGGGACGCCTTCCTCGTAGCGCATGGCACCGGTGTGGGGCACATCGTCGATGCGTTGACTCATCGAGCGTACGACTGCTGCGATCGCACCGACCTTGGCGGCCTCGATGGCGCCGCGTCCGCGCTGGTCGACGGCCTTGCCGTAGGCTTCGAACGGATCAAAGGCGGCCGGATCCATCGGACGGTTGAACAGGATGATCGCACCGCGCGCGCGCTCGCCCAGAGCGCGCAGCTCCTCGAAACTTCTCACCGCCAGCACCGGCCCGCGCAGGCCGCCGGGCGGCGTGCCCACGCTTCCTCCCAGTGCGAGGATCGGCAGGTGCGCGCGCTGCTCGGCGGAGCCGTTGAGCTGCGTCAGGCGGGCCAGCTTGCCGCGCTTCCAGACCGGCACTTCGCAGGGCTCGCGGCGGATGTTCTCCCAACCGTCGAGCTTCAGTCGCTCTTCCGCCCATTGCAGCGCGTCTTCCGCACCCGACGTGCCTGCGAGGCGCTTGGGAGCGGCGACGACCAGGCTCTGGAGCTTGGGGTAGGCCTCGCCCGCACGCAGCGATTCGCGCATCAGCTCGCGGGCGTTGGCGAGGATCGGCTCTTGCGGTGCTTGCGCACCGATCCAGGTCGGCAGGGTCAGCAGCAGGAGAAGGACGCTCATGGAGCGCAGGATAACGCTTGGGAGGCTAGGCTGCGCGCATCATGCGACTGCTGCTGGTCTCCAATTCCACCCTCCACGGACAGGGCTACCTCGACCACTGTGCGGAGGAGATCCGTTCCTTCTTCGGTTCGGCGCGCCGGATCGGATTCGTGCCCTTCGCACTGGCTGAGCGGGATGCCTACACCGCCAAGGCTGCGGCTCGCTTTGCGGTGCTGGGCTACGAGCTGATCGGCCTGCACGGCGCCGATGGGCATGAGCAGCTCGCGCGCTGCGAGGGAGTCTTCATCGGCGGGGGCAACACCTTCCGCCTGCTGAATGCGCTCTATCAGTCAGGGCTGCTGGAGGCGATCCGCGCCCGCGCGAAGGCGGGGATGCCCTACATGGGGTCCAGTGCCGGCACGAATGTGGCCACCCGCTCGATCCAGACCACCAACGACATGCCGATCGTGCAGCCGCCTTCCTTCCGTGCGCTCGAATTGGTGCCGTTCAATATCAATCCGCACTATCTCGACCCTGATCCCGGCTCCCGCCACATGGGAGAGACTCGGGAGCAGCGCATCGCGGAATTCCACGAGGTCGAAAGCGCCCCGGTGCTCGGCCTGCGCGAGGGGGCCTTGCTCCGCGTAGAGGGCGCCGCCATGGAACTGCGCGGAAGCACGGGCGCGCGTCTCTTCCGCCGCGGACAGGCCCCCTGTGAACTCGTGCCGCCGCAGCGCGTGGAAGCGCTGATGACAGGCTTCGCTTCGTGACTCAGGGTTGACGCTCGTAGGCGCCCAGATCGACCTGCGGGGATGCTCCCGCGCCTGAGTCTGCTGCAGCGGGATCGTCGCTGCGGCGCGGGGCGCTGGCGCAATCCAGCCCTTCCGTCTCCAGCAGCCAGCCGTTGTCGCCGGCATCGATGCAGGGCGACCCCGGCCCCAGCTGCAGGTCGCCGAACAGATCATCGGCCGTGCCGATTTCGCCGTCGGGACCGGCATCGGGAGCGGTGACGAACAGCGGCGGCAGCGAGTGGACCGCCAGACCCACAGCACCACCCTCGACGCACGAGCGCTCGATACTGACAGCAGCGCCAGCAAGTTCCTGCGGGAGATCGCCCCACAGAATGCTGTTCTCGATGCGGATGGCGGAGGACTCGTAGGCGTAGATCGAGCCGCCTTCCTGCAGGGCGAGGTTGCCCGTGGTCGTGATGTTGGTCAGCGTGGGCTCCGTGAACACGATCGAGAACAGCGCTCCGCCCTTGTTGGCGCGGTTGGACTCGAAGGCGCAGGAGGAAAAGCGTACCTGCGAGAAGTAGCCGATCAGCGCGCCGCCGCCCCAGCCCTGCGTGTCGCCGAAGGCGACGTTGCTCGCGAAGTGGCACTCGCGCACCTGCGAGGCGCCGCCCTCGACGTAAATGCCCCCGCCACCGAGTTCCGCCTGGTTGTTGACGACCAGACAGCGCTCGATCAGGGCATCTGCGATATAGATGCTCAGCGCGCCGCCCACGGAGAACGCGCCGCCGTAGGCGTAATTCTCGAAGAACAGGCAGTCCTGCACCGTGACGGGGGACTGCAGGCTGTACAGGCCGCCGGCCTCGAAGGCGATGCCGCGCTGGAAGATGCAGCCGCGCACGGTCGCACGGCTCTCGTCGATGTGGTAAACGCCCGCGCCGAAGGAGGCGATGTTGGCGTTGAAGCAGCACCCCTCGACCAGCGGGGCTCCCGCGCTGATCCAAATTCCGCCTCCGCCGCTGCCGCCGCCGCCGCCGCCACCCTTGGTGATGTCCGCTCCGGCGGCATTGGCCACGTACATGCAGCCGCGCACGATGCCGTCGCTCTCCTCGAGGAAGGTTCCACCGCCTCCGACCTGGGCCACGTTTTCGTCAAAGCGCGAGTTCTCAAGCGTGCTCTTGCTGCCCGGTGCCATGTAGAGGCCCGCGCCGCGTTCGGCGCGGTTGCCGGCGAAGTGACAGTCGCGAATCAATGTCGGCAGGAAGCTGCGCGTGTAGAGGCCGGCGCCTTGACCGGGCGTTTCATTGCCCAGGAAACGGCAGCCCTCAACCAGCGCTTCCACGTCGCCGTGGATGTACAGACCGGCGCCCAGCAGTCCGGCGCGGTTGCCGACGAAGGCGCAGTCCGTAAAGTGACAGCCGCCGTGGTCGTTGATGGCGCCGTGATTGGCCGAGTAGTTCTGCGTCACAAGGCAGCTCTCGAACCTGAGGTGCGAGTGGAAAACGTTTACGCCCGAGCCTTGGTCATGGGAACCGAAATGCGCCCCCTGCCCGGGGCCGTCGGCGTGCCCGCCGCAGATGGTCAGACGCTCCAGCACCGTGTCCATCACCATGTGCGCAGACACGACGTGATAGACGTTGTCCGAGCGGTTCTCGCTCATCAGTCCCCGGTCATCTCCGTTGAGATCGCCCGAGAGGATGGTGGGGGCGTTTTCCGGTAGACGCTGATCCGGGCTGGTTTCGCCGCCCGCGAAGCCGCCCCGGATGGTCAGGCCGCTGTGCAACTCGAAGGTCGCTAGGCGATCCCCGCCGAGGCCCGCCGGGCGGTATTCGCCCGAGCGCAGCCAGATCTCGCTGCCGGTCGGCGCCAGCGCCAGCGCGGTCTGGAGGGATCCGAGCGCGTGCTCCCAGGACGACCCGTCACCCTTGCCCCGGGCCTGAGTGTCGACGTGCAGGCGGGCGGCGCCGACGGAACCGGAGCCGGTGCTACCCGACCCGGAGCAGGCCGCCAAGAAGAAAAGGCCCGAAGCAATGAAAAGCAGCCGTTGCATGGCGTGTGGTGAAGTCTAGCGCAAGCACATCCGTGCTGCGCACAAGGATGTAGACATGAGCTGCGGCGCAGGCGTTCCCGAGAAGAATTCGGTTTGTCTCGAAAAAAAACGTGTTTTCTTGTTTGTATCCGGGTGCTTGGCTTTGGTATTCCCAGAGCCAGAGGGGCAAAAACCCCTGTTTTTCCGCAGAAAACGCGTTTCACGGAATCACCGTCTTACAAAACAGACCGTTCTAGAGAACCACATGGCCAAGAAAACCACGAAGAGCCCCAAGGCCGCCAAGGCCGCTCCCAAGCCCGTCAAGATCTCTCCCGCCAACAAGCCCCGCACCAAGGGCGAGGTGTTCACCACCATCGCCGGCACCACGGGGCTTGCCCGCAAGCAGGTGTCCTCGGTCTTTGAGACGGTTGGCAAGCTCATCGCCGCGGACCTCTCCAAGAGCGGTCCTGGCGTGCTCAACCTGGGCGGCATGATGAAGGTCACCGTGGTGCGCAAGCCCGCCACCAAGGCGCGCAAGGGCTTCAACCCCTTCACCAAGGAAG
>SYGM01000156.1 GCA_005799545.1 Planctomycetia bacterium | reverse complement strand
CCAGACCGCGAAGGCGACCGAGGACATCGGCCGCATGATTGAAGCCATCCAGCAGGGCACCTCGGGTGCCACGGACGGCATCAGCAAGATTCACGGCGTCATCACGCAGATCCACGAGTACGAGCAGTCGATCGCGGCTGCGGTTGAAGAGCAGTCGGCCGTCATCACGGACATCAGCCGCAACGCTCAGGCCGCTTCGGACAGCGCTAAGGAAACGCGCAGCGCCTCCGATGCGCTCTCGGGCCTGGCGACGCGTCTGGACACGCTGATCCATCAGTTCGAGGTCCGCGAGCGCAAGACCGCCAAGGTCTGACAGAACCGGGGGATCTACCGGCAGTCTCTTGGGGCACTGAGACTGCCTTGATCACTCCCGAACCGCGCACAGGCTCCCCCGCGGGGTCTGTGCGCGGTGCTTTTTTTCGCGGCGGTGACCGTCCGACCGGTTTTCTGGTTCCGTGGTAGGCTTTTGGGCTCACTCTCTTCTCCCAAACGAGCTCCATGATCCTCAACCGCTGCCTCCCTCTTGTCTCTCTCCTTCTCCTGACCGCCAGCGCCGACGCAGCCATCAAGTTCGTCGATGTCAGCCTGGCTTCGGGTGCCAACAACGGCACCAGCTGGGCAGATGCCTATCAGGGCACAACCGGCCTGCAGGCCGCGTTGGGATCCGCTGTCGCGGGTGACCAGATCTGGGTGCGGGGTGGCCTCTACAAGCCGACCGCGACCGCCACGCGTTCGATCTACTTCGAGATGAAGACGGGCGTGGAAATCTACGGCGGCTTCAACGGCACGGAAACGCTGCTGAGCCAGCGCGATGTCGTCGCCAACCCGACGATCCTCTCCGGAGACCTCGCCGGCAACGACGCCAGCAACATCTTCACGGACAACAGCTTTCACCTGATCAACTGCAACACGGCCAACGCCACGGCGGTGCTCGATGGCTTCACGGTCACGGGCGGCAATGCCAACGGCGCGTCCGCATCCAACCAGGACAAGGGAGGCGGCATCCTGTGCCTCACCGGCTCCGCGGTCACGGTGCGCAACTGCCGCTTCGTTTCGAACCGCTGCACTTTCGGCGGCGGCGCGGGCTACATCAACGGCGCGACCCCGACCTTCATCGACACACTGTTCCTGAACAACATCGGGGGCAGCTTCGGCGGTGCCTTCGATATGAACAACGGAACCAGCACTTTCCTGCGCTGCGAATTCGTGGGCAACACGGCAGCCCGCGCAGGCGCCGTCGAGTGCTTTGGAAGTTCGAACTCGAAGTTCACCAACTGCATCTTCCGCGGCAACACCGCAACAGGCGCCGGCGGCGGCGGTGCCGTCTGGGTCAGCAACTCGACGCCTGTGCTGCGCAACTGCACGATCACGGGCAACACTTCCGTCTCGAACAACACGGCAGGCATTCTCTCTTCGCCCCAGATCTCGATCGCCAACTGCATCGTGGTCAACAACTCCGGTCCGGGTGGCGCGCAAAACCTGATCAACAACGTCAGCGGTGTCGCCGCAACGTACTCCTGCATTCAGGGCGGACTCGCCGGCGTGGGCAACCTCAACACCGATCCGCTGTTCGTCAACGGCGCGGGCGGTGACCTGCGGCTCAGCCCGCTCTCGCCCTGCACGGATGCAGGCTCGAATGGCCAGATCCCGGCAGGCACGACGACGGACTTCGCCGGGCTGCCGCGCCAGGCCGATAACCCCGCCGTGGCCGACACCGGCTCGGGGGTTGCCCCGCTCGTCGACATGGGTGCGCACGAGCTGCCCAACACGCTCTACACCGCCTTCTGCTTCGGCGACGGTTCGCTGAGCACACCCTGTCCTTGCGGCAACACCGGCGGCGCGGGCCGCGGCTGCCTCAACTCCGACCTGTTCTCGCCGGGTGCGCTGTTGAGCGTCAGCGGCACGGCCAACCCCGACACGGTGGTGCTGACGGCTAGCGACATGCTCGCCACGGTGCCCTGTGTGTTCCTGCAAGGCACGGCCAATGTCGCGGCAGGCGCCGTGTTCGGCGATGGTGTGCGCTGCGTCGGCGGTAGCCTCAAGCGCCTCTACATCAAGGTGGCTTCCGGCGGCATCGCCTCGGCCCCCGGCGCCGGCGATCCTTCGATCTCCGCCCGCTCGGCCCTGCTCGGCGATGTGATTCCCGCCGGCTCGCAGCGCTTCTATCAGGTCTACTACCGCGACTCGGATGCGGCCTTCTGCCCCGCGCCCAGCGGGTCGACCTTCAACATCACCAGCGGCTTGATCCTCAACTGGTGAGGAAGCCGGAGAGCTTGCGCGCGGGCGGCGTAGAGTAGAATCTGCGCCGCCCCCGATGAGCTCGACGCAGGAACAAGGCGCCAGTCGCGCCGAGGCGCTGTATTTCGACTACTGCGCACGGCGTGATCGTGGCTTGGCTCGGCCGGAGCACTTCGAGCGTCTGTGTGAGCAGCATCCGCATCTCGCCGCGGAGCTGCGCGCGTGGCAGCAGCGCGAACAGAGCGTTTCCCTGCTCTTCGGCCGCATCGAGCCGAGGGGCAGGCCGGATTCGGCCGAGGCGAATGGCGCGTCGGCGCGGACCTTTCAGGCGGGTGAACGGATCGGCGACTTCGTCCTGCTCCGACTGGTCGGCAAGGGCGGCATGGGGCAGGTCTGGGAGGCCGAGCAGTCCTCCATGAAGCGCCGTGTCGCGCTCAAGTTCCTCCTGCCGGATCGCGTCGAGCCCGGGTCCCTCGGCTGGTTTGCAAGGGAAGCACGAGCCGGTGGTGCCACGAGCCACCCGAATCTTGTGCAGACCTTTGGCCGTGGCAATGCGGACGGCATTGAGTGGATCGCGCAGGAATTCGTCCCCGGGTCCCTGACCCTGCGCGACACGATCGAGAAGATGCGGCGCGTCGCCGAGCTGCCGCCGCAGTACTACGCGGAAACGGCGAGGTTGATCCACTCCGTGGCCTCCGGCATGCAGGCCGCGCACGAGGCCGGTGTCATCCACCGCGACCTGAAGCCCCAGAACGTACTCATCGACGCGCGCGGAACCCCGCGCATCACGGACTTCGGGCTGGCGCGCCTGCTGGATGACCCCAGCCATTCGCACACGGGTGCGCTGATCGGCACCTATCACTATCTGGCGCCGGAACTGGTCGGATCCGGATCCCGCGCCGCGGATGAATGCAGCGACGTGTTCAGCGTGGGGGTGATGCTGTACGAGTTGCTGACGCTCACCCGCCCCTTCGACGGCGACAGCTCCCACCAGATCTGCGAGCAGATCCTCAAGCACGATCCGCCCGAGCCTTCCGTGCTGCGCAATCAGTGCCCGCGCGATCTGTCGCTGATCTGCCTCAAGGCGCTCGAGAAGGAACCTGCCCGCCGCTATGCGAACATGCGGGCGCTGGCGGAGGATCTCGCTCGTCACCTGAGCCATGTCCCGATTCAGGCTCGCCCAGCCGGTCTGTGGACAAGGCTTCGCAAGTGGAGTCGCCGCAACCCCGTCGCCGCGACCGCATTGATCGCGAGCGCCGTGGCTCTGCCGGCCTTGAGCGCCGTGGCATGGCTGGCGCGCGATTACGCACGGACAGCCGAGCGCCATGCGCAGGTGGCACTGCAGCGCAGTGAGGACATCCTGTCGCTTTCGGCTCAGAAGGAACTCGATGAGCTGATACGCGAGGCCGAAGAGCTGTGGCCCGCGAATGCAGCCATGGCAGCCCGCTACGAAGCGTGGCTGGAGCGCGCGCGGCTTCTGATTGAAGGAGAGAGCTCCGGACCCGAGCGGCGTCCGGGGCTGGAAGACCATCGGCGGCGACTGCGCCAGCTGCGCGAAAGGGCCTTGGAACGCACGCCCGCTCAGGAGGCTGAAGACATGCGCCGTGCCCCCCTGTACCCCGAATGGGACAAGGTCGGCCGGCGCATCACCTGGCTGCGTTGCATGATCGGTGATGAGCCATGGCCGGATGTCACTGCGCTTCGCAAACAGTGGGAACAGGAAGACCTGCCCGTCCATGCGGATGCGTTGCTGGCGATGGCTGCTCCGCTGATGGTGGAAGACTCGGAACATGCCCAGCATGGTCAGGAGGGGCGTGCGCTGTTCCTTGTGGAGCGCGCCCTTGAGCACGCGAGTGCGAACGAGCGCGGCATGGTCCTCGAAGCGCTCGGTGAGGCGCTGTTCCTCAACGGACAGTTCGAGGCGGGACTTGCGCGCTTGCAGGAGGCTGTGGAAGCCAGTGCGCCCGAGGATCAGGCAGCGCGCCGCAGTCACTGGCAGCGTCGCGAGGCTTCGCGTTCCCGCTACGAACGCTCGACCGGCGTCGCTTCTGCGCGTTTTCAGATCGGGATTCTGCGCAAGCTGCACGAGGAACTGGGTGTCGCCGTACGAGCCCAGACCAGCTTCCATTACGCAGACCCCAAGGATGCCTGGTGGGATGAGCAGCTGGCGCGCCTGATCGATTCACTGGAGGAGTTCTCCTCCGCGGAGCGGGGCGGACTCTATTCCACCGGTGTGTCACTCGCACATGGCTGGGGAGTGCCGCGACAACTGGAAAACGCGCGCTCGCTTCGCGAGCGCTCCATCGACGGACTGCACGCTCGCGAAGCATGGTCCGAAGCGCTGGACGCGATCGCATCCAGTCCGCTCTACAAGGACAGCCTGTGGCCGGGCAGCGGTGCGCTCGTTCCGCAAGAGGGCCTCTTGCCGCTGCGCGCGGATCCCAACTCGGGGCTGTGGGAATTCTGGGTGCTCGACTCAGGTGACCGTCCGGAGTTCGCCGAGGATGGCAGTGCCCTGATGACGGAGTCGACCGGCATCCTGCTCGTGCTGGTGCCGGGCGGCGATTTCCTCATGGGCGCCCAGTTTCAGGATCCAGCAGCCGCAAACTACGATCCCAAAGCTCTCTGGACGGAGAGTCCCGTGCACCGGGTCAAGCTGAGTCCTTACTTCCTCAGCAAGCACGAGCTGACCCAGGCCCAATGGATGCGCCTGCGCAGCAAGAACATCGCCTACTACAATGACCTCAATTACAGCCCGGATTGGAACCGGTCCTTCGGGCGGTGGACCGGACAGCACCCGATGGAGCAGGTGTCGTGGATCGAATCGTCCCGGGCGCTCCGCCAACTCGGCTTGAAGCATCCCACCGAAGCGCAATGGGAGTTCGCGGCTCGCGCTGGCGGCGATTCACCCGTGGCGGGCGGCCTCAGCGGGGCACAACTGGCCGACTACGCCAACCTGTCGGATGAGTGGGCTCGCGTCCACAACGCCGGCTTTTCGAGCTTTGAATCGTGGAATGACGGCTTCACATCGCATGCGCGAGTCGGATCGCTGGCACCCAATGGTCTCGGGTTCCACGACATGCAGGGCAATGTGTGGGAGTTCTGTTCCGATGCGTCCGAGAACTACACCCAGGAAATGCAGCGCGATCCGGAGATGCCCGGAACCGCGAGCAGCCTGCGGATCATCCGTGGCGGCAGCTTCGTCAATCTTGCCCATCAGGCTCGGGTCTCTCTGCGTGACAATGTGACACCGGAGCTCCGCAGTGCCACGACGGGCGTGCGTCCCGCGCGTCGTGTCTTGCCATGAACGCGCGGGAGCTCTACGAGCAGCACTGCGCTCGCTTCGCGAGTGACGATGAGGTTGCCTGGGAGCGGCTGTGCGCGGAGCATCCGCAGCATGGACCCGAGCTGGCAAGATTGCGTGAGGAGCACATCGGCTGGCGTGCTCTGCTCCGCTCGCTGGGGACGGATCAGGTGCAGCAGCGCCTGACGCCGGCTTCGGAGCTGGAATCGCGGAGCGTCGGCGCTGCGCTGGAGCGGATGCGAGCTCGCTCCCGCAGCGACACGCGTTACAAGGTGCAGGGCGAGATCGGCCGCGGAGGCATGGGCGTGGTCCTGCGGGTATGGGACACGGAAATGGGGCGGACGCTGGCGATGAAGCGCATCCGCGGCAAGGAGTCGGACGGCAGCGCTCCCGCGGGGAAGCCGGCGACAGCACGGCTGCTGGCGCGCTTTCTCGAGGAAGCGCAGATCACCGGACGCCTGGACCACCCCGGCATCGTCCCGGTGCACGAGGTCGGTATCGCCGCCGACGGAGAGCTCTACTTCACGATGCGGCTCGTCGAGGGAGAGAATCTGCGCACGGTCTTCGAGCGTGTGCGCGAAGGCAAGGAGGGCTGGACGATCACCCGGGCTCTGAACGTGATCCTGCGCGTGTGCGAAGCAATGAGCTACGCGCACCACAAGGGCATCCTCCACCGCGACCTCAAGCCATCCAACATCATGGTGGGGCGTTACGGCGAGGCTTATGTGATGGACTGGGGCCTGGCGCGTGATCTCGGCGATCGAGACACTCACGATCTGCGCTGGAGCGAGGCCAGCGAAGCACAGGACAACAGCGCTGATTCGCTCATCACGCGTGACGGGGACATCATCGGCACGCCTTCGTACATGTCGCCGGAGCAGGCGCTGGGAGAAACTGCACGGATCGGTCCGCACTCGGACGTCTATTCCGTCGGCGCCATGCTGTACCACTTGCTCTCCGTGGACCGCATCAGCGCACCGTACACGCCGCGCGGGAGCTCTCCGACGGCACGGGCGGTATTGCAGGCGCTGCGCAACGCCGCACCGGAGCCACTGGTGAACGCTCCTGCGGAGCTGATCGCGATCACGGAAAAGGCCATGCAGCGCGACATCGCGCTGCGCTACCCGGACATGCAGGCCCTCGCTGCGGATCTGCGGGCCTACCTCGAAGGTCAGGTGGTCTCGGCTCACGCAACCGGAGCTCTCGCGGAAGCGCGCAAGTGGGTTCAGCGCAACCGCGCGCTGACGGTCGCGCTGGCCGGAGGGCTGTGTGCGCTGGTCGGCGGGCTTGTATTCTCCCTGCACTTCGCGAGCGAATCGCGCGCCAACGAACAGCGCGTCACGCTCGCCAACATCTCGCTGGACCAGCGCAACCAGCAGCTGCAGACCGAAGCACGCAAGGCACGTCTGCGCGGCATGATTCAGGAGCTGCAGCGCTTCCGTGCGGAATCGAATGATCAAGCCTTTCTCGCGGGCCTGCCGACACCCAGCACGCAGTGGTGGCTGCAGCGCGCCACCCGATTGGTCCAGGGAGTCGGCACTGCGGATGCCGCCGCAGAGATAAGTGCCGCAGATTGGCAGCCTGGCCTCAAGGATGTGGAGGCCATGCTGGCGGAGCTGCGCCAGTCTCAGCAGCTCAAGGCCTACACCGGCGAGGATGCACGGCGGGACTTCGTGATCCATCCCGAGTACGCGAAGCTTCAGGAGGTCGAAACGGAGCTGCAGCAGCTTGAGCCGCTGCAGCGCGAGGGCCTGCTGCGAATGGAACGCGAGCTGCGCTGGCGCGGACGGATGCTGGGCATGGAGCCTTGGCCGGAACCGAGCTTGAAGGCGGGCGATGATGGCCTCGCCGATTGGAACGCACTGCGCAAGCGCGCCTGGGAACTTGTCGAAGGCGATGGTGCCCGCGGCTACGGCGAAGAACCGCGCGCGCTGGCGCTGGCGCGGCGTGCGTTGGAGCTGGCTCCCCCCGAACACAGGGCCGAGTGTGTCTACGCCTGCGCCATGATGCTCGCGATCAACGGTCAGGTGGAAAACGGCATCGCTGCCGGCCTTCAGATTGCCGAACAGCTCGGCGGACCGGAGCCTGATTGGCTGGCGGATGGAATGCACCAGCTGCGCACGCTGGTGCAGAACTGGAGCGGGGAAAACCTCCCGCTGCGCAAGGCCGAGTGGGAAGCCCTGCAGGCCAAGCTCGAAACGGAGCGGTTCGAGGTCGAGGCCCGCATCGCCCGAGCCCGCATTCCCCTGGAGCGGCGCATTGCCCGGCTGCGCGATGCCTGTTCGATCCGGCGCACCTGGGAGTTCGCCAGCAGCGAGCAGCAGTGGTGGCATGACCGCCTCGAGGAAACCGAGCGCGATGTGCGGCGCATCGGCGGCGAACAGGCAAGCGCGCGGCTCGCCTTCGAAGGTCCCGAGGCGGAGAAGCGCTGGAACTGCGCGCTGGACTCGATTGTGCATTCGCCCCGCTACGCAGGCGTGACGTGGCCGCAGAGCCATCCACTGCAGCCACAGCTCGGCTTGCTTCCGATCGGAGAGAATCCGATCAGCGGTCTGTGGGAGTTCGTCCATCTGCCTTCCGGCCGTGAGCCGGCCAGGGGGGCCGACGGAGAGGCGCTGCGCGACGAGCATGGTCGCCTGAGCATCGACTCGGAGACTGGAATCATCTTCATTCTGCTGCCGGGGGGGCGCGTGCCGAGCGAAGATCCGGTGCCCGGCAAGAACAGCTGGCAGCCGGAGGCGGTGACCGGCATCGATCTCGTTCCCTTCTTCCTCGCCAAGCACGAACTGACTCAGGAGCAATGGGATCGACTGGGCGCCAAGCCCTGGACGCACCACGCGGAGCAGGGCGACATGCTGCCCGTGACGATGGTCAGCTGGCAGGATGCCAACGAGCTGTGGTCCGAAACTCTCGGTTGGCTCGCCCTGCCCAGCGGAGTGCAATGGGAATTCGCCTGTCGCGCGGGTACACGCACCCCGTGGTGGACAGGCGTCAGCGAGGAGAGCCTGCTGGGAATCGAGAACGTCCTGCCGCGCAACGGGCCTGTCCCCGCCATGCGGGCGGTCGGCATCGGCCTGCCCAACCCGTTTGGTTTCCACGACATGCACGGCAATGTCTGGGAATGGTGCGCCGATGCGCAATTGCTCGCGTATGAGCTGCCCCCTGTGCACTACCGCCCCGGTGATGGTCTGCGGGATCGCAAGCGATCGGCGTACAAGGAATTCCGCGGCGGCTCGCACGGCTATCCCGGGCAGGAGGGACAGGCTTCCTTCTCAAGTGCCCTGACCTACACCCACCGCGTGGGGGATGTGGGGCTGCGCGTCATGCGACCGGTGCTGCGCTGAGCGGGTGCGCGACTTCCCTTTTCTTCACCTCCGTGCAACACTCCAGCCCGTGACGCCTCCCGCGCCCCCGGAACCCTCCCCCGAGCACACGCCGGATCCTCTGGCAGAGTCGATTTACGCTCGCTTCCGTGCGGCGAGTGAGCGCGGGGAGGGCCCCAGTCTGGAGCAACTGCTCGCCTCCCATCCCGCACAGGCCGATGCCCTGCGTCAACTGCATCAGCGTCAGGAGCGTTTTCTGCGCCTGATCGCGGGTGCCGGAGATGCGCCCCGGCCCGAGCTGGAAGCGACGCCGTTTCTGCGTCGCGACCGCGCCTTCCTTTCGCAGTCCCGTGCGCGACCTCAGGCGCAGTTCTTCCGCGAAGGCGACCACATCGGTGATTACCAGCTCGTGCGCTGGCTCGGCAAAGGAGGCATGGGCCAGGTCTGGGAGGCGCAGCAGAACAGCATGGGCCGTCGCGTGGCCCTCAAACTGCTGCTGCACGCGCATTCCGATCCCGAGGTGATCGCGGATTTTCAGCGGGAAGCTCTGGCGGCGGCGCGCGTGCACCATCCCAATCTGGTCTGCACCTACGCGCGCGGCGAGGACCGCGGCATCGAGTGGATCGCGATGGAGCTTGTGCCCGGTTCCTACTCGCTGCGCGACACGATCGAGGATCTCCGGCTGGAGGAGCAGCTGCCGGAGCAATACTATCGAAGGATCGCGCGCCTGGTGCAGGAGATCGCGCGCGGGATGGAGGCGGCGCACCGTGCAGGCATCATCCACTGCGACCTCAAGCCGCAGAACATCCTGCTCGACGAGCGCGAGCACCCCAAGGTCGCCGACTTCGGGCTGGCGCGTCTGGTCGATGCCAGCTCCGTGCTGACGCAGGGCGCACTGGCGGGCACCTACTACTACATGAGTCCCGAGCAGGTCCGGCATGCGACCGTGCTCGGGCCTGCCACCGACGTCTACAGTCTGGGCGTGGTGCTGTACGAGCTCCTGACGTTGCGGCGGCCATTCACAGGGGACTCACCGCCGCAGATCATCGATCAGATTCTGCACGCGGACGCGGTCGATCCCTGTCAGTTGCGCTCACAGTGCCCGCGTGATCTCGCGCAGATCGCCTTGAAAGCCATAAACAAGGAGATCGGGCAGCGCTTCGCCAGCATGGAGGCCTTCGCGGACGATCTGGGACGCCATTTGCGGCACGAACCGATCGCGGCGCGGCCGCTGGGCCGGTCCGACTGCTTGCGCAAGTGGATCCTGCGCCATCCGGTGGCCAGTGCGTCCCTCGCCATCAGCACCATGGCGACCGTCACGATCGCGGGGCTGGCGGTGTATGCCTTCGCCAAGGCCAGCGAGGCCACGCGCAGTGCGATCGAGGCCGAGACCGCGGCCCTCGCCGCGAAGGAAAAAGCGGATGACGTGCAGTCGCTCTCCGTCTTCCAGATTCTGGAAGACCTCAATGAGCAAGCCGATCAACTCTGGCCGGTTTCCCGCGCGCTGGTGCCCCGTTACGAGGACTGGATCCGGCGTGCCGGCGAGCTGATTGAAGGTCGACCTGCGCACGCTGCAGCCGGTCTGCCCGCGCAGCCGGGTCTCAAGCAACACCGTGCCGATCGGGAACAACTGCGCGCGCGCGCGCTGCCTGCGGATCAGGATCGCGTGGAGCCCGCACATGCCGCGGCTGATGCGCGCTTTCGCTATCTCGCCGTCGAGGACGCCTGGTGGGATACTCAGTATTCGCACTTGATCGAGAATCTCGAAGCGCTGGTGGATGAATCCAGGGGCGGGCTTGCGACCGCCGGCATCAGCGAGCGTCATGGTTGGGGCGTTCCGCGCCGACTCTCCGAGGCCCTTCGCATCGCCAACCTAACCGTGGAATCGGAAGCGGCGCGCACGGCCTGGTCGAGCGCGCTGAGCGCCATCGCGACCAGTCCCGTCTATGAGCAAAGGATCCTGCCACGCGGCCGCAGGTTGGGCGTCATCGAGGGTCTGCTGCCGATCGGTCCTGACCCGCAGACAGGGCTGTGGGAGTTCGCACATGCCGCCAGCGGCCGGGTTCCGGAGCGCTCGGCGGATGGGAGGCTTGTGCTGAGCGAGGAATCGTGCATCGTGCTCGTCCTGTTGCCGGGTGCGCGCTTTGCGATGGGATGCCAGCGCAACGATCCTGCGGCACCCAACTACGATCCGGAAGCCGCCGTCATGGAAGGTCCGGTCCACGAAGCGCTCGCCGAGGCCTTCCTGATCTCGAAATTCGAGTTGAGTCAGGCTCAGTGGGAGCGACTCACCGGAAGCAGCCCTAGTCTCTATTCGACGGGGTACAACCTGAAGCAGGCTGAGTGGGATCAGCTCAGCGAAACTCAGCAGAGTCTGTTTGCAGCAGATCATCGGGCGGAGATCACCCGTATGCATCCTGTCGAGCAGGTCAGCTGGACCGACTGTTCTGAGCAGCTGCCGCGCACCGGTCTGCGTCTGCCCTCCGAGGTCGAGTGGGAGTACGCCGCCCGAGGCGGCACGAGCACGCCCTGGTGGACCGGTCAAGAGCGGGAGAGCATGAGCGGCGCGGCGAGCATCGCCGACCGGAGTGCGCTTCAGCTGGGTTCGGACTGGCCCGATCTGCAGGAATGGCCGGAATTCGAGGATGGTCATGCGCTGCACGGCCCCATGGGCTGCACGCGCGCCAACCCGCTCGGCCTGCATGAGATCATCGGCAATGTGTGGGAGTGGACAGCGGATCCCCTTACGTGCTACACGCGGCCGTACATTCCCGAGAGCAACCCGCGGCGCATTATGCGCGGCGGGTGCTTCGTGAACGGAGCGAGGCTGGCGCGCAGTGCGGCTCGTGACAACCACGAGCCGAGCTTCCGCTACCTCAGTATCGGTGTCCGGCCCGCGATGACGCTGCCGGATTGAGAGTCTGTTGCAGGAATGCTGCAGGGCCTGTGGTCCGTGATGCGGCTCAGGGGCCGGGCGGCTGGCCGACATGTGTGAGTTCGATCGGTCCCTGATGGCGCTTGGGGCGTTCCTCATCCGGAATCCGAACGGCCGTGGGGGCGGAGATCAGATCATCGGCTCGTCCGAGCCCGGCAAGGCTCGGGAACAGGCAGAGCAGAAGCAGGACACAACGGAAGAAACGTTCAGGCGAAAGCATCGATCAATCCTCTTGAAGTGGACCCGAGTCGGGCCCGAATCCGGCCAAAGTGTGGGTGGAAGGTGATGGCAGCGGGCGTGCGTCGAGCGTCGCGGCGCTGACGCAGACCGTCCGCGAGTCTCCGGGCGGTGACGGCATCGAGGTGGCAGGCCGTGTCGAGCTGCCCTCCGAGGGTGAGCGCGCTGCGTTCGTTGCCCCCTTCCAGGCTCGTCCGCAGGCCATTCCAGAGCACGCCCACATTGCGGGCATCCTGTCTGCTCGCGAGCATCGCATGGTGGAGTGCCCCGGCGCCATCGCCGTCTTGGCGCGCATAGATGCCCAGTCGCTCATGCAGTTGCGCCTTCTCGGCCATTCGGGCGGCGACGCGCAGTCCGGCAACGCAGGCGGTGCGGGCTCCGGATCGATCCCCTGCATCCCAGTGCGCATCCGCCAGCACAATGCAGGCGCGGGCCGAGGGGAACAGGCGATGAGAGATGCGGGCGAGCTGCAGGGCTGCGGCACCGCACTTTTCCGGCTGCTGTTCCGGCCCGTGATCCTGGTTGCCGCAGATCCCGAGCAGGAGCTCGATCGGACCGATGTCGGCAGCCTGGCCCTGCAGGAGCGATTGCTCCTTGCGGATGCGCGTCATCGTCACCGGCGCAGGGGTTGTCTCCCGGGTCTGGAACAGCACCTCGCGGCCGGTCTTGCTCTTCAGCAGGCTCTCCAGCGCGGCATCGCACCACAGCTGTGCCGCCTGCGTGCGGTAGACGCGCAGCAACTCGCTCTCCGCGGAGGAAGGCCGCTCGGAGGGTGCCGTCTCGCGGATCATCCCACGGGGCGTCTCGCAGGCGGCATCGCTGATGGCATCGTTGATGGCATCGCTCATTGCATGGCGCGATGCATCCTGCGATGCATGCTGTGTTGAATCGCGCAGCAATCGCGAGTGCGGCTGTTGCGCGATCTCGCGCACCAGCTCTTGCAAGACGGGGTCGATGGACTTGGGCGGGCTCATGTGGATTCCACTCCGGCGTCGGGCGCGGTCATGCGGTGGATGTGCGTCAGGACTTCCTCGATCTGCTCCTTCAGATCCTTGCAGGAAAGCCCCATCTCGGCGGCGCAGTTCTTGAGCGTGTCGGAGCCTTCGAAGAGGCGTCGGCAGGCGCGACGCAGTTCGATGGGGAGGATGTTGAGCTGGGCGCAGGCCAGATGTGCGTGCTGCGGTTCGATACCCAGCGAGCGTGCCCATTCGAGCGCAGGCTCCGGCTGGGGCGCGGTTTCGGGGATCAGCAGATCCTCCGTGATCAGCTCGACGGCGGCGTGCTCGATCTGCTGATCGATCCAGGCGCTGATGTCCTCCGGAGCTGCATCCACCAGCGCGCGGTACGACAGTCGTGCGAGTGTGCGTGCCTCGAGTCGCGCCGCGGAAAGGAACAGGTGTTCGGTGCGGATGCGGGCCTCGCAGCGCGCACGCAGTTCGAGCGAGCGCACAGCGCGCAGATGCGCGATCAGCATGGCCGGCGTGCACTCGGGCGATGCACCGAGCGCGCGGGCGATGGTGGAGACCGGTTGGGCTTCCATGGCGAGCGTGCATCGATCCTGCACGAATGTCTCAAGCTGTCAATCCTGAAAAAGAAAGAAAAGCGGTTCGTCTACTAGCGAGAAAAGAAAGGCACGGATATAGCTTTGAAAACAAGCAGCGCTCGCGTCGGGTCGTTGCATTACTTCCAAAAAGGTGTGAAAAACATGTCCCCCCGCATTCTCTTGACCTTGGTTGCTGTCCTCGCTCTGGCCGCCGTGGGAGTGGTTGTCTTCCGCTCACCGGGGAGAAGCGACACGCGCAACGCCGCCGGTCCCGATTCCCCGATCGAATCGGAATCTTCGACCGAGGCTGAAGCAAAGCCCGTGCCGGAGTCGGTCCAGCCGCTCTCCGAGCTCGCGGCGGCGCCCGCGGACGACCGCTCGCAGGCCCCGACGGTTGCATGGATGGGAAGGGTTGTCGGTCCGGAAGGCCAACCGGTTCCCGCGGCCGAGCTCAGCTGGGGGGCGCTGCTGCCGGAGTGGGCCAGCGTGCAGGCGAGACCTCATCGGGATCACGGCGCAGCCCTGAGTGAGCACCTGCAACAGGCTGTCAGCGCCGCCGACGGGCAATTCCGCTTCGTCAAGGCACCGGACGGCAGTGCTGCGCATGGCAGCGTGCTGTGGGTCACGGCGCAAGGCATGCGCGCGCATTCCGTGGGGATCGCAGCGGGTGCAACGGCGCTTCCCCCCGAGATCCGGCTGGTCGCTGAACCGTCCGTGCCGGTGCGGGTCGTGGATACGAGCGGCAATCGCGTCGCCATGGCCGAAGTCCTGCAGTTTCTCAGCCTCTCCAACACAACGCCGCCGGTGCCCCTTCCACCGGAACAGGCGGCTCGCAAGCTCTATCTGCGCACGCTGCGCACCGATGCGCAGGGTGAATGTCGCATCTCTTCGGCCGACGGCATCTTCTTCGCGTACGCACGCTCCGGAGTGCTGCTTTCCGCGCCCGCCTTCCAGCAAGGCAATGCCGCCATCACGCTGGTGCTGCGCGAGACGTTTCAGCTTGAAGGGCAGCTGCGCGTTCCGGCGGCCGGCCTGCAGGCCGAGGGTGCCTATCTGGTGGCCTACGGTCTGTTGAAACCCGGCAAGTCGGAAGGCGGCCTGGGCTTGTGCGGCCGCATTGATTTCCGGGAGGACGGCAGCTTCGGACCGCTCGATCTGCCCTGCGTCAGCGAGTTCAAGGCCCTGCGGCTGCGCGCCGGCGGTGGTCCGCTGCTGGAAAGCTACGTGGACCGGGCCATGCCGCAGGCCGGCGAGCGCGTCTACGTTTCGCTTGATCTCGTGCTCGGCGGGAGCCTCGAGGTGGAGGTCGCGGATCCGCAGGGCAAGCCCGTGGCAAAGGCGATTCTGCAGGCATCGGCGACGCCCTCTTGGAACACGTTCGTGACCGCGAGCCGGGCCGAAACCGACGAGCATGGCCGGGCGAAACTGCGAGTTCCCATGTCCCAGGCCTTCGTGATCGGCGCATGGGCCGAACCGCTGGCGCCGGCGACCGTCGGTCCGCTGCTGTTCACTCCGGAAATGCCGCCGGTGCGCATCGAGATGCTGCCGGCGGGCGGAGTGCAGGTGCGGCTGACGCGGCGCGGCGAAGCTGTCCCGAAGTATCAGCTGAGCTTCTGGCAGGGCGATCCGCGCAAGGGCTGGGTCGAGGACTGTGACAACGCCGAAGGTGTCGCCACGATCCGCGACCTCGCGCCGGGCAGCTACTCGATGCAGGCCACGGCCGGGGATTGGCCGCAGACGCGGCCGCTGACGGTCACCGTTGAACCCGGGCGCCTGACCGATTGTCAGCTCGAGATCCCCGAGCCGGTGGCAGCGCGCGGACGCGTGATCGATGCACAGACCGGTGAGCCTCTGCCGCAGGCGCGCATTGTGCTGCACAACTCGGTCGGCAGCAGCCTGTCGTGGTCGCGCGACATCGTCATCCCGCTCGATTCGCAGGGCGGCTTTGCGCTGCCGCAGATCGGCGAAGCGGGGGGTGCGATCATGGTCAGCGCCGAGGGCTATGCGGTGGCGGTCGAGAACTATCGCTTCGATCCGGCGCAGGGGGAACTCCATCGCGTGATCGCGCTGCAGAAGCGCAGCCCGCTGGAAGTGATCGTGAGCGAGCCTTCCGGCCTGCCGCTCAAGGGGTACTTCGTCTCGAGCCCGCTGGGGCTCTCGCTGCCACCCACGCCACTGCCGGAAGACGGGCGGCTGCTGCTGCCGGGGCAATCGCCTTCCGCTGCGCTGATCAATCTGCATCTGCCGGATGGCAGCCTGATGAACCAGTGGGTTGCGATCTCATCGCAGCCGCGCAACATCGTCCGCTTCACGCTCGGCGGCACGGCCAGCCTCGAAGTCAAGCTGGGCGCCGGCGACGCAGCCCGGCGCGCGGTCGGAGGCGAGCTGCTCCTGCGTTCTCCGGAGCGGCGCGGCGAGGCCGTGCGCTCGCTGCGCGTTCCGCAGAGCGATCCCGTCGTGCTGACAGGACTGCCCGCGGGCGAGTACACGCTGGAGCTGCGGAACGTACGCGAGGAGATCACGGCGGCAAGGCCCGTGCGGCTGCAGGCCGGCCTGCGCGAGCGCGTCGAGCTGACGCCGGGCTCGCAAATGGCGGAGCTTGCGATCGTCGATGCCAACCGGCAGCCGCTCAGCGGCGTCAAGGTGGAGGCCGTGGGGCGCGAAGCGGGTGCGCACTGGTTCCTGCGCGGCATCACGGATGCTCAGGGGAAGCTCGCGCTCGGTGCGGTACCGCCCGGACGCGCGCTGCTGGCTCTGGATCATGACGAACTGGGTCTGCAGCGCGGCCGAGAGCTTGAGCTGCGCAGCGGTCTCAACACCGTGAGCTTCGAGGCCGGCAGCCGTCTGGAGCTGCTCGTGACCGAGCGCGGTGAGCCGCGTGCGGGGATCGTCGTGCTGTTCGAGCACAAGGGGCACTCCGCGCTCGCTCGCAGTCGCTACACGAGCGATGAGCAGGGCCGCGTGCTGACGCAGGCTTGCAACGACGGCGAGTACACCGTCTTCGTGCGCCATCTGGGCTACTGGCTGGAGGAGCGGACCGTGCGACTGCCTTCGCCGAAGGCCATCGCGCTGCCGCTGCGGGCGCTGGGGGACGTGCGGCTGGTCGCGCTCGACAACTACAACGAACCCGTGCCGGGCGTGCGCATCGAGCTTGAGTGCAGCGAGCTGGGCGGCACGCTGAGCCGGTGGATCGAAGCGGGACGCGTGGCCATGCCCGCAGGGGGGCTGCAGACCGGATCCGACGGTGAGCTGCTGTTGCGCGGCCTGCCGGCAGGCGAGTACCGCTTCCGCGCGCTCACGAACTCCGACGGCGGCGGAGAAGGGCGCTTCACGCTCTCCGGGCGCGGGGAAGCCCGCATCGAGGTGCCCGTGCGCTGACGATTTCCGGCGCTGGATCGCTTGATGCCGGGGGCCTCAGGATCCAGCATAGGGAAATGTCTCAACGTCGATTGGCTGCCTGGCAGCTCTTGGGTCTGGTGGCTCTGGGCTGCTGGCTGCTGGTGCGCATCGCCCTGTTCCTGCAGATCGACAACCTGAGTCCGGGGCAGGCGCTGGGCGCCTTCGGTCTGGGCCTGCTGTTTGACTTGGCCACGCTGGCCGTGCTGCTGGCGCCGCTGATGCTGCTGGGTGCGGTGCTCCCTCAGCGTTTCCTGCAAAGCCGTCTGTTTCATGCCCTGCGCTGGGCCGGGCTGTGGTTCGCCATCGCGTTGCTGATCTTCTCGGGCGTCAGCGAGCTGGTCTTCTGGGAAGAGTTCGGCACACGCTTCAACTTCATCGCGGTCGACTACCTGATCTACACGACCGAAGTCGTGCAGAACATCCGCGAGTCCTACCCGCTCTTCTGGATCCTGGGCGGCCTGCTGCTCGCGATGACGGCGCTGGTGTGGTTCCTGCGCACGCGCGTTGGCCTGACGGAGGCGCAAGGCAGTGCGCGCCAGCGTCTGGCGCAGGCCATGGCGGCGGTGTTGCTGCCGAGCGTTTCCCTGGGGCTGCTGTCGGTCGACGCGATGGAGTTCTCCGAGAACACGTTCGCCAACGAGCTCTCGGGCAACGGCCCGTACTGCTTCACGGCTGCGTTCCGCCGCAACGAGCTCGACTACGACCGCTTCTATGCGACGATCCCGCAGGAGCGCGCGGACGCGATCCTCAAGCAGCTCGGCGTCCATCGCCAGCCGCTGCTCGAGACCGGAACGCATGAGCGCAAGGCACAGGCTCCCACGCTCGGACCCTTCCGCAAGGCGCCGCGGCACGTGGTGCTCGTCTCAGTCGAGAGCCTCTCGGCGAAGTACGTTGGCGTCTACGGTTCCGCGGACGGGCTGACGCCGGAGTTCGACCGGCTCGCTGGCGGGGGACTGCTGTTCGAGAACTGCTACGCATCGGGCACGCGCACGGTGCGCGGCCTCGAGGCGCTGTCGTTGGGCACGCCGCCGGTTCCCGGCCAGGCCATCGTGCGACGCCCGCACAATGAACACCTCGCCTCGATCGGCGAGCTGCTTGAGCATCAGGGCTTCCAACCGCTGTTCGTGTACGGTGGCTACGGCTACTTCGACAACATGAACGCGTATTTCGCGGGCAATGACTACCGCGTCATCGACCGCACGGATATCCCCGATTCCCGGATCGTCTTCGAGAACGTCTGGGGCGTGGCGGATGAGGTGCTGTACGACGCAGCCATCGAAGCGATCGACAGCGAGGTGAGCGCGGGCAAGGCCGTCTTCGCGCACGTGATGACGACTTCCAATCACCGCCCGTACACCTACCCGGACGGACGCATCGACATTCCCTCGCCTGGCGGCCGCAAGGGTGCCGTGCGCTACACCGACTATTGCCTCGGCCGGCTGATCGAGCAGGCCAGACAGCACCCGTGGTTCGCCGAGACGCTGTTCGTGATCGTCGCGGATCACTGCGCGTCCGCTGCCGGCAAGACCAAGCTGCCTCCCGCCGGCTATCACATCCCGCTGCTGTTCTATGCTCCGGAGCTGCTCCCGGCCGGCCGAGAGACCCGACTGATGAGTCAGATCGATGTACCGCCGACGCTGGTCGGTCTGCTGGGCAAGTACGGCGAAAATGAGTTCTTCGGTCAGAACCTGTTCGGCACGGACCCCGTCATCGAGCGCGCCTTCCTCAGCAACTATCAGGAGCTGGGCTATCTGCGCGACGGCATCCTGACGGTGCTCTCGCCCAAGCAGAAGATCGCCGCCTTCCGCATCGATCCCAAGACGCGCGAAGCGACGCCCACGGCGGTGGTGCCGGAGCTTGCCGAGCAGGCCATCGCCTACTACATGACGGCCTCGCGTTCGTTCCGTTCGGGCAAGCTGCTGAGTCCGGACTACCTTTCGAAGAAATGAACGCGCCGGCTTGGCGACCGACCGCCGGCACGGCGGCACGCTTCTACGGCTGCATCGCGCTGCTGCTCATCTGGCTGATGGGGCTGGGCGGCGATGAGTGGCTCACGCGGCTCTTCTGGGATCCGGCGACGCGCACCTTTCCGCTGCGCCGGGATCCCACGCTCGATTTCTGGCTGCATGACGCCGTCAAGCCGCCGGTCGTCGTGCTCGGCATCACGACGCTGGCGCTGCTGGTGGCGAGTTTCTGGAAGGACTCGCTGCGCCCGTATCACAAGCTGCTCGCTTACTGCGTGGTGAGCATGGCGCTCGGCGCAGCTTCGATCTCCCTGATCAAGAGCGGCTCCTGCCAGAGCTGCCCCTACGATCTCGCGGAGTACGGCGGCAAGAACGCGCACATCGGGCTGTTCGATTCCGTTCCGCTCGGTGCGGTCTTCGGCAAGTGCTGGCCGGGCGCCCATGCTGCCACCGCCTTCGCATTGTTCGGCTATGTCTTCGCCGCACGCACGCTGGGGCGGGAACGGCTGGCGCGCGGCCTGCTGGTGTTCGTGATCGTGTTCGGAGCGGTGCTCAGCCTGACGCAGGTGGCCCGGGGGGCCCATTTCCTGTCCCATCAGGTCTGGACGGCCGCCATTGACTGGACCATCGCGGCGGTGCTGCACCGCGTGTTCTGGCGGGGGAGCGACTAGGCCGGGGCTTTTTCAGGGATTCCGTCAACCGGATGCGGCGGTCCGGGCACCACCAGCCTGTCCCCATCCACCCCTGAAAGAGACCCCAAGCCATGTTCCGTTCCTTGCTGACCCTCTCCCTGATCACCGGCAGCCTCTGCCTCGCCAACCGCTGCGAAGCCAACAACCAGAACCCGCTGGCCCCCGCGGCCGCTCCCACGCCGGAGCTGCTCGGCCGCTGGGAAGACAGCCCGGGCCTCACCTCGGTGGAACTTGAGGTCGGCCAGGGCGCGATGTTCAGCACCATCACGGCCGCCCTCGCCGCCGCGCCTGCTGCCGGCCTTGGTCAGGTCCCGATCACGATCAATATCAAGCCCGGCATCTACAGCGATACCGCAGGCGAGATCTTCCCGCTCGTGATCCCCGCGCACGGCATCACTCTGGAAGGCATCGATCTCGGCGCGGGTGAGGTCAGCATCCAGCGCAACCAGAACCAGGGCGCCAACGCGATGGTCCTGTTCTCGAGCGTCGGCAATGAAGCCCTGCCGCCCTCGGTGCTGCGCGGCCTCAAGCTCGACTACCGTTACATGGATGCCACGGGCACGGCGGCTTCGATCCGCATGCAGGTCACCCACTCGGGTTCCTCGCAGGCCAGCGTCATGCCGGAGATCCGCGATTGCCGGATCGGCGGCGATTTCAGCCGCGGCATCGAGATCTACGCGATGCCCTGGACGATCGTGGAGCCCGTCATCGAGCGCAACGAGATCATCAGCAACGATCCCGTGCCCTACGACGGCGTCGTGGGCATCCTGGTCGACGGCTGGCCCTTTGGCCGCACGGAGAGACCCTCCGCGGAAGCCATTCCGCTGACCTCGCCCTACATCCGCGCCAACCGCGTCTCCAACTACAAGACGAATGTGCAGATCGATGGCGGCGAGTTCTACTGCCGCCCGCGCCTGTGGTCGAACCTCCTGCACGATGGGGGTGTCAACCTCGCGATGGAAGCCTGCGCGCCGAATGTCCAGGGCAACACGATCGCCTTCGGCGATGTTGCGGGCACGCGCTGGGTCAACCTTCCGGAACTTCACTTCACCAGCAACTGCGTGTGGAACCCTGCCAGCACCGATGTCGCTGCCCCCGGCAGCCTGCCGATGAGCGCAAACACGTTCGTCGCGTTCAACTGCGACGAAGACGGGATGCTCGGGGCGCAGGTCCCGTCGAACCAATACCTGCTGAACTACGGCTTCCAGCCTGCGCTGATCTGGAACTTCACTTCCACTCCGCAGTTCGCCGGCGGTGATGCTTCCACCGGTGTGCGCATCAAGAACCGTGACCTGCACCTGACGAGCGGTTCTCCGCTGATCGACATGGGCCTGACCGATGTTGTCGGGCTGTCGCTGGTTCCCACGACGCAGACGGTCGGTGCCGGATCGAACTCCCGCATCGTCCGCACGGACTGCGCGTACGACTTCGACTTCCAGTCGCGCCTCCTGACGGGCAGCTTCCAGCATCAGGCGGACATGGGTGCCGATGAGTTTGACGCCTTCGGCATCGTCTTCGGCGGCGTGAGCTCGCCGATCAGTGGCGCACCCGCCATGGACCGCATCGGCAACCTGCGCCACAACCCGGCCGCCAACCGCTGGGAAACCGAGGTCGTGGTGCAGAGCAACGGCAGCGTCTCGGGCAACTTGACCCTCATTCTCGCGGGCACGGGCAACCTGCAGCAGCTGGCGCTGCCGAATGGCCTCGTGCTGGAGAACGGATCGGTCTACCAGCATGCGAGCGGTGCGGCGCTGGCTCCGGGCTTGCTGGAGAACGAACTGGGCCTCGACTTCTTCACTCAGAACTGCCTGTTCACGGTCGGCTTCGGCACGACGGGCAGCCCGATCCATCTCGCGCTCCCCGCCTACAACCCGAGCTTCGCCGAGTCGGAGGTTCAGCTCACCGCGGCGACACTCATCCAGCCCGACCCCGCCAACATCAACACCTGGTACTGGGCCTTCTCCAACCGCATCGATCTCGAACTGAACTGATGTTCCGGGACTGAGAGAGGAAAACTTTTCGCAGGAGGCCGCGGTGCAAGTGCCGCGGCCTTCCGCTTTGAGTCGCTCTCGGTTGCCACCCTTGAGCTTTCGTGGTCTGCTGAATCCATGCGCCTTGCCTGTCTCGCCCTGCTGATCGCAGCGCCCCATGCCGGCGCGGGCAGGATCCATGTGTCGGCGCTGCAGACGCAGGGGGCCAATGACGGCAGCAGCTGGGCGGACGCGCATCGCGGACCCCACGCGCTGCAGGCAGCGCTGCTGCGCGCTCAGGCCGGCGATGAGATCTGGGTCGCGCAGGGCGTCTACTTGCCGTCGAACACGGGCGATGCCTCGCAGAGCTTCGTGCTCAAGGCCGGCGTCGCCGTCCTCGGCGGCTTCGCCGGCGGGGAAACGCATTCCTCGCAGGCGCAACCGCGCATCCTGGCCACGATTCTCTCCGGCGATCTGGCCCAGGATGATGCCCTCGGTCGGTTCGCCGACAACAGCTCGCATGTGCTCAAGAGCGGGACAGCGGATGCCGCCACTCGCCTCGATGGCCTGGTGATCACCGGCGGATGGCTCGCGGGTTATCTCGGCAGCAATGCGGATCCGAGCATGGTGCGCTGCACGTTCCGAGCCAATCACGGCCCGGCCGTGCAGCTGGTCCAGAACGCGCGCGGGGCATTCGACAGTTGCCGCTTCGAGCGCAACACGGCGCCGCAGGGTTCCGCCATCGATCTGCTCGCTGCCGGTCCGAGCGAGTTCATCAACTGCGTCGTGGCGCAGAACACCGTCACAACCTTGGCCGGGGGCACGATCCTGTGCGGCAGTGCGCCGGCGCGCTTTCTGCACTTGACGCTCGCCGACAACCTCGCACCCCCCGGCGGCAGCGCGGGCCTGCACGGCAATGCCGCCACGGCCGTCGAGAACTCGATCCTGTGGAATAACACGGGCGGTGACGGCAACGCGGGCGATGTGCGCAGCAGCTGCCTCGCGACGGCACCGCTCGGCCCGCACTGTCTGCGCGCCCAGCCGCTGTTCCTCGATTCTGTTCGCGGCGACTACCGGCTCAGCCCGGTTTCGCCCTGTGTCGATCGCGGCAACGGGTCTGCGCCCGGTCTGCCTGTGCTCGATCCGGAGGGTCTGCCGCGCATGATCGACCAGCCGGGCATGCCGGATCTGGGTGTTGGGCTCGTGCGCCATGTCGATCTCGGCGCACACGAAGCACAGCTGTCATCCCACACGCCGCTGTGCTGGGGCGATGGCACGCAGTTCACGCCCTGCCCCTGCGCCAGCGGTGCGCTCGGTCGCGGCTGCGCCAATTCTCTTCCCGGCGGCCTCGGCGCCCTGCTCAACGCCACCGGTGACACGCAGCCCGACACGCTCGGTCTGCAGGTGACCGGCGTGCCCGAGGGTGCGCTGTGCGTTTTTCTTTCCGGTTCCAACGGAGGCATCGGGATGCCGTTCGGAGACGGTGTTTTGTGCTCCGAGGGCGTCGTGCGCCGGTTGTTCGTGCGGCAGGCAGTCGAGGGGAATGCGCGCGTGCCGGATCTGCATGCGGGCGAACCCAAGCTGGGTGAGCGCTCCGCAGAGCTGGGGGATCCGATTCCCCCCGGGCAGATCCGCTATTACCAGGTCTGGTATCGCGATGCGGTCGCGGCGCACTGTCCGCAGGGGGGACTGTTCAATGTCTCCAGCGGCGTGATCGTGTACTGGTAGACGCGGAATCCTGTAAGTTGGCGGAAAACGAGACAGGGTTTCCGGTATCCGTGTCGTTTCACATCTCATGAATGCGCTGATCCTCCCCTCGCTGTGTCTTGCCCTTTTCTCCGCCTGCCTTTGCGCAACCGCGCAGGACAAGCCCGCCGCCACGCTGCGAGCACAGACCCTGCCCGTGCGCGAGGTCACCGTCTTCAAGGACGGTCATGCGTATCTGCTGCGCGAAGGACGCATCCCCGCCAACGCCGCCGGCGAGCTGGTGCTCGACGAGCTCCCGATTCCGGTGATGGGCACGTTCTGGCCCTACGCGGCTGATGGCGCGAAGCTCGTGTATGCCAAGTCCGGCCATGAGGAGAGCGAGAACGAGGTGGATGCGCTGGATCTGCGCCAGCTGATCGAAGCCAATCAGGGTCGCAAGGCGAGCATCAAGGATGCTTCCAACGACATGATCACGGGCACGCTGCGCGGTGTGCCCAAGAGCGCAGACGGCAACGCCAACGCCAGCTTCGTGCTGATCGAAAGCACCGAAGGCACCCGCGCCATCGATCTCATGCAAGTGCGCTGGATCCAGATCGAGGGTCAGGCGGAGCGCCGCATCAAGCGCACCATTCAGCAGGCCCGCCTGCGCCTGCGCACCGAGTCCACGCCGATCGCCGGCGGAGGGGCCGAGGCCAAGGTCGGCGTGGCCTATGTGCAGCGCGGCTTGCGCTGGGTGCCCGCCTACAAGCTCGACATCGACGGGGACGGCAAGGCCCGCGTGCAGATGGAGGCCTCGCTGGTCAACGACCTGATCGACCTCGAGAGCGTCACCATGAACCTCGTGATCGGCGTGCCGAGCTTCGAGTTCTCGGGTCTCAACGATCCGATCTCCATGCAGCAGGAGCTGGCTGCGGTCAGCGCGCGCATGGATGCGCAGCAGGCCTTCTACAATGTTGCCTCCAACGCCCTGCGCACGCAGGTGGCCGGTTTCGCAGGGGATGCCGGGCCGTCAAGCGCGACTCCCGAGGTCGCGGGCGGCGAAGCAGCCGAAGATCTGTTCGTGTTCACGCTGCGCAACATCACCCTGAAGAAGGGGGAGCGCATGACCCTGCCGCTG
>SYGM01000155.1 GCA_005799545.1 Planctomycetia bacterium | reverse complement strand
GGAAGCAGCCTGCCACGACGTGGTGTCGCGCTCGCGGCGCCACGTCTCGTCCGCGAAGATAGATGCCGTCGTGATTTCCGAGATGATCGTGGACGGAATCGAAATGATGGTGGGGGTGATCAATGACGATGTGTTCGGCCCCACGGTACTACTCGGCATGGGCGGCATCTACGCCGAGGTACTGGATGACAAAAGCTATCGGGTGGCGCCCTTCGATGCCGACACCGCCGTCGACATGATCGCGGAGCTGCGCGGCGCGGCGCTACTTGCCGGCAAGCGCGGAAAACCACCGTCTGACGTCGTCGCGCTAGCAGCCGCTTTGTCGGCGGTATCCCGTCTTGCATGGGAACTGCGTGAGCAATTGGTTGAACTGGATATCAACCCGCTGTTCGTGCGCCCGAAGGGTATGGGCGTGGTCGCGGCCGACGCATTAGCGGTAATGGCAGAATGAGAAGTCAGGGCGCAGGCCGGGCTTACGCTCTACCTGCTCCTTCAAAAGGACTACTCACAAGAGTGACTGCATGACTACCGAGAGAGCCTTGTGGACCCGCCTCCAGAGCGTGTTTCGAACACGTGTCTCTATCGCTTCATGGGGGTGGCCAGTGCACGATGGAAGCGTCGCTTCAACAACTATGCCGAGCTACACCGATGGTCGATAGACTATCCCCAGGAGTTCTGGCTATCCGTCTGGGAATTCTGCGGCGTTTGGGGTGAACCCGGCGCGACCGTGCTGCAGAAAGGCACGGGCGTACTCAACGCGCGCACCGGCAAGATGGAGCGCATCGGCCGTCTCGTGCGCATGTTCGCCAACAAGCGCGAGCCGCTTGACGAGATCCGTGCCGGCGACATCGGCGCCGTGATCGGCCTGAAGAACACCTACACGGGTGACACGCTGTGCGATGAGAACAACCCGATCGCGCTGAACAAGATTCAGTTCCCCGACACGGTGATCTCGATGTCGCTCGAGCCGAAGAAGTCGGCTGACCGCGACAAGCTCGGCGAAGTGATCGGCAAGATGATGCGTGAGGACCCGACCTTCCGCGCCCAGACCAACGAGCAGACCGGCCAGCTGATCATCAGCGGAATGGGCGAGCTCCACCTGGAAGTCATCACCAACCGCATTCAGAACGACTACAAGTGCGAAGTCGTCACCGGCAAGCCGAAGGTTGCCTACAAGCAGCGTCTGCGCAAGTCGATGGACACCGAAGCGCGCTTCATCCGCCAGTCGGGTGGTCGCGGTCAGTACGCCGTGATCAGCGTCAAGTTCGATCCGATTGCCACCAAGGACGGTGACCTCGAGTTCGTCGACGAGATCAAGGGCGGCTCGGTTCCGCGCGAGTACATCCCCAAGATCGAGGATGGTCTGCGAGCAGGCTTCGCCGGCGGCGGTGCCACCGGATTCCCCTTCGTGAACGTCCGCGCGACGCTCTACGACGGCAAGTACCACGAAGTCGACTCGAGCGAACAGGCCTTCCACGCGGCAGGCGTGCTCGCCTTCCGTCAGGCGGCCGAGAACAACATCACGCTGCTCGAGCCGATCATGAAGGTCGACGTGCGCGTGCCGGAGGAGTTCGTCGGCGGCGTTGTCGGCGACCTCAACAGCCGTCGTGGCGAAATCAGTGCCGTCGATTCGCTGGGCAACCAGCGCATCATCCGCGCACTCGTCCCGATCGCCGAGATGTTCGCCTACTCCTCCTCGCTGCGCGGCGCGACCCAGGGTCGCGGCTCGTACGCGATGGAACTCTTCGAGTACCGCGACGTCCCGAACAACATCGCCGAGGCAGTGCTGAAGGGCAAGGAAGCCTGATTCAGACGGGCTCTCGGGCCCCGGAATGAGACACCAGCCGCCTTCTTGGGCGGCTGGTTCTTTTTTGGAGCTGCTCAGGGCACTATCGTGGGCCCATGACCCGCACTGCCAAACGCCGCTTTTCCCGCGAGCTCGCCGGCATCGTTGACGGCCTTGCCATCGGCGCCCACGGGCCCGTGCTGGTGCACCACTACGAGCCGCCGGCGGACGACATGTGGATGGACGATGTCATTCCGGGCAAGCTCGCGGCGCTTGAGCGCGCCACCGGCGAAGTCCTGTGGTCCTCGCCCTGCGAAGTCGGCTACGGTCGCGGCTTCGGTGCGGGTTTCGCGTCCGATGGGGCTGCTCTGGTGCTCGGTCCGACGGCCAAGGGCCACATGGCCGTGCGCATGGCGCTCGCCAACGGAGCGCTGCTCGCTGCGCACGAGATCGAGGCCTTCGACGACGCCATCGTCCACGAAGACATGGCGATCACGGTGACCCCCAAGAGCGTCGTCGCCTACGATAGCCGCACGCTGATCGAATCATGGGAGTACTCGCGTCCGGGCGAGCGCTACCACCATGTCGCGCGCGCGGGCAATCGCGTGTTCATCTCCGTGACGCACTCATCGCGCAAGCACGGGATCATCTGTCTCGACGCGGAGAACGGCGAATTTCAGTGCGAGGTGCTGAGCCCGCGCGGTGCGACGATCCACGGCATCGCCGCCAGCGGCGAGGGACTCGTGGTGCTGACGCGCGATCTGCAGTCGGCCCTGCCGCGCGAGGTGGTCGGGCAGTTCATGATCCAGCTGTCGCGTCTGGAAGACTCGCGACGGGGGGACACGCTCTCCCTTCTGGCGCTGCCCGTGGACTCCAGCGCCGGCGATGCCCCGCTGTGGTGGGAAATCCTCTCCACGCAGCCGGTGGACGAGATTCCGGAGATCGCGGTCTCGGCGGACAGCGGCAAGCTCTACCTCGTGAACGAGGCCCTGATCGAGGTGCGCGACATGCTGACCGGCCGCAAGTTGGGCGATTGGGCCATCCCGGGTCTGGACGAGCGTGTGGCATGGCAGGTTGCCAACGGGGCCGGCCTGCTGGCCGAAGAATCCCGGGTGAGCCTGTTCGAATTGCCCGCCTAACCGGGGTCGGGAACGCCCGGACCCCTTCAGCGGGTATACTTCCCGGCCTGAAAGCACGGTTCCTCCAGTGGGCAACCGTGATCCCGTCGCTCGGCTCACGAGGGGCCGTTCGACTCCGTCCACCTCGCCCGGAAACCTTCCGTGACCGCCACACACATTCTGGAGACCCTCGCCGAGGAGTTCTCCTCCAAGCCTGAGCATGTGCAAAACGCGCTGACCATGCTTGACGCAGGTCTTAGCGCTCCCTTCATCGGCCGCTTCCGCCGCAGTGACATCGGCGGCCTCTCCGAGAGCTTTGTGCGCCGGATCCACCGGCGCCGCGACGAGCTGGTTGAGCTCGATCGCCGCCGCGCCACGATCGTGGGTCTGCTGCAGAACCAGCCCAATGTGAGCCCGGAGCATCTCGCGCAGATCCAGCGCACGATGGACCGCTTCGAGCTGGAGGACTTGTTCATCGCGCACCGCAAGCCGGAGCCGGAAGTGCAGCTGGCGCTCGATCGCGGTCTGGGCGGACTCGCCGATGAGCTCGTGAAGCAGATCAGCAAGGCCGAGCGCGCCGCGATCCTGGGCGTCAGCGAGAGCGAGCTCGATCGCAAGGACAAGGCCGAGGAGGCCGCGCCTGAGGCCGCGCCTGAGGCCGCAGCGGAAGGCGCTGCGGAAGCAACCGAAGCTCCGGCGGAAGCTGCCGCGGAGCCCGTCGCGGCCGAAGCCGCACCGGCGGAGACCGCCGCCGACGTCGAACACGAGGAAGAGGCGGCCGCTCCGGCCCCGACGCTGGAGGCTGCGCCCTCCGTGCCGCTCAACATCGATCCCGCCGCGGCGATGAATGCGCAGCTCGCGCGCATCTGCGCCGCCTATGTGCGGCCGGATCGCGACATTCACAGCGAGGGCGAAGCACTGTCGGGTGCCCTGCGCATCCTGTCCGATCGTCTCGGCCGCGACCCCAAGCTGCGCGGACAACTGCGTCGCCTGCTTTCAAAGCAGGGCGTGCTGAGCGTCAAGGCCAGCGCACCCGAGTCGCGTCTGGGCCGTCACAAGGCGCTGCTCAAGATCAAGCAGCCGCTGCGCCAGCTGCAGGGTCACCGCCTGCTCGCGATCCGTCAGGCCCAGAAGGAGCGCGTCGTGCAGACGCACCTCTCGCTGGACCCCAAGCTGGGCGTGCCCAAGGTGCGCGCCGCGATGGGGCGCTTCACGCATCCGGCCTACGAGCAGGTGCTCGGCGAAGTCGCTTCGCAGGCCTTCCACCAGCGCCTGATCCCCATGCTGGAGCAGGACGTGCGCATGGAGGTCAAGGACCGCGCCGATCAGGAAGCCGTGCGCTTCGTTTCGCAGAGTCTGCGTCAGCTGCTCTCGACTCCGCCGCTGGTCGGTCGCGAGGTCGTCGGCGTCGATGTCAGCCCCAAGGGCGACTGGACCTGCGCGCGCGTGGACGCGCTTGGCGTGGTGCAGGGTCCGGCCGTGCGCATCGAAACGGCGGGCAAGGATTCCGCAGCGCTGGGTGCCGAGTTCGGCACCGCGTTCCCGACGCAATACGAGCTGGTCGTCGCCGTGGGCAACGGCAAGACCGCGAGAGCGGTGGCCTCGGCCCTGCGGGCCGTGCTCAAGGCCACGCAGCGTCGGGCCTACGTGTTCGAGGTCAACGAGACCGGTCTTTCCTCCTACGCCAACTCGGAAGTGGCGCGCACGGAACTGGCTGATTTCAAGGTGCCCGAGCGCATGGCGATCAGCATCGCGCGCCGTCTGCAGGATCCCCTGCTCGAGTTCCTCAAGGTCGAGGCGCGCGGGCTCAGCGTCGGGTCTGAGGCCGGTCTGCTCACCAAGGCTGCCGCCAAGCGACTGTTCCGCGACACGATCGAAGCTTCGGTGGCTCACATCGGTGCGGACATCAACCGCGCGCCGCTGGCCTTCCTGACGAGCCTGCCCGGCATCGACAGGGAAACCGCCCAGAAGATCCTCGCGCGTCGAGCGCAGGCACCCTTCACCTCGCGCGAGGAACTCCGTCAGGAGGGCATCCTCAATGAGGCGCAGTGGACCAGCGTGATCGCGTTCCTGCGCGTGCGCGGCGGCAACGAGCCGCTCGACGCGACCAACCTGCACCCCGAGCAATACCCGCTCATCCATCGCATCGTCGACAGCGTGGGTGGGAGCCTCGATCAGGTGCTCGGACGCATGGGCGCCACCAAGGGTCTGCGTCGTGCCGATTTCGGCGTGGATGAAGATACCTGGCGTGATGCCATGCGGGAGCTCTCGTTCCCCGGTCGCGATCCCCGTCCGCGCCAGCACCTGCCTGAGCTGCTCGAGCCGGATACGGATCCGGTGCGCCTGATCAAGGATCGCGTCGTCGAAGGCATCGTCACCTCCGTCAGCAGCTTTGCCTGCTTTGTCGACATCGGCTTGGCGCAGGACGCCATGGTGCATGTCAGCGAGCTCTCCGATCGGTATGTGCGCGATGCGCGTGAGCTGATCTCCGTCGGCACGGTGGTGCGTGCGCGCATCCTCGAGGCTGAGGGCAAGCGGCTGGCGCTGTCGCTCAAGAATGTGCCGCGCCCGGAGCGTGCCGAGCGGCCCCCGCGCGGCGAGCGTCCGTACCGCGGCGGTCGCGGCGAGCGTGGTGAAGATGGCGGTCCGCGCCGTGGCGGCCGCGGTGAGCGCGGCGAGGGTGGTCGTGGTGGTCGCGGCCCGCGTCGCGAACGCGAGGAGGCTCCGCTCAATCCCAACCTGCGAGCTGCTCAGACTCGTCGGGATGGACTGGGCGCACGCGCCAGCAAGTCGGGTCGCGGCGGCCGCGGTGGGCCCGGTGCAATCGGCCGGGACGGCAAGGGACGCGATGAGGGCGGCGAGCGCGATGAGCCGGTGCGTCTCGACAAGAGCGATCTGGGCGCCAAGAAGGTGCTCAGCAAGCCCTTTGCGGCCTTCTTCAAGAAGGACGCGGCGGGCGAAGGCAGCTAGGCCGACCGATCAGCTGTCCTGAAAGGAATCGAGGAGTCCCAGTCCAACGGGGCTCCTCGTGTCGTTTTCAGGTTCCTGCGTGCGCCGTACTGGGCCGGCGGGCAGCGTCGTGTGGACGGGGAGTGCGGGTGCAGGTCCTTCCGTCAGCGCAGTCAGGCGCTCGTCGACATGCTGCTGCAACTGATCCATGCGTTGGTCGAGTCGGGCATGCAGCTGATCCAGGCTTGCGGCAAGGCGGAACACCGCTTCGCGCGTCGCGTTTTCCTGCGCCTGCGCGAGGTCGTGGGGGAGCGCATTCAGCGCACTCTCGAGACGCACGCGCTCAATGCGCAACTCCTGCATGCTCGCGCGCAGCTGCGTCAGGTCTGCGCCGAACTGCTGCAATCGTTCGCTGCCATCGAGATCGTGGAACAGCTCATGGCGCAGCTCGTCGAGGCGCGCGCTCCAATGCGTCCATACCCAGGCTGTGAGCCCCAGCAGCAAGGCCGCCAGTACGCAGATGCCCGCACCGGGCCGCGCCATGGCCGCCGGCCACCATCCGAACACAGATATTCCTGCCGCCACGAGCGCGCCGGCCGCTCCCCAATACAGTCCCCAGACCCTCATTTTTCCCCTCCACTGAGGGATTTCGGATCTGGTCTGACCCATCCTTGAGCATGGTTGGTGAAATGCGGATTCCTGAAAGCCGCACAGGTGAAGCTCCCGAACGTCCATTCTGGGTTGTTGCAGGGCACTTGTGGAGCGAGGGGCTATCCGAAAAGGGGACGGTTTTGTATATTGAGCACTCGTAAAGCCTGCTCCGAAGATGGTGCTGGTTCCAAGCTGTGAGGCGCATCCGCGCGCCCGCGCAGTGGCGGACCGGGTGGAGAGCCACATTCGGGTCAGCGTTCCCCGCACCTCTCGTCCCCCCGCACCGATCACCGCGCATGGTCCCTCAAAGGATCATCAAAGGCACCGCCGTCGCCCCAGGGCTCGCCATTGGCCCTGTGCACGTCGTCCGGGCTGCCCTCAACAGCGTCCCCACGTGGACGGTGGCTGAGGATCAGCTCGGCCGCGAGCGCATGCGGCTGCTGGAAGCGATCGATCAGGCGGATGAGGAGCTGCGCCGACGCCACCGGCTGGTTTCCCAGCAGAGCGGGGACAAGGAAGCGGAGATCTTCTCGTTCCACCGCCACATGCTCGCCGATCCGGGACTGCGTCAGCGCGCCGAAGCGACGATCCGTGACGAGCGCATCAACGCGGAAGCGGCCGTCGAGCAGCTGATCATGGGCCTGATGGCCAAGGTCAGCGGTCTGGAGGGCGACAATGTGCGCAGCTACGCCTCGGACTTCGCGGATCCTTGGCGGCTCGTGCTCGACATGCTGATGAGCCACGAGCGCGAGGGACTCGTCGGCACGGGCGAGAAGGTGGTGCTGGCGGCCGCCGAGTTGACGCCGCAGGTGGCGACTTTCCTCGAGCGCGAGCGCATCGCCGGCATCATCACCGAGACGGGTGGCCGCTTCTCGCACGGCGCCGTACTGGCGCGCTCCTTCGGCATTCCCTGCGTGGTGGGCCTGCCCAACCTGCTCTCGCGTCTGGAACAGGGCATGCGCGTCAGCGTCGATGGCGACCGCGGCTCGGTGCAGCTGAAACCGGAGGCTGCCGACGTCGATCAGTTCCTCGCGCGCGTGGAGCGCCGCCGCGCCCGTGAAAAAGCACTCGCCGTGCACGCGGGCCTGCCCAGCGTCACCACGGACGGCCAGGCCTTCGGCGTGCTGGCCAACATCGAGAGCATGCGCGACTTCGACACATTCGATGTCGCGCACACCGATGGTGTCGGCCTGCTGCGCACCGAGTTCCTCTACATGGAGCGCAACCAGTTCCCCAGCGAGGAAGAGCAGTACCGCATGTACCGCCGCGCGCTGGAGCAGCTCGGCGGTCGCTGGATGACGCTGCGCACGCTGGACATCGGCAACGACAAGCAACTGCCGTACTTCAAGATGCCCAAGGAGTCCAACCCCGCCCTGGGCTGGCGTGGACTGCGCATCTCGCTGCAGTGGCCGGACCTGATGCGTGTGCAGCTGCGCGCCGCCATGCGCGCCAGCACGCACGGCAACCTGCGTCTGCTGCTGCCGATGGTCACGTCGCTGGAGGAGATCCGCGAGGTGCACCGAGTGTTCGACGATGTGCGCCGCCAGCTGCTGGAGCAGGGCTACGAGGTCAAGCCGGACATTCCGGTGGGCATCATGCTTGAGGTGCCTTCGAGCGTGCTCGCACTGGAGTCGCTGATTCAGGAAGTCGACTTCGTCAGCGTCGGCACGAACGACCTCGTGCAGTACCTGCTGGCCGCGGACCGCGACAATCCGCGCGTGGCGCGCCTCTACGATCCGCTGCATCCCGGCGTGCTCGCGGCGCTGGAACATGTCGCGAGGGTCGCGCGCGCGGCCGGTAAGCCTGCTTCGGTGTGCGGAGAGATGGCCGGTGACTACGCCATCGCGCTGATGCTGCTGGGCATGGGCTACCACTCGGTCAGCGTGGCGCCGAACTTCCTCAACGAGATCCGCTACGCCGTTCGCCGGACCAGCTGTGCCGAGGCGCAGGAGATCGCAAAGCAGGCGCGCCAGCAGAGTCGATGCGAAGACGTCCGCAAGGTGCTCGCCGGACTGCGCGAGCGCCTGCACGAGCGCCAACTCGACTCGAACCTCAACACCCTTCAGGCCTCCGGCGGTTCGGAGTCAGACTTTGGGGCTTCTTCCAAGAATCGGGAAAACGCATGAAGCTGCACAAGTTTTCTCGAACACGCATTGGGTTTTCGGTTTGCTCACCGCTAAGGTGCGCTCACGGACGAAGGGAGGACATCCGTGCGTAAAACCTGGGGAATGCAACGTCCCGCGGCTCCGCGCCGCGGTCGTTGGTCACAAGCAGAAATCAACCGCCTGCGGGAGCTCTACGGCTTCCGCGACGAATCCGCGATCGCCCACGAGCTCAATCGGCCCGAGGCCAGCGTGCGCAAGATGGCCGAAGAGATCTTCGGCGCACCGACGCGCACCGGTCCCTGGAGTGTGGCGGAGATTCTGGAACTGCGGCGCTACATCGGCGGCACCAGCTACGAGGTGATTGCCCGCAAGCTCGGCCGCTCCGCCGAAGAGGTCGCGCAGCAGATCGAGGAGATGCGCAAGGTTCAGCAGGAGGGCCGCTGGACGCAGGAGGAGATCGCCGAGTTCAAGCGCCTCTACGGAACGCGTACGGACGAGGACCTCGCCCTGATCTTCGGCCGCACGCTGCAGTCCGTGCAGCGACTGGGCGAGCGCTATCGCCTCGCCAAGGACAAGGCTTTCGTCCGCAAGCTCACGGGTTCGGCCGCCACGCGCATGCCGCGCTGGGACAAGGCGGCGATCGATCAGCTCAAGGAGCTGTACCCCAAGACGGCGAATCTCGATCTCGCGCAGCAGCTCAACCGCTCGGTCAAGAGCATCGTGTCCAAGGCGCACAACCTCGGCCTCAAGAAGGAAGTCGAGCGTCTGCGCGAGATGGGGCGCGAGAACGTGGGCATGCGCTACAAGAAGACAGTGGTTCCCTGAGCGTTCTGCTCGCGCGTCTACCACAATCGCGCCTACCACAATCGCTCAACGCGCAGGTGGCAGGCGCCCATCTGCTCTTCGACGACACCGGTGACGACCAGCACGCCTGCTTCGGCGAGCCGCGCACCGTCCCGCTCGTAAACATCCGGGAACACCACGAGCTCGGCCAGGCCGCTCTCGTCTTCCAGCGTCACGAAGCGCATTGCCTGCCCGCCTGCGGTGCGCACATGCCGCGTGGCCGCCGGCCATCCGCGCAAGCTGACGCGCGCGCCGCGGAAGGCCGGCACTTCGGCGCAGGCGATCGGGTTTTTCGGCTGCATGCCCGCCAGGCGCGCATCGGCGGGCGCCGGAAAGAGCCGCACCGGATGCAGTTCCACCGACAGGCCCAGCACGCGGAACTGCGCGCGGCCTGACTCCTGCGGAGTCGGCTCGGGCAGGCGCGGCAGGGCCAGTGCCGGCGTCGAAGGCTCGGGAAAGAGACTGTGGCTGCCGCCGCTCTCCAGCGGCAGCTTGCCGAGCGAGAGTCCCTTGCCGCCCCAGCCGGCAAGCGGGCGCTGACAGGCCGAGTATTGCGCTGCGTCCAGCTTCGGCAGGCGCTCGCCCGACTTGGGGCGCGGCAGCGCTCGCGCGGGTCGGGTCAGAAGATCCAGACGCCAGAGCAGCTCCGGGATCGGCCGATCCAGAGCGGACATCGCACCGCTTTCGATCAGCGACGCCGTTTCGTCGCGCGCGATCTCGACGCGCTCCAGAAAATCAGGCAGCGAGACGAAGGCTCCGTGGGCGGCGCGCGCGCGCAGCAGCGAGTCGAGGCTCGACTGCGCCAGCCCTTTGACCTGCGCGAGGCCGATGCGCAGACCGGCCTGTCCGCTCGAGTTCCATTCCGCGCTGAAGCTCGCCGCGCTGCGGTTGATGTCGGGCGGCAGGATGCGCACGCCCAGGCGGCGCGCTTCCTCCACGTACACGCGCGGTGCGTAGTAGCCGGTTTCGCTGGCGAGGAAGGCCGCGAGGAACAGCGCCGGATGGTGCGTCTTGAGCCAGGCCGTGCGCCAGGCCAGTCGTCCGTAGGTCACGGCGTGCGCCTTGCAGAAACCGAAGGAGGCGAAGTTCGCGATCAGATCCCAGACGCGATCGGCTTCCTCGGGCGCGATGCCCTGCGTCCGGGCGCCGTCGCAGAAGCGCGCGCGCAGCGCCGGCAGATCGGCATGCTTGCGCTTGGTCAGCGCGCGGCGCAGCAGATCCGCCTCGGCGAGATCCATGCCCGCGACCAGCGCGGCCGCCTGCATCACATCCTCCTGATAGAGCATGACGCCGTGCGTGTCCCACAGCAGCTCTGTCAGGCGCGGATGGGGCGGCGTCGGCGGCTCGAGCTCGTGGCAGCGCCGGATGTAGGCATCCTTCATGCCCGAGCTCGCCGGCCCGGGACGGATCAGCGCCACGGCCTGGATGACATCGTCCATCGTGCGCGCGCGGATCTGCTGCAGCAGATTGCGCATGCCGGGCGACTCGATCTGGAAGCAGCCGATCGTGCGTCCTTGCGCCAGCGTGCGTGCGGTCGCGGGCTCGTCTTCGGGCAGGCTGTCCCAGTCCACCGTCACGCCGCGCGAGCGCAGCGCGCGCACGCAGTCATCGATCACGGTCAGCGCGCGGTTGCCGAGCAGGTCCATCTTCACCAGGCCGATCGCCTCGATCGCGTCCTTGTCGTACTGCGTGGCGATGACGCCCTTGGCGGCGCGATGGCAGGCTGCGTGCTCGCGCATTTCACGCGGTGCGACCACGACACCGCCGGGATGCAGACCCAGATGGCGCGGCGTGTCGATCAGCCGGGCCGCATGCTCGAGCGCGCGCCGGTAGCGCGGATCCTCAAAGGGAAAACCGCTCGCCTCCGGGATCGCGTGCAGCAGCAGCGTCAGCGGGTTGGCCGCCTCCGCTGCATCCTCAGACTCAACGGAGCTCTCGCTGCCGTCGAAATCGCCCTCGCTCTGCGAAAAGTGGTGCGGCAGGCGCTTCGACCAGCGGTTGACCTCCGCCGGCGGGATGCCGAGCACCAGCGCGGATTCCCGGAAGGCCGCACGCACGCCGCAGCGGTTGAGCGTCGCGATCATCGCGCAGCGATCGCTGCCGAACAGCGCGTCGATGTGCTCCAGGACCTCATCGCGGCGACGCCAGCAGAAATCCAGATCGATGTCGGGACGATCCTTGCGCGAGGGATTGAGAAAACGCTCGAAGGTCAGCCGGTAGCGCAGCGGATCCGCATCGGTCAGCTCCAGACAGTACGCGACCAGACTGTCGGCCGCCGAGCCGCGCCCGACGCAGGGGATCGAGCGCGAGCGCGCGAAGTCCGCGATCTGCTTCACCAGCAGGAAATACGGCGCAAAACCGAGCTTCTCGATCGTCGAGAGCTCGTAGTCCAGCCTCCGCAGGATCTCCGGACGCAGCGGACGGCAACGCCGCTGAGCCCCGTCGAAGGCCAGCGCGCACAGGCGCGAGTAGGGGGTTTCCCCCGGTGCCAGCGCGATCGTGGGGAAGATCGTGCCGCCCAGCGGCGGCGTGTACGCACAGCGCTCGGCGATGGCGAGCGTGCGGCGGATCCATTCCGGCTCACTCGCAAACCAGCTCTCGAACTCGCGCGGATCGGCGATGTGCAGCGGCTCCCGCGCCAGCCACTCGGCCGGCAGATCGTCGAGCAGCGCATTGTGCTTGATCGCCACGCGAAGCGCATGCTCGCGCGCGCTCTCGCGCGTGGCCGCGTAGCTGTCGAGCACCGCCACCAGATCCAGCTCCACCGCGCGCGCGGCATCGATCAGATCGCGCGCACTGACGGGAGCGGCGGGCGGCGGCGTCTTGGGATGCTCCAGATCGTGCTCGGTGCGCTCCTCGCTCAGGGGACCGTGCACGCGGCGCACTTCCCGCGCCGCGTTGCGCGGCTGAGGCGTTCGTGCTTCGCCGCGCGCGCTCTGCATGCGCAGCGCAGCCGGTGTGATCGCAACATGCAGACGCTCGCGCTCCACGCGGCCGGCGAGCGCGATCGCCAGACGCGGATGGTCCACGAGCAGCACCAGACCTTCCTGCCAGCGTGCCGCGGCATCGATGAGATCGAAGTGCTCGTGCTCGATCTGGCGCGCGCTGATCCAGCGGCACAAGTTGGCGTAACCTGCCGCGCTCTCGACCAGCGCGACCACCCGTCCGGGCGCTCCCGACGGATCGGTGAGCTCCGCGCCGAGGATCGGCCGCGGTGCGCGCTCGATCCGCTGCGCGGCCTGAAGAAAACCGACCGCGCCGCTGAGTGTGTCGGTATCGGTCAGAGCCAGCGCGGGCAGGCCCAGTGCGGCCCCGCGGGCAAGCAGTGCGGCCGGAGCATCGACGCCGGTGAGCAGGGAATGGTGTCCGTGGACGCGGAGGGGGACGTACATGGCGCGGTCATGGCAAACGGCGCTCCCCGACCACCCGAGCGGGTGGATACCCTAACAGAACGCGAACGGTTTGTCGATGAAGATCTTGCGCGTAGGATCTGAAGATCTCACCCATGTGGTTGGCCGCCCTCTTGCTGTGTGTCTCCTCCGGTGTTCAGGACGCGCCCACGCCCTGCGATGTCCTGATCGTCGGCGGATCCTTGGGCGGCTGCGCGGCCGCGATCGGCGCAGAAGGTCTCGATGTCTGGATGGTCGAGGACTCGGACTGGATCGGCGGGCAGGTCACCAGTCAGGGTGTCAGCGCGCTCGATGAGCACCGGCTGATCGAGAGCTTCGGCGGAACGCGCGAGTACATGCAGTTCCGTGCTGGCGTGCGGCGGCGCTCGGGCGGTGTCGCCAATCCGGGCGGCGGCTGGGTCAGCCGGCTGTGCTTCGAGCCGCGCGTCGGACTCGCCGAGCTCGAGGAGCGGCTGGCGCGCAGCGGCACGCGGATCCTGCGCGAGGCGCGCGTGGTGCGCGCCGAGGTGCGCGAGGACCGCGTGCGCGAAGTGAGCATCCTCGATCGCGAGGGGCGCGAGATCCGCCTGGCTCCGCGGCTGGTGCTGGAGGCGAGCGACAGCGGCGAGTTCTATCCGCTGGCGGGCATCGAGCATCGTCTGGGCAGCGATGCGAAGAGTGAAACGCGCGAGGCGCATGCCAAGGATGTCGCCGACCCGCTGCGTCAGCAGAGCTACACCTATCCGTTCGCCGTCGAGTGGCGGCCGGGCGAATCGCATGTCATCGAGAAGCCCGAAGGCTACGAGCGCTTCCGCGATTCCCAGCCCTACACGCTCGACATCATGGCGGCTTCCGGCTCGATCATGAGCTTCGGCTTCTTCGAGAAGCGCGAGGGCTCACCGGGGCCGTTCTGGACCTATCGACGCATCGCACCGACGATCGCGATGATCAACTGGCCGGGCAATGACTACCGCGGAGCGCCGCTGATCGGCGGCGACACGCTCGAGGCCAAGCGTCTCAGCCTGGGTTTCCTGTACTGGCTGCAGACGGAATGTCCGCGCGATGACGGGGGCAAGGGTTACCCCGAGCTGCTGCTGCGCAAGGACATCATGGGCAGTGAGGACGGGCTCTCCAAGCGCCCGTACGTGCGCGAGCCGCGGCGGCTGGTCGCGCGCACCATCGTCCATGAAGAGGATCTGCTCCCCGAGACGGCTCGCGCGCGGCTGTTCCGCGACAGCATCGGACTGGGCTGGTATCCGATCGATGTGCACGCCTGCTCGAACGAGCGCAAGGACTCCGGCGGCTTGGGCATTCCGACCAAGCCCTTCCAGGTTCCGTTGGGGAGCCTTTTGCCTTTGCGCATGCGCAATGTCGTCGCGGCCGGCAAGGCGATCGGCGTGTCGCATGTCACCAACGGCGCCTATCGTCTGCATCCGATCGAATGGAGCATCGGTGAAGCAGCGGGGCAGCTGGCGCGCTTCGCGCTGGCGCGCGGCGTCGAGCCTGCGCAGGTGCGCGAGCAGAGCGCCCTTCTGGAAGCCTTCCAGCGCGAGCTGCTCGAGTGCGGCATGCCCGTGTTCTGGTTCTCCGATCTCAAGGACGGCAGCGAAGAGTGGCAGGCCGCGCAGTGGCTGGCCGTGCGCGGCGAGCTGGACTTCGACGCAAGCAAGCTGGAGCTGGGCTTCACGGAAGCCCGGCGCGCGCAGCTCGTGGAGCGCTGGAAGACCGCGCGGCGCTAGCGGCTGCGCCGCATCAGCTGCGTAGCCTCAGTTGCGCCGTACCCAGGTCGCGAGCGCCACGCCGCTGAAGATCAGGCCCATCGCCAGCAACGTCCAGACGCTGATCGGCTCGTCGCGAACCCACCAGCCGAGCAGCACCGCGATCGGCGGCGTCACATAGCTCACGAGGCTCATGCGGTAGGCCGTGGTGTGCCGCAGCAGCCAGAAATAGATCCCGAAGGTCAGTGCCGTTCCCACAATTCCCAGATACGCCACGCTGGCGACGGCCGGCGTGGTCCATTGCGCCGGTGCCTCGCGCTCGAACAGGAGCGCGATCAGCGTCAGCCAGCCGGCGCCGACCCACAGCGCATCGCGATTGAGGTACAGCGAAGAGACGCCGGAGCCGGCGCGCTTCACGAGCGTCGTGCCGACGGTCACCACCAGAGGGCTCAGCATCAGCACAGCGCCGGCCTGCAGCGCTGCGGGACTGATCGCACGCAGGTCCTTGGCGAAGAGCAGAACGACGCCGAGAAACCCCGTCACAAATCCCAGCCACTGACGCGGTTGCAGCCGTTCGTGCACGAGGAAGAACTGCGTCGAGCAGGCCATCAGCAGCGGATAGACCGACCACAGCACGCTCGCGAGCGCGGAAGGCATGTGCGTTCCGCACCAGTAGACGATGCCGTAGGACGCGGCGAAGTTGAGCGTGCCGACGGCGAACACCAGTCGCAGCGGCGCGCGGCTGCCGCCTTCCTTCGCGCCCCAGATCCGCGCCACGACGCTCATCACGGCGGCGGCGAGCAGAAAACGTGCCGCGGCGGACTGAAAGGGCGGCAGATGCTCCAGTCCGCCCGCGATCACGATCCAGGTGCTGCCCCAGACCAGGCACAGGATTGTCAGCAGCGCGGCGGAGAGCATGGGGGAGAGAGCTTACTGATTGAGCGAGGGCGTGCGCAGCCGCAGTCCGTCGGGGCCGGCGGGATACTGATCCTGAAGCAGCAGGCTGGAGCCCTTCAGCACGCGACCGAAACCGTGGCGTGCGCGCAGCTCATCCAGCGTGCGGTCGAGCCGCTGGGCGCGTTCCTGCGCCTGCGCTTCGAACAGGTTGCCCTGCAGGCCCGCATGCGCTGTGAGCTGCTCCAGGCGCAGGCCCACGCGCTTGACCAGCGCGCGGCGACGCGGAAGTCCGCGCAGCAGCTCGAGTGCGCAGCGGTGCATGGTTTCCGTGATGTCGGTCGCCTCCACGCGCTGCTGCGCGCGCAAGCTGCCTGGGTTTTCGCCCGATCCGGGCTGCGCCCGCATTTCGACGTACTCCAGCAGCACGCCGATGTGTCGGGTGGTGCAGCCCAGCGTACGCAGCTTGTGGGCCGCGCGTTCGACGAGATACCCCAGCATGGCCTCGATGCGCTCGCGGCGGCCCTCCTCGGGTTCAAAGGTGCTGATGCGTTCCAGTGAATGCGGCGGCACCAGCCGCAATCGGCCGTCCTTGTCGCGCTCGATCGTGCTCTCGACCGGTTCGTCATCGACACCGCGCGCGCGTTCGGCGAGCGCCAGGCCTGCGCGTCCGAAGCTGGCGTAGAGCACCTCCGGCGGCACCAGCGCCAGCTCGCCGCAGGTGCGGATCGCGTAGCGATCGAGCTCGCGGCCGAGCGCGTGGCCCGCACCTGGCAGCTCGCGCAGCGGCAGGCAGGCCAGCATGCGCGCTTCCATGCCCGGCAGGATCTGTGCGACACCGGAAGGCTTGGCGAGCTTGCCCGCCATGCGCGCCACGCAGCGGTTGCTGCCGATGCCGATCGTCACGGGCAGCTTGAGCTCAAGGCGCGCGCGCGTGCGGATCGTCACCGCGACCTCGAATGCAGCGCCGAACAGCCGCTCGGTTCCGCTGAGGTCCGCGTAGAAATCGTCGATCGAGGCGATCTCCACGCGCGGCGTGAAGTCGAGCAGGATCCCGGCCAGTGCTTCGCGGTATCGACCCGCGGCCTGCGAGTCTCCGTCGCGGAAGATCGCGCGCGGGCAGTGTCGCGCGGCCTCGGCCAGCAGCATTCCCGGTCGAATGCCCAGCGCGCGGGCCTCGTAGGAACAGGACATCACCAGATTCCGGCTGGTCGGCGCGCCGCCGATCACGACCGGCTTGCCTCTGAGCTCTGGATGCTCGGCCTGCTCCACGGAGGCGAGGAAGGCATCGATGTCGAGGTGCAGGATCCGGCGCATGCCAAAAGGAAGGCCGCGGTCACGCCCCTGCGACCGCGGCCGGACATGGAGTGCAGAGGATCCCGAAGTGTCCCGCTGGCCTGTTCCTCGGGTGGTGGGGAGAGGGTTCAGGGGACGAGACGACATCGGGCGCCTCTGTGTTGGATACCCTAACGGATACCGAACAGATGGCAAGCGGAAAGCGGGATGTTTCCCAAGGTACTGCCGGACAGGGACTTATTGGACCCCTCCAAGCAGCGAGCGCGACCCTTGGACAGGCCGCGCTCGCCGTTTGTGCTCCGCTGAGGAGCGGGATCAGCCCTTGCGGGGGAAGTAGCGCGTGCCGCGGCGCTTGCCCTCGGTGCGCACCAGCTTGAAGTTGACCAGACGCACCAGACCGCGCTTGAGCTTGGCGGTGGGGGTGCGCAGGCCCTGGCCGATTTCCTCGAGGCGTTGGCCCGGGTTGGACCTGATGTAGTCGATCAGGACTTCGGCAGCGCGTTCGGTCTGCGGGTCGGGCTTGCGGCCACGACGCGCCGGAGCGCCCGAAGAGGCTTTCTTGCCGATTTTTGCGGCCTTGGCAGGCCGGCCCATGCGCGAGGCAGGGCGGTTGGATTCGAGCTCTTGGGTGGCCTGGCGGACAGCTTCCAGGGTTGCGGATTGCACATACGCGCTCAGTTCGGAGGCAAAGGCCTCGACCAGAGCTTGTAGGTGACGGTCAGTCTTCTTCATGGATGTTTGGTTGATGGCGCGGTGGTTCCAGCGAGAAGCCGCGCATCGGGGCATTGTCCGGTGAAAAGATTCGAAACCGAGTGAAAAAAGGGAAATACAAAATAAAAACGGTCGATTTCGTCGCCGAAATCGACCGTTTGTGGCGAAATTCGCTCCGTTATCAGGGCGCCCAGGTGACCGTCAGGCCGTTCGAGTAGTTGAACGTGGCACTGGTGCAAAACGTGGGGGAGTTGTCGCGATACCAGATGTGGTAGTAGCGAGTGGCACCCGCGCTGAGGTTGCCGAGCACGGAAATCTTCGGATCCGCGACACCCGGGAAGGCCGAAGAGCCGCCTGAGTTGGTCTTGACGCCCAGACGCACGGACGAGCCCGAGATGCAGCGCAGGCCGTCACCGAGCTGCGTGCCCAGACCGCCGGAGTCGATGCCCGTGCTCTGCACATAGAGCGCCGTGGCCGTGGCCGGCATGTTGGAGCCGGAGAGCAGCAGCGTGTCGTTGGCGATGCTCGGCGTGCCCGAGCCCGCCAGCAGGCCGCCCACGCCCAGCGAGTTCGCGCAGCCCTGACCGGGACCGCCCGTGTTGGCGCAGGGGCAGGCCGTGCCCGAGCCGTCGCCGGTGCAGATCACCGCGAAGCCCGAGCAGCTGGGCGTGCTGATCTGGAAGTCGTCGATGGCCGCCTCGATCACCGAGCCGGAGCCCGCATCTTCAGCGACGAAGCGCAGGCGCACCGTGGAGGTCGGAGTCACGAAGTTCGAGACCGTGAACTCGCGGAAGAACCAGCCGCCGCCGGCTTCGATGCCCGCGGGTCCCACGGTCTCGAGATTGGTCCAGCTCGCACCGTTGTTGTTGGAGATGTCGACCCTGAACACGTCCGCGTTCGGCGACCCGCCCTGATTGTTGGAGTACCAGCGCCAGTAGCTGACGCGCGCGGAGTTCTGTCCGGCGAGGTTGAAGGCCGGGGAGACCAGCGTGGTCTTGCCGCCATCGACGTCGAAGGATCCGACGCCGGTGCCCGCGCTCGCTCCCGTCACGAAGCAGATCGTGCCCCGTGCCGCCGTGTGGTCATCTTCAGGCTGGGCGAGCGTGCCTTGCGGGTCCGCGCGTTCCCAGACACCGGCGGTGGCGGTGTCGCCGCCCGCTCCGATCGTCCAGCCCAGATTGGTCTGGAAGTCATCGCTGAACGCGACCGCGGTGCCGTTGCCGTAGGTCGCGGTGTTGACGTTGGTCGGTGCGCCTTCAGGCGATTGCCAGAGGATGCCGTTGGTCGACTGGGCCGTGAGGTACCACTGGATGTTCGTGCCGCAGGGCGCGGCCGGGAACACCGCCGTGAAGCTGTTGCCGCCCGTCGCGACCAGGTTGGTCTGCACCCAGCCGGCCCCGATGTTGTAGTTGAGCTTGGCTGTGCCGGCGACGAGCTGCCCCGCCGTCTGTTCATTGATCTGCACGCGCACCAGCTTGCCGCCGACGGGGATGTTGGTCGGCGCTCCATCGGGCAGCGCGAAGGCCAACTGCGGCGCGCCAACCCACCACACGAACAGGCCCTTTTCGATGTCGCTGCCGATCACGACGCCGCTGGGGAAGTAGGGGTAGTTGTTCCACAGGCCGTTGAAGCTGGCGCTGTTGTCTTCCGGCCAGGTGTCGAAATAGGCGACCTCGACCGGCGCCGTGGGCGTGCCGGGATTCGAAGTGCTGAAGACGCGCAATCCGCTGCGGTAGTTCGACTCGTAGATCAGGTTCCCCTTGGTGTAGAGGTTGTGGTCGATCGCCGAGTTGCCGTTGGTGAACGAGCCTGCGGGAGTCACCGCGACGGTGCCGCCGGCCGTGGAGATCGAGAAGACGCGCGTCGTGCTCGTGATGCCGAGGTTCTGGTCATCGAGCTCGTCGTTGACGTACATGTACTGCTGGTCGGGCGAGAGCCAGGCCTGGTGGCAGTAGTACGAGTTGGCGTAGCTCACGTACTGGAGCTGCACAGGGGCCGCCTTGTTGGTCACATCGACGACGTAGATGCCGGTGTTGTTGTAGCCCGAGTTGAGTCCGCCGCAGCAGAAGGCGATCTCGCGCTGCTGGCCGTTGATCGTGAAGTTGAAGACGGAGGGCTCGTGAACGTAGCGATCCGACCAGGTGCCCACGCGCTGAGGAGCGGCCGGGTTCGTGTTGAGGTTGTAGATGCGCAGTCCGTTGGATCCGCCGCCGGAGCGATAGAGGTAGCCCGTCTGCGGATTGAGCGCGAGTGTGTGCGTTGCCGAGGTCGCGTCGTCATTGATCGTGTTCACCAGCGTGACCACGCCATTGTCGATGTTGGCCATGTTCATGACCTGAATGCCGCCGCCGCCTTCGCTGATGGCGTAGCAGTAGGTCTGGAAGACCTTCATGTCGCGCCACAGGCTCTGCGGGCCGGCGATCTGCGCAACGATCACGGGGTTGGCCGGGTTGGTGATCTCGACGAAGGCGGTGCCGGTCGAGAGGCCCATGATTGCGTACTCGCGGCCTGAGGGCGACACATAGCCGAAGCAGCTGTTGCCGTTGCCGCCGGCCGGGACGCCGAAGTCCGTCAGCGTCAGCCACGACAGCAGCGTCACGTTGTTCTTCGGGAAGTTGACGCCCGGTCCCAGCGCCAGCGTGGAACCCGGTCCCTGCTGCAACTGCGCGTTGCGCCAGCCGGGTCCCTGATGCATCGGCTGCCGGTCGAGGATCTTCGGATCTCCTTCGTGAGCGACTGCGAGGGCCGGAACGGGGAGAGTGGCGGAGAAGCACAGCCCGAGCAGGGCCGCAGTGAGGGCGGTTTGGCGCATGGTGAGAGAGAGGGTGTGGAACCTCTGAAAACGCAGCAGGTACCCCGGAAGTTCCTCGGGACCCCCCAAAAGTTTACCCCCCCGCCCGCCCGTGCGGCGGGGGTGTCAGCGCAGATGGCACTGCGTGAACTTCTGTCCGCTGCCGCAGGGGCAGGGATCGTTGCGCCCCGTCTTGGGGGCCCCGTGGACGAAGGGCTGGGCGCGCTCATGGTGGTGGTGGACGGCTTCGCCGGTCTCCACGGCGGTCTGGAACTCTCCAAGGGTGTGCTCCAGGCCGGAGCGCATCTCATAGGCGGAAGAAACCACCTTGGTCTCTTCCAGATGGCGCAGCCAGGCGCGCAGCACCTCCGGCACATGGGCCGCCAGCGGATCACGCCGTGCGAAGCGCCCCGGCAGCAGGTGACCGAGGATCGCGTGCATGCCCTCGCCATCGAGCTTGTGGGGCGCGACGCCCAGTTCCTCGTAGGCGCAGGCGAGGAAGTGCTCGAGGATCTTCTTCTGGTCCTCGCGCGGTACCGCGGTGAGCGACTGCGAAGCGCTGGAGTCGAGGAAGGCGGCGGTATCGAGCGTCACTTCACGGCTGGTCATGAGGCCGGGCAGTTTAGCGCAAGCGCGTGCACCCGCGCTACACTCGCACGGCTTGGACCTCGTCTTCATCCATCCGGAGATCCCGCACAACACCGGCTGTGCGGCGCGTCTGTCGGCCGCAACGGGTGTGCGCCTGCATCTGGTGGAGCCGCTGGGTTTCTCGCTGGAGGACCGCTACCTCAAGCGCGCCGGTCTCGACTACTGGCCGATGGTCGATCTGATCGTGCACCGCTCTTTGCCCGCGCTCGTGGCGCACTTTGACGCGCAGTCCGTTGCAGCAGGCGGCCGCTCCTTCGCGGAGCGTGCGCGGCTGTTCAGCGCGCGCGGCGGGAGCAGCCTCTTCGAGTGTGCGTTCGAGCCCGACGACATCCTGTGCTTCGGGCGCGAGTCGAGCGGTCTGCCGGCGGACCTGCTCGCCGAGCACGCGACGCGGCGCGTGTATGTGCCGATCCGTCCCGGCGTGCGCAGCCTCAACCTCGCCAATGTGGCCTGTCTCGGTCTGTACACCGCGCTGCACCGTGCCGGTGTGCCGCTGCCCGCCAACGACGGCCGCTACGAGGCGCACACACAAGCTGCGCAGGATGTCCGTCCCGCATCGCGAGCGCGCCATGTCGACGGCTGAGGGACCGCTTGTTCCGGCCGGGGTTTCCGTGCGCAAGCCGCGCCATGGCGATCTGTTCGAACTGATGGTCGACGGCCTCGACGAGCGTGGCGACGGGCTCGCACGCATGAACGAATACGAGTTCACTCTGCGCTGGGCCCTGCCGGGCGACCGCGTGCGCGCGAAGGTGCTCAGCCGCAGGCGCAACGCGATTGAGGCGCGCGTGGAAGCATGGCTGGAGCGCAGTGCGCAGCGGGTCACTCCGCGCTGCGCGCATTTCGGCGTGTGCGGCGGATGCACGCTGCAGAGCCTGGGTTACGAACAGCAGCTGGGCCACAAGCAAAGGCACCTCGAGCGCGTGTTCACCGCGCACGGTCTCGATCCCGCCGTGCTGCAGCCGCTGGTCGGCTCCCCGGAGCCCTGGCACTACCGCGGCAAGATGGAGTTCAGCTTCGGCAACCGCCGCTGGCGGACCGAGCGCGACGATGCGGCCGAAGACTTCGCGCTGGGACTGCACGTGCGCGATGTCTACAGCAAGGTCGTCGAAGTGGAGCAGTGCTCGATTCAGGCGGAGGCCTGCAACGCGATCCTCGCCAGCCTGCGCCGCGAAGCGCGGGAGCGCGGTCTGGCGCCCTGGGATCTGCGCCGACACACCGGTTTTCTGCGACATGCCGTGCTGCGCAGCTCACGCTCGAGCGGCGAGCTGTTGCTCAATCTGGTGACGGCCGGCGAGGAATTCGAGACTGTCGATGCCTATCTCGCCGCCGTGCGCGCCGCGCACCCTGAGCTGACAAGCGCCGTGCAGACCGTGCACACGCGGGCCGCCTACGGTGCGCTCGCCGGCGTCGAGCGCGTGGTATTCGGTGCCGGTCGCATCGAGGAGCAGCTGCTGGGCCTGCGCTTCGAGATCTCCGCGCAGTCGTTCTTCCAGGCCCATGTGGCGCAGGCCGAGCGGCTGTTCGCCGCGCTGATCGAGGCCCTGGCGCTGCGCGGCGACGATGTGGTGCACGATCTGTACTGCGGCACCGGCACGATCACGCTGCTGCTCGCGCGGGCGGCGCGCGAAGCGGTCGGTTTCGAGCTTGTGGAGGCCGCCGTCGAGAACGCACGCGCCAGCGCAGTTCGCAACGGCATCCGCAATGCCCGCTTTCATGCCGGCGATGTGCTGACTGCCTGGGCGCGCGAGGCAGACTCGGCGCGCGTGCTGGTCGTCGATCCGCCGCGCGCCGGCCTGCACGCCGGCGTGCTCGCGCAACTGAAGGCGCGCGGTCCGGAGCGCATCGGCTACATCGCCTGCAATCCCAGCGCCGGCGCGCGCGATGTCGCGCAGCTGGTCGCGGCCGGCTGGAAGCTCACCCGCGCGCAGGGTTTCGATCTGTTCCCGCACACGCCGCATGTCGAGTGCCTGATGGTGCTGGAGCGCGCATGAGCGAAGAGTCTTCGCCTGAGCTGGAACGCGAGCGCGAGCTCGCCCGACGCGCCGGCCTGCGTCTGGGCGGTCTCTGTCCGCAATGCGTGCATGCACGCGGCATCGAAAGTGCCAGGGGCTCGCTGTTCCTGCTCTGCGGTCGCGCCAAGGAAGATCCGCGCTACCCGCGCTATCCGGGACAGCCGGTCGTGGCTTGCCGCGGCTTCGAGCGCTAGGCTCGACCCTCGCGATGGACCTACTCGTGGAATCCGGCAGTCTGCTGGCGGCGGCGCCCGACATGCTCGACCCCAACTTCATGCACTCGGTCGTGCTGATCGTGCAGCACACGCACGAAGGCGCTTACGGCCTGGTGATCAACCGGCCTTCCTCGATCACGGTCAACCTGCTGTTTTCCGAGCACCCGGTGCTCTCCAAGCTGCGCTTCGGAGTGCACTCCGGCGGACCGGTGGGACTCGACACGCTGCAGTTCCTGCACTGCGTTCCAGAGGCGATTCCCGGCGGCACGGAGCTTGTTCCCGGGCTGTACCTGGGCGGCGATCTGGAAGCACTGGCGGCACTGCTGGCCTCTGATCCGGTGCAGGCAGCGCGCTGTGTACGGCTGCTGCTGGGCTACTCGGGCTGGGGCGCGGGACAGCTGGAGAGCGAGCTGACGCACGGCTCATGGGTGCCCGCTCCGCTGAGCGAGGTCAGCTGGATGTTTCAGGATGACCCGCAGGTGCTGTGGCGCAAGGTGATCCGCTCGCTCGGCCGGCACGCGCAGGGACTGGAGGACCTCCCGCCGGATCCCAGCTGGAACTGAGCGCTAGTTGCGGACCAGCTCGTGACCGTTGCCATTGCGGGTGCGCAGGCGTTCGGCCGCCGCCACCTCGCTGACCCCGGCCAGCGACAGCACGGACTCGATCGTGCGCACGCGCTCCTGCATCGACAGCGATTCCACGGGGATGTACGGCACGGAGAACATCTCCAGCAGCAGCTTCACCATCCCGTCGATGCGCACAACTTCCTCCCACTCGAGTCCGGCGCGCACGCCGTCGGCGACGACGAGCTCGCGGTGGGGGCGCAGGTAGAGCACGAGGCCGCTGCGCACGGACTCCATGTACTGCGCCAATCGAGGATCCGTGGCGATCTTGCCGAGGATCGTCGAGTGATGACCGGCGTAGGCGAGGTTGCAGAAGGCGCGGTCGGAGACGAAGGAGCCCTGTTGCTGGCTCTCGGCTTCCAGCTGACGCTCAAAGACCTGCTGCTGGTAGTGGTTGACCAGACCGATGTCCGAGCGCAGCGCATCCAGACGCGCTTCCATCTCCGCGAGCACACCGCGCGCGACCTCCGAGATCATCGGGATGCCGTAGCGATCGCGGATGTAGCGGGCCAGCGTGGTCTTGCCGGTGGCGTGGGCACCGACGAGGTAGATGCGCAGCGGGGGCTTCATGCCCCGTTACCCTACCCGTGGATGGGATTTTCGCCACAGGCCACAAGGGATTGTGGATAACCGGCCCTTGCTCAGGTCTGCGAGGCTGCTCAGGATGGGGCGCATGTCCAGTCCTGTCGCTCCCAGGAAGAAAAGCAAGATCCTTTTGTTGGCACTGGGCCTGCTGCTGGGGCTGGCCTTGTTGGCCGTGCTCGCGCCCCTGCTCTTCAGCGGGTTGGTGGCGCGAGCGATCGAGGCCGAGTTCGGGCAGCGCTGCGCCGGGCGTCTGGAGGTGGGCGAGCTTCAGCTCGCCTGGCGTGCGCGGCAGAGCCTGCGCGGGGTGCGCCTGATCGATCCGCAGGGGACGCCGGTCGGCGAAGTGTCGCTGGAACTGCCTTCGCTGCTGGAGCTGTTGCGGAGCGAAGGCGTGCGACTGGGGCGCATCACCGCACAGCTCGAAGCCCGGCTTGTCGCCGATGATTCCGGCGTCACGAATCTGCAGCGCGCATTGGAGCCGCGC
>SYGM01000154.1 GCA_005799545.1 Planctomycetia bacterium | reverse complement strand
CGGACCGAGGAAACCACCGCCCATGCCGCCCGAGCCGCTGGCATCGTCCTCCCATTCGAGGACCGTGCCGCGAATCAGCAGTTCAGCGCTGTTCACGCGCCCCATCTTCGGAGCGGTGTCCGCCTTGACGATGCCTTCGTCCTTGAGCTTCTGCTCTTGCTTGTACTGCTTGAGCATGGCGCGGTCCTGAACGATGAAGCGATCCGTCGACATCAGCGACTGGCTCAGAGATGCCTGCAGGCCATTCGTCACCTTATTCGACTGCGCGCTCCAGCGGCCACGGTGCGTCTCGCCATCGGGACCTTCATATTCCCACTCGGCGGCATAGCTGCCATCGCCGCCGACACCCCAGATGAAGTCGTCGATCAGGATGCGGGCCTTGGGACCGTTGTAGGGCGGGAGGGTGACTTCCGCGGAGGTCTCGTGCGTGGCCGAGGAAGTGGATTGGCAGGAGGGGAGGATGCAGGGGATGAGCAAAGCAAGGCAAGCGATCAGGGAGGGCTTCATGGCGTATCTCTCGTAGTGAAGTAAAGCGTGGAGGGTGGGCTGCGGGAGCAGTGCCCGCACCCCTTCTCAAATTCACTTGGCCGCGCGATCTCACACGGATTTCCTGCCCGGCATGGGATTTCCCGAAGCACTCCCATCCGGGTGCCACAGGCACACCTCACAGAGAAATTCGAGAATTCTTGAGTGCTTCCAACGGCGGATGACAATGCCCCCGTGTCATGACCGAACCCTCCCCGGACCAGCTGGAACTGTGGATCAGCACGTTTCGCGGCCCGCTGGTGGGATTGCTGGCTTCCTGGGGTCTGGACTGGACCGCGGCCGAAGAAACGGCCCAGGATGCTCTGGCCGAGGCCTGGGTTTCGCGGTCGCGATACGCCGGGAATCCCGCAGACATGCAGGCTGCCGGAGCGTGGGTGCGCGGCATCGCCTTCCACCTCTGCCGAGAGCGGCAGCGCAAAGGAGAGCGGGCACGCGCAGTATCGCTCCCGGAACAGCTCGAACAGCCGAATCCAGAGTCGCCTGGGGATGCACATGAGGAATTGCGGGCAGCCTTCGCCCGACTTTCGGAATCCCATCAGCTGATCCTGCGGATGCACTACCTCGAAGAAACCAGCGCGCGCGAGGTCGCGTCGCTGCTGGGCACGACGCCCAAGGCGGTCGAAGACCGTCTGTATCAGGCTCGCAAGGCGCTGCGCGAGCTCGTGCAACGCCGGCAACAGACAGGAGCACGCTCATGAGCAATACCCAAACCGATTTGGTCGATGAAACAGAAATGCGCCGGCTGTTTCGTTCGCACCGCCCGGATGGCGAATCATTCCGCGCCGCGGTGCGAGGCAAGGTGGCCGAGTTGGAAAGCCGCTCAGGTGGAGCTGTAAAGGCGGACGCGCCCTCACCGATGATCCGACGTGCTGCGGTTTGGGTTCCTCTGGAGCTGGGTACGAGCATCGGCCCGCTATCGATGGTCAAGTCGCTGCTTGGCACCATGGCACTGCCGATCTGGTTGCTGCTGACGAACGTCCTGACCTTCTTCGGAGGTGCACGGGCACTGCGCCAGTCGCAGGAGCGGGCCTCCAGCCACCACGGCGAGGCTACAGTAGCCGCCGCTCGCTGGTTCGAGAGCCAGCGCGCAGAGGTGCGTGGCATGCGCACAGTCGTCAGTGCCATTCAGTTGCTGGGACCGCTGGTCTTGGGTGGCACGCTGCTGCTGCGCTGGAGCTGGATCGGTGAACTCGCTGTGGCGATGTTCGCGCTCGCTTCGCTCAGCCTGATTCTGGGTGTGCGGGGGTTGACCGAGGAAGCAGCGCTCTCGCCCAAGCGCGTGGCTGCGATGGCAGGAATGCTGCTGCTGATGCTCTTCAACAGCGTCTTCCTCTGGCGTGGTCTCCTGCCTGTGTCGGATGCCCACTCGGAAATCGGATGGGGCTGGGGCGCGTTGACGATTCTGGCGGGTTGCGCAGGTTGCTGGTGGCTCGCCAGCAGAGGTCCCGGATCGACGGAGAGCTACACGGGCCGTGAGCGACTCGTCTGGTGGGGTCTTGTCTGCAGCCTCGTGGCGGCCGTCTTTCTGAATCCGTTCGGATTCTCATTCCGCAATACCACGACCTCTGTCTTGAGCATCCCGGACACTCGCACGGAGGAAATGCGCCGGTACAGTGTGGATCAGTTGCTTACTCTCGATGGGCGCCTCTTCTTCGTTCCCCACTTGCAGGCGGACATGGAGCGCGCGATCTCCGATTCGGGCACCGATCCGAACCGGCGTGAGCACCTACTCAGAAGGATCGACGAGAGCTGGCCGTCCCTGCAGGATTTCAACGCCCTCCATCACGCTTGGCAGTGTCTGCACTACTACCAATTGCTGGGCGCCGCCGATCGCGTGGCGGCGAAGCGGGTGCAGACCCACGATCTGCTCAATCATGCGTGGGTGAGCGCGAGTCGCACGAAGACTCTGCACCATGCCGGAGGGTTCTCGCCGGACATCTCCAGGTTTCCGACCTCCATGCCCGGCGCAACGCTGGATGCCGTGCGTCTGATGGAGCTTGCAAGTGTGCCGCCAACCGTCGATATGCGCGAGGTGCGCGGCTACCTGCGCTGGGAAGCAGCGGCGATCAGCCTCTTTGACATTCTCGGTGAAACGGGACGCAAAGTCGCCGCGCGGGAAGCACTGGCCGTTATCGAGCATTCCGATCTGGTTGAACCGCGGGCATCGCTGCTGGAGCGGGTCCTCGCGGAGCGCATGCTGGTCGCGGCGCTCCTGACGGTGCTGCTGTGCTGGCTGGCGGTGCGCAGCGCGCAGGAGACGCGCCGTTGGATGGGAAGCGGAGCGCAACCGTAGGACCTTGGAAGCGGTGGCGGAGCGTTCTGCCGAGGGAGACCCCGCGGCACCGGACCAACACCTGCGAGCCACGCTTCGAGCGCTTCGTTCTCTCGGTGTGGCTCCATGGCCGTGTCTCTCTATCCGGAAGCCGAACTCCTGATTCGGTAGCTGCAGTATTTCTGCTGACGCCCGAAGGAATGAAAGCGTGAGTGCACGCACGTCTTCATCGCGTGCGTGGCCCTCGACATGAGGCAGTTGTTTCGTCGCCATTGCAGGTTCGAGACGATGTCGAGCCAGGACATGCCGCACATTCTCCATGCTCCGGAGACGACCATCCGCTATCGAAATCGTATAGGCGTATTTCACCGCATGGAGTGCAATGAGCGCGCCGCTGCGTCTGGGTTCGCAGTAGCATGACACAAAGGCCTCGCGCGCTTTCCGCACGGAATCCAAGGACGCCATGATGAAAGAACGCCAAATCTTCACCGAAGCGCTTGAGCGGCCTCCGGGTCAGGCGCGAGATGAATACCTTGCCGAGGCCTGTGCGGGAAACGATGCCTTGCGTGTCGGTGTCGAGCACCTGCTCGTTGCTCATGTCTCCGGCGGAGACCCGCAGCATCGAGATGCCTCCGGTTCGGAACAGCCGCGACGCTCGGATGAAAAATCCCTCCCCGGCGAGAGCGCGGGCGATCGGATCGGTCGTTACCAGCTGCTGCAGCGGATCGGCGAGGGTGGCATGGGCACGGTCTGGATGGCCGAGCAGCGCGAGCCCGTCCGCCGTCAGGTTGCACTCAAGCTGATCAAGCTCGGGATGGACACCAAGGAGGTCGTCGCGCGTTTCGAGGCTGAACGTCAAGCCCTCGCGCTGATGGACCATCCGAACATCGCACGCGTCATCGATGGCGGTGCAACGGTTTCCGGACGTCCATACTTCGTGATGGAGTACATCCGCGGGGTCCCGATCCTTGAGTTCTGCGACAAGGAGAAACTCTCCACCGAGGCACGACTCGATCTCTTCGTCCAGGTCTGCAATGCGATTCAGCACGCACACCAGAAGGGCATCATCCACCGCGACATCAAGCCCACGAACGTGCTGGTCACGCTGCACGAAGGCGTTCCCGTTCCCAAGGTGATCGACTTCGGCATTGCCAAGGCGACCGGCGGTGCGCTCACGGCCCGCACGCTGTTCACGGAGCACGGCCAGATGATCGGCACGCCGGCCTACATGAGCCCCGAGCAGGCCGGCATGACAGGCCTCGACATCGATACGCGCAGCGACATCTATTCTCTCGGGGTGCTGCTCTACGAGCTGCTCACGGGAACGACCCCATTCGACATCCGCGAACTGCTGGAGCGCGGTTTCGGCGAGATGGTGCGTGCGATCTGCGAGGAGACGCCCCACAAGCCCAGCACGCGCATCGCGAACCTCGGCGAAACGGCCGTGCGCACGGCGCTGCAGCGCCGCGTGGATGTGCGGCGCCTTGGAACCGAGCTGCGCGGCGATCTCGACTGGATCGTGATGCGCTGCCTCGAGAAGGACCGCACTCGTCGCTACGACAGCGCCAGCGATCTCGCGGCGGACATCGGCCGACACCGCAACCATGAAACCGTCAACGCGGGACCGCCGAGCCGGATCTATCGCCTGACCAAGTTCGTGCGGCGCAACCGGGGTACGGTTCTGGCGGGAGCGCTGCTGGCGTTGGCGCTGCTCGTCGGCGCCATCGGCACGACGCGTGGCATGCTCTTGGCGCAGGAGCAGCGCCTGCGTGCCGATGCAGAGGCTGGCAAGGCCGTGGAAACGGCACGGTTTGCCCTGTCACTCTTTCGCGGCATCGGGCCCGAGGTCGCGCGCGGTGCGGACACGACGCTGTTGTCGCGAATCCTCGATGACGCCAAGGAGCGCATCACAAGGGAGCTCTCCGGTCAGCCCGAGGTCGAGGCCGAGATCCGCACGACGCTCGGACGGGCCTATCTGCAGCTCACACGCTTTGACGAAGCCGAGCGCGAGCTGCGTAGAGCCGAGCAGCTGCTCCTCGAACTCTTCGGCGAACAGGATCGGCGCATGCTGGACACGCGCAATGCTCTGGCGGACCTGCTCCTGCGGCGAGGACAGCATGCCGATGCCGAGAAGCTGCAGCGCCAGACGCTCGCGCAGCAGAAGACGTTACTCGGCACCAGTGATCGCGATGCGCTCGCCACGCAGCGCGACCTCGGCGCCAGCCTGATGCGTCAGGGCAAATTTCGCGAGGCCGATGAGCTGCTGCGGGATACGCTCGCCGTCCAACGCGAAGTCTTCGGCGGCGACGATGCGGAAACGCTTGCGACGGAAGTGATCCTGGCACAGACGCTGGGCTTCATGGATAGAAGCAGGGAGGCCTGTGATCTGCTCCGTAAT
>SYGM01000153.1 GCA_005799545.1 Planctomycetia bacterium | reverse complement strand
CGGGAGATCACCCGAGACTGCCGGACCCATTCGAGTGCTTCGGCGCTGGGCATCATGCCCCGACCCCTGGAGCCGGAAGAGCTGCTGACCATCCGCGGCCGCATCTGTCTCGCGGCGTGACCACGGGTCTGGAGCAGTTCAGCCAGTTAGCCGCGAGGGTGATACAGCCTGTGCACCCCGGCGATGTGCTCCGCATCCAGATGCGTGTACACCTCTGTCGTCCTGATCGATGCATGCCCCAGCATCTCCTGCACCGCCCTCAAGTCCGCACCGCCCTCCACCAAATGGCTCGCGAACGAATGCCGCAGCGTGTGCGGCGACACATCCGCCTGCACTCCCGCCTTGCGTGCCGCCAGCTTCACCCTCCGCCACGCATCCACTCGTGACAGAGGCTCCAGCCGTCTCGATAGAAACACATGCTCCGCCTTGCGCCCTACGAGCAGGCGCGCGCGACCATCTGTCATCCAACGCGAGAGCGCATCGCGCGCACGCTCGCCCAGCGGCACCAGCCGCATCTTCGACCCCTTGCCATACAGACGCACCACGCGCAGTTCATGCTCCAGCCCCTGCGTCGTGAGCCCCACGGCCTCGCTGACGCGCGCGCCGCTGGCGTACAGCAACGCAATCAGCGCGTGATCACGTTGGCTCAGTGGCGCATGCCCCTGACAGGCCGAGAGCAGTGCCTCGACCTCCGCCACCGTCAGCGTATGGGGGAGAATCCGGGCCAGCTGCGGCGTCGCGAGCAGGAGGGTCGGATCGCGCTCCAGATCACCTTCGCGCACCAGCGTGCGGAAGAACATGCGCACGGCGACGAGCTCGCGCGCGACCGATGCCTCCGCCCGTCCGGCTGCGCGGCGGCGCTCCAGCCAGTCGACGATCGCCGCCGCCGTCACCGCCCCCGGCCGGGTGAGCCCGGCGGTCGCCATCTGCTCCAGAAATCCCCGCAGATCCCGCTCGTAGGCCTCCAGCGTGTTGCCCGCCAGCCCCGCTTCCGCGCGCAGGATGTCGAGAAAATCCGCCAGGGCGGCCCGGGCTTGGGGTGACAGCTCGCTCACGGCTCCCAGCCTTGCCTTTTCCGTCCTCGGTGGCTATCCTTTTCGCCCCTTCCCGCAGAGCCCTAACACAGGGCTTTACGCCGAGCCCTACCAAGGAAGCACCATGAAAAAGCTGAGCGCCAAGGACCTGGAAGACTACAAGGCCCGCCTCGAAGCCCTGCTGGCGATGCTCAGCGGCGATATCGACAAGCTCGAGGAAGAGGCGCTGGGCGAGCACTCCCAGCCTCAGGAGTCCTCGACAGAGGGCGGTGCCGACAGCTACTTCCAGGAATTCTCCCTGCAACTGCTCGAGCGCGACGAGAACACGGTGCGCGAAGTGCTGGCCGCGCTGGAGCGCATTCAGAATGGCAGCTACGGCATGTGCGAGGCTTGTGAGCAGCCGATTCTCAAGGAGCGGCTCAAGATGATGCCGCACGCGCGCAACTGCATCGCCTGCCAACGCAAGGAGGAAGAGGGCGGCTCGTGAGCGAGGCGTCCTCTCGGCCGGGGTCGCATCCCGCTGCCGGAACCGTTGCAACGCGCCTGGTCTGGGTGCTCGCATTGCTGGTTGCGGACCTTGCATCCAAGTCGGCTGTCTTCGCCTGGATCGGCGGCCTGCGCGAGCGCGGTGAGCTGACACTGCACGAGTGCGGGCTCCTTTCGCACCCGCGCTATCCGCTGGCCGGCGACTGGTTCTCGTTCATGCTGACGCTCAACCCCGGCGCGGCCTTCGGCCAGCTGGGCGAGTATCCCTACCTGCTGATCGGGGGACGGGTCGTGGCGGTGCTGTTCCTGCTCTGGCTGCTGGTGCGGACGCCCTCGCAGCGTCCGATCACGGTCACCGCGCTGGTGCTGGTGCTCTCCGGGGCGCTGGGCAACCTTTACGACAACCTGTTCCTCGACGATCCCCACGACGGCCACCCCTTCGGCAAGGTGCGGGACTTCATCGATGTGTACTTCGCGGCCTTCGACTGGCATTTCCCGACCTTCAACGTCGCGGATTCCTGCATCACGGTCGGCGCCGTCCTGCTGCTGTACACCAGCCTGTTCGGCAAGGAATCAAGCAGCTAGTTCTCCGGGCGCGGGGCGGTTGCCTCCGCGCGCGCGCTGGCGTAGGCTCGCAGGCGCATGGCGCGGCTTTCCGTCGATTTCAGTGGGCTCTCTCTGCGCAATCCGGTGCTCTCGGCCTCGGGCACGTTCGGCCACGGCGTCGAGATGCAGCACATGGTCGACTTCAGCCGAGTGGGCGGGCTGGTCAGCAAGACCGTCACGCTCAAGCCGCGGCCCGGCAACCCGCTGCCGCGCATCTGCGAGACTGAAGCCGGCTTCCTCAACTCGATCGGGCTGGAGAACCGCGGCATCGAAGCCTACCTGCGCGATGTCGTACCGGCCGTGGCGGCAGCCGACACCGTCGTCATCACCAACATCGGCGGCGAGAAAGTCGAGGACTTCGTCGAGCTGGCGCGCCTGCTCGATTCGCAGCCCGCCATCTCCGCGCTTGAAGTCAACCTTTCGTGTCCCAACGTGCAGGAAGGCAAGCTTCCCTTCGCAACGGATCCGCAGATGGCGGCGCGCGTGATCGAACGCGTGCGCGGTGCAACATCCAAGCCGGTCTTCGCCAAACTCTCGCCGAACGTATCGCGCATCAGCGACCTGGCTGTGGCCGTGGAGGCCGCCGGTGCGCACGGCATCACGGCTGTCAACACCGTGCTGGGCATGAAGGTCGACTGGCGCACGGGCCAGCCGGGCCTGCACACCGTGCAGGGCGGCTACTCGGGCACGGCGATCAAGCCGATCGCCCTGCGCTGTGCCTGGGAGTGCGCGCGCAGCGTGCGGATTCCCGTGATCGGCTGCGGCGGTGTGATGTGCGCCACGGACATCCTCGAGTTCATGGCGGTGGGCTGCTCGGCGGTGCAGGTGGGCACGGCTTCCTTCGGTGATCCGGGCCTGATCGGCCGGCTGGAACAGGAGCTCAACTCGCTGCTCGAGGGCGCAGGCATCGGCGATGTGCGCCAGCTGATCGGCTCGATCCGCGTGCCCGGTGCCGCGACGGCCAAACCAGCCTGTTCGACTGTCCCGGTGCCGGCTTCCGGCCGCTGAACATGCTGCTTCACGAGCTTTCCCCCGCGCTCGTGAAACGGGCGCTCGCCATCTACCTCGAGCACGCCTGGCCGCGCAGCGGGGTCTCGCAGACGCGTCCGAATCTCGAGCGCATCGAGCGGGCGGCGAGCAACGCCGAGCTGCTGGCGGCCTTCGATCGCCCGCGCCAGGATGCCGACGGTCCCACCTGCGCGCGCTACACGCTGCGCCTGGGCAATGAGCGCTATCCGTTCATGAAGTTCGTCGTGCAGGAATACCTCGTGGGCCGGGAGGTGTTCTTCTCCGTGGATACGCACGATGACCTCGACGTGCGCGAGGACAATCCCGACTACGACGCCTGGCTGGAGCTCAAGCGGCACAACCGCGAGCTCAAGCAGCGCATCGAGGATGCCTGGGCGCAGGCTGGCCTGCCCACGCACCGCGACCTGCTGCGCATCGCCCGCGAACTCGCCAAGGTCGAGTGCGAAGGCCTGAAGCGCGCGCGCATTCTGGTGGTCGATGACGAGCAGGATGTCTGCCGCGGACTGGGCACGCTGCTCGAGGCGCGCGGCTACGAGGTGGAACTGGCGTACGACGGCCGTCAGGTGCTCGAGCGCATCGAGCGCGATCCGCTGCCCGATCTGATCGTGCTCGACTATTCGATGCCGGAGTACAACGGCGAAGAGGTGCTCGATGCCCTGCGTGCCCAGGCCCGCACGCGCCGGCTGCCTGTGCTGCTGGCGACGGCCTCCTCGATCCACCGCGAAGACCTGCCGCAGGCGACAGCCTTCCTGCACAAGCCCTACCCGCGGGAGGTCCTGTTCCCCCTGATCGCCCGGATGCTCCAGAGCGGCCGGGAATAGGGTTTCGCTTCCCTTGCGGGGCGGAATGCTCTCTACTATTCGCCCCCTGCGGGCCGGGTGAGGCTCTCAGACGGGAAAAGGCGCGCCAAAGGCAATCACGATGGACTGGGATCAACTCAGCGACAAGCTCCAGAAGTTCGGCAGCGACATCGGTCGCGGGCTCAAGGGGGTCTTCGGCTCCCGCAACGAGCGCGTGGTCAAGAAGCTCGTTCCGCTGGTTCAGGCGATCAATTCTCACGAGGCCTGGGCCAAGTCCCTCTCCGCGGAGCAGTTCCAGACCCAGACCGCCGAGTGGAAGCGGCAGGTGGCGGCTGGCGAAGTGAGCCTCGACGAGATCCTCCCCAAGGCCTTCGCGCTGGTGCGCGAGGCCTCGGTGCGAACGCTCGGCATGCGCCACTTCGACGTGCAGATGGTCGGCGGCATCATCCTGCACCAGGGCGCCATCGCCGAGATGTGCACCGGCGAAGGCAAGACGCT
>SYGM01000152.1 GCA_005799545.1 Planctomycetia bacterium | reverse complement strand
TGCACTGCGCGCCGCACTCGACGATGTGTCCGGCGACCGTGCCCGCCGCGAGCTTGTCGTACTCCTCGCGCTGCCAGCCGAACTCGTGAATCATCGGTCCGAGCACCAGTCCGGGATCCGTGCCCCGGCCGGTGATGACGATCTGCGCGCCCTGACCCAGAGCCTCCGCGATCGGGAACGCGCCGAGATAGACATTCGCACTCGAAACGCTTGCGCGCACGCTCGATAGCGCAGCGCCGGTGTCCATGTTGGCGAGCGTCTCGCCTTCCGCGATCAGCGCATCCAGCTGGCCCAGGATGTCATCGCCCTCGACGACACCGATCTTGACGCCCTTGATGCCGTGCCTGGCGAGCACGCTCAGCACCGCCTTGGCGCAGGCCTGAGGGTTCACGCCGCCGGCATTGGCGACGACCTTGATGTTCTTCTGCACGAGCTCCGGCGCAACGCGGTCGATCATGCGCACGAAGTCCGAGGCGTAACCCGCCTCCGGATTGCGCGCGCGCTGCTTCTGCATGATCGACATCGTCACCTCGGCGAGGTAGTCGAGCGTGAGATAGTCGAGCGGGCCTTCGCGGACCAGGCGAATCGGTCCGAGCAGAGAGTCGCCCCAGAACCCTTGTCCGTTGGCGATGAGGACGGCGTCGTGGAGTTTCATGCGAACGGGTGAGGATAGTGGACGGGGGCGCGGGGGAGGGCCGTCCGTGCGGTGGCAACGCGGGTGCTTCTGTAACTACTTTTCCTTCAACTGGTTAGGTTGGCGTCCAAGCCGGATGCTCCGCACCCAGCGCTCCTTCCAGCCCTCGGCGGTGCGGTGCAGCACCTCGAGCTCTTCGTCCACCAGCCGCACCACGAGGAATCCCTTGGGTCGGCTGGGCGTCTCCTGCTGTGCGGGGTCGCGGTCGTACTGCGGCGAGGGCGCCATGAACACCGGATGGCCTTCCCACTCGTACGCGTCGTAGCGGTGTTCGTGGCCGTGCACGATCAGAACCACGTTGTAAGGCGCGATCGCCGCCTTCAGCGCCGCGAGATCCTCCGGCAGCCACCATTTCTCCAGACCCCAGCCGCGCAGACCGTAGTGCCAGACAAGGATCACGGGTCGGCCGCTGTCGCCGACCTGCTCGCGCAGATCGGCTTCCAGAAACGCGAGACTGTCCTTTGGATCGTTCCACGGCGCAGTTCGATCGTAGACCGGACGCGGCTGCGTGCCGGGAAACAGATTGAGCTGCACCATGTGCAGCGGGCCGAAGTCCCACGAGTGGTGATAACCGTGCGCGTCGGTGTGAAAGCGACCCTGCCGCAGGCGATGACGCTCGATCACGGCGCGCTGAACCACGCTGAACTCGCCCTGCTGCTGCTGCGTGGAGAGATCGTGGTTGCCGATGCCCTCGAAGACGGGAAAGCGCAGACGCGCGCGGCCGAGCGGATCGTAGAGCTGCTGATAGCGCGTCCAGTTCTCGGGGTTGTCGAGCGTGTCGACGAGATCACCCGCCACGATCACGCCGAGCGGCTCCTCGACGATGCTCGGCGGCGCGCACTCCGGCGGCAGCGGCTGGCCGGGCAGAGTGTTCATGGCGTCGATCGTGGCTTCCGTGCCCGCCGTGCCCCAGCGCGGGATGTTGATCTGCGGATCGGCGGTGATGAAGAAGGTCAGGGAGCGCGGGGGCGGCTGCGCGGGGTTCGATCGACACGCGCAAAGGCCCGTGAAGATCAGGAGCAGCACGAGCCGCGACAGGCGTGAGCGGGGGAGCAGCATGGCTGCGCGCGATCATGCGCGCCGGAGCACGGGGATTGCCAGCGGAAGCGGGGCCGCGCGGGTCAGTACGCGATCTGGAGCGCGTTGCTGACGTTGAACGAGGCGCCTGCAGGCGCTGCGCAGAAGGTGAGGTCGGGATCGCGGTAGTAGACCTGATACCAGCGCGAGGTTCCGGCACCGATCGTGTCCCCGAGCAGCGCGGATTGCACCTGGATCGAGTTGTCACCCGCCATGGGTGCGCTGACCGTGCCGTTGCTGGCGTTCTTGACATACAGGCGCTTGAGTGCGCCGCCTGCGCAGCGCAGCCCATCGCCGAAGGGCAGCGGATTGGCCGTGAGCGCGTTGCCCTGCAGGAAGATCGAGAGCACGGTCGGCAGCTCTCCGGCAGAGGTGAGCACGACCGTGTCGGCGCTCGTCGAGCCGCGCGCGCTCAGCAGTGCGCCGCCCGTGTTGGCCGAGTTGTTGCAGCCGCGGCCGGCCAGTCCGCTGTTGGCGCAGGGGCAGGGCAGGCTCTGCGTTCCGTCGCCGAAGCACAGCGGCGTGCCCAGGCTCGGCAGCTCGATCGCGAAGCTTGAGAGATCGATGTCGATGAAGGTGCCGGTGCCCGCGACGGTGAAGTTGAAAACGCAGTAGAAGAAGCCCGACCAGCTGCCGAGGTTCTGCAGCGGATCCGTCGAGCTGAAGGTCGTGCCCGCGCAGTCGCTGAATGAGAAGCTGAGCGTCTTCGATCCGGTGACGCTCGCGCTCATCAGCACGCCGTCGACCAGGGGATCGGCATTGCGCATCTGCGCGGTCGGATTGCCGCCGATCACGCCGACCGTCACCGGGCCGAGCTGCAGGGAGAGCGAGGAGGGGATGATGCTGTAGGCCGTGACCTGACCGGGTGTGATGTCGGTGCCGGGTGTCTGAACCGTGAAGCGCAGCGTCGCGCTCTGTCCGGAGGTGACGCCGTTGTAGGCACCCGTGGCTCCCGAGGCGCTGGCGATCGTGCCCTGAGCGATCATCACGGCTTCGCCCGCGAGTGCCGCGGTGGTCAGCAGGAGGCTTGCGCAGAGGATCGAGGCACGACGGAAGAGAGAGAGCAGCATGCGCTCAAGCTTACCGGCATCCGGGGCAGCGTGGGGCGATCTAGCACCAAGGTGCAGAGCGCGCCTCGTTGACGATGGCGCTCAGATCGTGGCCGTAGAGCTCGCTCAGCCCGCCCGCGAGCGCGGCTTCGAGGGCGGGCAGGCACTTGGCGGCAAGGCTCTGTGCGCCGGAGCGATTGCCCCGACGGGCATGCACGCAGGCGGCGAACCACTGTGCCAGCGCCTTGGCCGTGTCGCGCCGCAGGGGCTCGGTCTCGCTGCGCCAGCGCAGCTCGCACTGCTCATGCTGCGCGTGCGGATCGTGCGAGCTCACGGGAAGATCTCGACCACCGCCTCGCGGAAGGTCGCGGCGCCATTCTTGACGAACACACCGCAGTGCCGCGGAACGCCGCCGTCGAGCGGGATCTTCTCGCTGACGACCGCGCGATTGCCCGCGCGCAGTTCCACGCGCCCATCCGGGAAGACGCGCGCGGCAAGCTCGAGCGTCTCGCCTTCCTGCACGGGCTTTTCGAGCTTCATCATCGCAAGGCGCTTGGCCACCGTGCCGCCGCGCGCGGTGACGCGCACGGTCCACAAGCCGCCCTGACCCTTCTCATCGATGCCGACGGCGTACCAATCGGCATCGGGTCGGCCCACGATCACAAGTCCGTGCGCCGCCCCCAGTTCGATGCGGCCGCGGCGCTCGAGCCTGGCGCGCACTTCGTATTCGCCCACGGCGCTCACCGTGGTGAGCATCTCACCGTGCAGGCGCACGCTGGAGAGTTCGATCGCGCCTTCGGCGCCGGCGGGGTTGAAGGCCTTGGGCGGCTGCGCGAAGACGGTCTTCCAGGCCGTGCGGGGTCCGGCGAGCTCGCGGATGGAGCCGAGCAGCAGGCCGAGCTTGCGCGCCTCTTCGCGCAGTTCATCGGCGCGCCGGCGCAGGCTCTCGTCTTCGCGCAGGATCCCGGAGCTCAGCGCGGCGAGCGTGTAGGCCCGCAGCGGCAGGCCCGGTTCGGCATCGACATAATCCTTCAGCAGGCCGCCGACGGAACGCGCCAGCTCGCGCGAGCGGATGCGGGCCGTGCGCAGGGCCGCGTTCTTCGAGTCCAGTCGCTTGAGTCGGTTTTCAAGCTCCGTGCGGCGTGCCTCGTCGAGCTCGAACTTGTCGCGTGCGGCGAGCTCGAGTGCGTCCTCGAGCAGCGGCGCGGCGGCCTGCGGACGCTTTAGGCGCTCGAGAATCTCGGCCTGCAGCACGAGCAGCTCGCCATCGGGCTTGTCGGCCTTATCGATCCGCGCGCGCACGAACTCGAGGTGGGAGAGCGCGCGATTCAGCAGTTCGGATTCGGGCACCGGCGTCTGCTTGCCTTCCTTGGCGGCCAGCGCGGCCCGCTCGAGGCAGGCGCGCATGCGCGCCAGACGCAGCTCGCGCGCCCGCGCATCGCTGCCGTGCAGCGGGCGCACTTCCTCGAGGATCCAGCGCGTCCAGTCGCGCTCGAATTCCTCGAAGCGGGTGTGCTTCAGCGGCGAGTTCGGTCCGAGGAACACGCGCTCGAAGACCGGCATCGAGCCGCCGCCTGACTGCAGCACTTCGCGCATGTACTGCGCGTAGAGCGGGCGGTAGACAAGGGCCAGCGTGTCCTTGTCCTCGTATTGCTGGAGGAAGTAGACCAGTCCCCAGCCGAAGGCGTAGTAGGTCGCGGGGTAGGAGGCCGGCGAGTCGTACGCCACCACCTGACGCGCGCGCACGCCATCGGGCTTGGCAAGTTCCGCGCACAGGCTTGCGAGTCGCTTCTCGGCAGCCTCGGGCCACAGCACGCGATTGTCCGCCATCGCCACGGTGCCTTCGAAGAAGCTCGCCGTGCCTTCGTTGAGCCAGGCCGGCACGAAGCCGCCCTGCGAAAGCAGTGAGGTGAACTGGTGGCTGGCTTCGTGATAGAGCGTCTCGAGCATCCAGTCGAGGCTGCCCGAGCCGTTGGTGCGCGAGTCGTAGCAGTGCACGGCGTTTTCGCCGGATGACCACCAACCCTCGGGGCCCGGGCCGCCCTGCCAGTCCTTCAGCATGTCCTCGCGCGTGCCGTGGATGCGGATCGTGGCCTTGGCACCGCGCGCGCGGCCGAGCTCGCCGTCGAAGAAGACCTGCACGTAGAAACCGAACAGCGAGTCCATCAGCTCGCCGACGCGTGTCACCAGTTCCGGTTCGAGGTTGGCGACCAGCTTGTAGCGCTGGCTCTCGTGCTCGGTGATCGGGAAGCTGCCGGGCGCGAAGACGGGCCGCGCGGGTGCGGACGGCCCGGGTGCAGAAGGAGCGGCGCTGTCCGAGTCCTCCGCAGTTTCCGCGTCGAGATCGAGCCGATGGAGCGCACCGCGCACGCGCGCGAGCAGGTCCTCGACTCGCGCGAGCGTCTTGCCGCTGGCGATGGGGGGCAGACGTTCGAGGATCTCCAGCGCGCGCTGCGTGTGACCCTGCTTCTCCAGATCCGAAGCCGCATCGGTCAGCGTCGCCGCAAGCTTGGCGAGCAGCGCATCCCTGCGCGAGGAGAGCGGGTCGTTGCGCCGCAGTTCCGCCAGGCAGGCCTTGGACGGTGCCGCCTGCTCCGCGGATGCGTAGCGGCGTGCGGCTTCTTCGAACCAGTGCGCCGCCTCGTCGCGGCGGTTGAGCTGACTCAGCGCGCGTGCATAGACCTCGCACAGCTGGGCGTCATCCGCGCCCTTGCGCAGGGCCTCGACCGCGGTCTGCGCCGCAGCCTGCGCGTCCTTGGCGGCAAGTTGTTCTTGCGCAATGCGCAGAGCCTCGGGATTGCCTTCCGCGAATGCCGAAACGGCGGGGACCGCGCCGATCGGAGCGGTCCCCGCGAGAATCAACAGAGTGTGTGCGAGGAAACGCCGCACCGGCGAATCACTCACTCAACCGAGATCCTGAGCTTGGTCGTGCCGGCGAGCTCCATGCCCTGGCCGATCGTCATGCTCTGGCCCTGCATCTCCAGACCCATCTCGATGTCGAGCAGGGCCTTGACGGGACCGGTGAACTCGAAGCTGTGCACATGGTTGGCCGTGGTGTCCCACAACAACTCGCCGTTGCCTTCGTACTCGAAGCTCACCTCGACCTTCTCCATCTCCATCTGCATGCCTTCCTGAGCGGCCTTCTCCATGCCTTCCTTGGCGCTCTCCGTCAGGTCCTTCTTGCCCTTGACCTTGACCTCGAGCTTGATCACCGCGAAGGACTTGCCTTCGACTTCGCGCATGCCGTCGAAGGTCGCGTTGGCTTCGCCTTCCATTTCGCCGTCGAACCACTCGTTGGTGTTGCCGGCGCCGCCCATGTCGCCCATGCCCATCGGCGACTCTTCGCCGGCATTGTCCTTGGGCTTGATTTTCAGATCGCCGCCCGGCGCGATCACGCTGCTGAGCTGCTTGACGTCGACCTTCCAGGTCTCGCCTTCCTTGACTTCGCCCTGCGGCAGCAGGACGCGCAGGTCCATGTCCTCCTGCAGACCGGCGAGCAGCTCATCGTTGTCTTCCTTGGGATCGAAGGCCAGCGCGTATTCGCTCTTCTCACCATCCCAGGTGTAGGTGACCTTCTTGCCGGCGAGTCCGCTGCTGAGGTCCTTGGAATCTTCGTTCTCCTGAACCTGACCCATCATGTCGACCTTCATCGACATTGCCATGGTGCCCTCGATCGAGTCGAACTTGCGGACCAGCTTGGCAGGCTTGCCATCCGCCATCTTGGCGTAGGTGTCGCTGACGACGACCGTCTGGTCCTGGTTCATCGTCATCTCCATCTCCGGCTTCATCGGGCTGTCGTTGCCGTTGATGGTCATGGAGAAGTCCTGCAGCGAGAACTCACTGACGTTGTTGAGGGTGCGCGTCAGCGTGGTGCCCTCTGCCGGCGCGAAGCGCAGCTTGGCGACGTTGGGCCGCAGCGCGGGCAGCAGCGGGACGAGGAGCAGGGGGGCGATGACGAGGAGGAGTTTCTTCATGAGGTGTGGGGGCCTTTTCAGGCGAAGCAGTATAGGGCAGCCGGCTGGCCCGGATCCGACTCCTTGCAGGTTCCATACAAGCAGACGGGCGGGAAATCTCCCGCCCGTCCCTCTTCCAAGCCCTCCGAAGGGCTTCCCGACAGTGAATTATTGGCAGAAAGTGACCTGCAAGCCGTTGGCGGCGTTGAAGTTGGCTCCGCCGGCATCCGGGTCGCGGTACCACAGCGTGAAGTTCAGCACGGAGCCCGGCAGGATCGGTCCGGAGGCCGGCAGCGTGTTGAAGTCGACGGGGTGGTACATGTCGCCCAGATCGTTGGCATTGATCAGCGGCAGGCGCGTGAACGGCGAGCCGACGCAGCGGTAGCCGTTGCCGAAGGTCACCTGCGCCTGATTGGCGCCGTAGAAGAACAGGCCCGCCTTGAAGGGCGGCACGCCGAAGGCCTGCAGCACGAAGTCATTGTTCGAGATGTAGGTCGATCCGGCCCAGCCCATCACGACACCGTTGGGGTCGTAAGAGTTGGGGGCGGAGATGCAGTAGCTCGTCGGCGGCGCGCAGGGCTGCGTGGCCTGGCTGACCCACAGCACCTTGACGTCATCGATGTTCCAGCCGCCGAAGGCCGTTGAGCCGTTCGTCTGTAGCGAGAACTCGATCTGCACGGAGGCGTTGCCGTCTGCCAGCGCGGAGATGTCGATCTCCTGCGCCGACCAGGCCGTCTCCGTCAGGTTCGTGGTCGGGTTGATCCAGACCTGCGTGCCGTTGACGCGAATGCGGGCCTGATCGTTGGCCGAGCCCTGGACCGAGAGCCAGCGCTTGAAGCGCAGCTTCGTGCCGACCGCGCCGCTGCAGTTGATCGTCGGCGAGCGCAGCCAGTAGTTCGAGTTGCTGGGATACGCGCCGTTGGCGTTGCCCGTGCCCAGATCCGTGCCCCAGCAGCGGCCGGAGAAGTAGCCATCGCGCGGGTCCACCCATGCGACGCCGCCGGAGGATCCGCTCTTGGCGTTGCCCGGACCGCGAGCCCAGTCATCCGTGCCGGTCGTGAGACCGTGCGTCCAACCCTGATCGTTGTTGAGGTCGAAGGTGTGGAACAAGAGCGTGCTGACGTTGCCGACATCGAAGTCGAGGTAGTCCGCACCCGCGCTCGGGGGCCAGTACGAGGTCAGGCTCGCGTTGTCCGTGGCCTGGATGTAGTACTGCACATAAGCGGGTCCGGTCTGGCCGGGGATCGCGGCTGTGTAGTTGTTCGAGCCCAGCGAGGTCATCGGGATCGACTGCAGTGCGCCGCCGTTGACGCGGTAGCGCAGCGTCGCGGTCTGGACCGGCGGGTTGGTGTTGGCCGTGATCGTCGCGTTGACGACGTACGGGCCGGCCTCGAACGGCGTGTCGGCGAGATCCGTGACGTTGACGATCGCCAGCGAGGGGATCGTGTAGCCGGGGAAGCCCTGATCGCGGAATCCGCCGTCGACATGCGTGTAGTGCGGCGTGCCGTTGCCGATGTTGCCGTCGTTGTCATCGAGCGTGAGCCATTGCGTCTCGATCACCGACTTGATCTGGGTCTGGTTGAAGGTCTCCATCCAGGTCAGGAAGAGCGTGTTGGCGACCAGATCGCCCTGCGCGTTGCCCAGAGCGACATTGAGGCGGTTGCGGATCTTCCACGCCGCTCCCATCCACGGACGTCCATCCGAGTGCACCTGCCCGTAGCAGGCAGGGTTGCCATCGCCGCAGAACGCCGAGGTGTTGGTGCCGGTACGGATGTTGGTGCCCGTGCCGCTGAAACCTTCGCCGACGATCGGCGTGTCCCAGACGTACATCGCCCAGCAATCGGCGTTGCCTTCGCCCATGCCGTCGGATCCGTTGCCCGTGCCGTAGCGCACGTTCATCCAGTGGCCGTGCTCATGGCTCACCACCGTCGAGTACGAGGTGTTGACGCAGGAGCCGCCCGCCGCGAAGAAGTTGATGCTGAACCCGTTGTAGAAGGCATTGCAGGTCGAGGCCTGGTTGACATCAGCGAACGCGACGAAATCCGCGAAGGGATCCGTGGGGTTCACCGCCCGCACCCAGTCGCGCAGCTTGTTGACACCGATGAAGGCGTTCGCCTGGCTGGTCACCGTGGCGGCGTTGGCCGTGTTGAGCACGATGGTGTTGCCCGTGCCGCTGATGGTCGATGTCAGGCCGGTCGGGGCTCCGCCGTTGTTCGTGACGTAGTTGAAGCTTCCGGAGTACTGGACCGTGACATCGAGGGGACCGGTGATGCCTGGGAAGTTGAAGTTGCCGTTGGCATCCGTGTAGACGGTGCCGGCGCTGCTCGTGACCGCAGCGTACTTCATCACCTGCTGCGTTTCGGGGTTGGCTGTCGTATCGGGCAGCGTGCCCGGCGAAGCCTTCGTGTACACGGTGCCGCCGACATCGAAGTGGTGGATGCTCGACTCGCGCTTGAGCAATTCACCCGTGTTGGCATCGATCCAGTGCACGTTGCCCAGCGGATCGGTGTTCTCCTCGTGCCACTGCAGATCGATCTGCCAGCACAGGCGCGCTTCGCGACCGCTGTCCGCGTCGTAGCGCAGGATCACCAGCTCCGGCGCGGCGGGCAGCTCGTTGGCTGCAAAGCCGGTGTGCTCGAGGACCAGGGCCTGCGCGCGCGCCAGCGCAGTGTCCGCATCGAGGCGGGGCGCGGTGTTGAACTGCGCCACGCTCGGAAGCGAGGTTGACTGGATCGCCAGCAGCGTGCCCTGCATGTCGAACAGCACGTTGACCCAGCCGTCGACCACGCGCACGCCGCGCACGATCTGCTGGAACTTCACGACGAGCTTGTCGCTCGAGCCGATCTGGGCCAGCGGCAGGAACTGCGTGCGTGCGAAGCTCAAGGTCTCCTGCTCGATGCCGTGCAGGCTGCGGGTTTCGGCGAGTCTCGTGATCGCCAGCGGCAGGAAGTCCTCATCGCGGGCCGGCCGGTAGGTCGAGCGCAGGCTGCCGCCGTGGATCATCTGGGCGTAGCCGGTGCCCTCCGCGGGGACGAGCTGCCAGTTCTGGTCCTGCCGGGAGCGCCAGTCGGCAAAGGTGGTCTCCAGGCTGTCTTGGGCGGGGCTGAACGGCGCCAGAACGGCACCCAGCAGGAAGGCGGAAATCCAGTTGATCTGCATGTCTGTCTCGAGAGAGGGGGGTCCGGAACGCCGGTAAATCAGAGGGACGGATCAACCCGCCCGGGGGTTCCGGGTTCCCTTGGAAGTGTGCCTCCGAAAAGGGGCGCGGGGCGACCGGCCCCGAATCACCGCAGGGCGATGTACAGGATCAGGCCGAAAACCACGAGGTAGACCACGATGCTGGTCACCTCAGGGGCCCCGCTACGGCCGTGCAGACGAGGAGTCGGTTCCATGGCAGAAAAGTCCCCGGCTGTCGTCCGAGGCCTCTTCTGAAGGTTTACCCCGCTTTGCAAAGGCCGCTAGGGTAGATCTGCGGATTCCAGATGAAGACGTTCCTGATCCTTGCCACTCTGCTGTCCTGCCCCCCGGTCTGCGCCCAGCTGCGGGAGGGCTCCCAGCCCGTTCCCGGCACCTTCGGGACCTACGCACCCGATGCCGCTGCGCGGCTCTTCCCGGATACCACCGTGCACACCGATACGGAGGGGGGCACGGTGCAGGAGCTGCAGGCTCTCGCCGGGGCGGAGGGGGGCTACTCCGCCCTGTGGCGGGACCACAGAGACGGGCTCGCGGGCCTGTACCTCGCCCGGCTCGGTCCCAGAGCGGAGCGGCGTGGGCCTGAGGATGTGGTGCACCGACCCTACGCCGGTCGGCGACTCCAGCCGGATCTCGCGATCGCACAGGATGGCTCGGGAGCGGTGGTGTGGATCCATGAGGTGCTGAATGTCCCGGTGGTTTTCGGCCACGCCTACAAGGCGGATGGGATGTGGGACGGCCCGGATCGGACGCTGACGCCGATGCCCGAAGGGTTGCAGCCGCGGCGCGATCGCAATCAGGGTGCCCAGCAACCGCGCATCTGTCTGCGCGCGGGCGGTGGTTACTGCGTCGCCTGGCTCAACCGCGGCGGCCTGCACTGGGTGGAGTGCAACACGGAGCTCGAGCCGCTGGGTGAAACCAAATTGTTCGGCGGCCGCGACGTGCGCGTCGAGGCACCGTATTCGTGGCTGCCGACTCCGCAGGGACCGCTGGCCCTGTGGAGCGCGGAGGGCGCGCTGCTCGCCGCACGCATGGATCTCGACGCGCGTCCGCGCTCGATCGGTGAGGGCAAGCTGATCGACGCCCGCGGCACCAAGGACGGAGTGCTGCTGCTCGCCGAGTCACAGGGCCGTGTGCATGTGCGCGCGCTCGATGGGCGCGGGGAGCCGGCCGGTCGGCCGATCCCGGTCGGCGCGGAAGGCGAGCAGGTGCATGCGGTCGCGGTGCTGCCGGGCCATGCCGCCGTGCTGGTTCAGGGCAAGGGCGAGTCAACCTGGCGCGTCGACTGGTTCGATGTGCGCAAGGAGGCCGCCGTCGGCAGCGCGCCGCTGCGCCTGACGGATCTCAAACGCGGCAGCGTGCCGCGTCTGGCGGCCTCGGGTCGTGAGCTGCTGGTGGCGTGGACCGCCAACGCCGGTGGCGAAGGCGATCCGTATCTGCTGCGCGTCGAGCCCTTCGCACGCACGGCGTCCGACCATGCGCCCGAGCGGCTGGCGAGCGATGTCGCCAGCTCGGACCAGATCAATGCGCGCATCGCGACCGCGGGATCGCGCGGTGCGCTGATCTGGATCGACCGGCGCAGCGGCGAGGCTCGGCCATGGGCGCGGCGTTTCAGCGCCGAGGGACTGCAAGGGTCGGACTGGCCACTGCCGGCCTCCGGCGCAAGCAGCGTGGCGACGCTGGCGATGCAGGCCGATGGCTCGCTGGTCTGCGCCTGGTCCGAGGCGGGGGGCATTGCGCTGCAGGCCTATTCCGCCGAGGGAGCGGCGCAGGGCGAGGTGGTGCGCTTGGCGCGCGCGACGCCGCGCGAGCTATTGCTGCTGCCGGTCCGCGGAGCGCCCGGCTGGCGCCTGTTCTGGATCGAAGGCGAGAATCAGGTGCTGATGCAGGGCCTGGGCACCGATCTGCGCGCGGTGACGCGCGCCAAGTCGCTCGGCAGCGGCCAGCGCGTGTCCGCCACGCAGCTGCTCGACGGCAACTGGCTGTGCGTGGTGGATGTGCGCGGCGAGAGCACGCGCATCCGCGGGTTGGTGCTGGATGCCGCCGGCGAGCTGCGCGGTGACGAACTTGCGTTCGAAGCGACGCCCGCCGGGCACGACTGGGATGCTTCGGTGGCGGCGGCGCGCGACGGCGGATTCCTGATGAGCTGGACCAGCGGCAATCCCGACACGCCGCTGCGCGATGTCGTGGCGCGACGCTTCGACGCCCGGGGCCGGCCCTCAGGTCCGCTACTGTGGCTGGGCAACACCGGCAACGAGCAGGACACCAGCGATGCGATCCTGCTGGCGGATGGCAGCTTCCTCGTGGCCTTCGAAGATGATCTTTCGGGCTACGACCACACGCTCGCCCAGCGCATCGATGCCGCGGGACGGCAGGTGGGCAGCATCGTGCGGCTCAACGAGCTGCCGACAACGCACTGCGAAGATCGCGTGGCGCCGCGCGTGGCCCGCATGGGCAAGGGTTTCGCGGCCGCTTTCGGAGACCGTCGCCGCTCGCAAGGGTGGGATGTTTCCTGGACGGCGTTCGGAGCGGGCTTCGACGCGCTGCCGCCGAAGTAGGCCGCGATTCGCAAATCGGCGGCGGATCTGGTATTTCCTCACAGGGTATCGATGCTGCAGCAGAACAGAATGTCGAGTCCCCAACGCGCCGGAATGCCCCGCATGCCCGCGGCCCACGCGCACACCAAGATCGTCGCGACCATCGGGCCTGCCAGCGAGGACCGCATCGGCGAGCTGATCGACGCCGGCATGAGCGTGGCCCGCATCAACTTCAGCCACGGCTCGGAGGAGGACTTCCTGCGCCGCGTGCAGAAGATCCGGCGTGAAGCGGACAACCGCATGCGCGCCATCGGCATCCTTGCCGACATCCAAGGCCCCAAGATGCGCATGAGCCGCTTCGAAGGCGGCAAGCGCGAGCTCGAGCGCGGCATGCGCCTGACCTTGCGCGAGGCGAAGGGCACGGCGCCGGCCGGCGAAGTCTGGTTCGAGTTCGGCGGCTTCCTCGAGGCGGTGCGCCCGGGGCACCGCGTGCTGCTCGCGGACGGCAAGGTCGAGCTCAGCGTGCTGACGGTCGGCGCGGATTCCCTGCAGGGCGAGGTCACGCAGGACGGCGTGATCAAGGACCGTCAGGGCGTGCATTTCCCCGACAGCCGCATCTCGTACGAGTTGCCCACGGCCGAGGACCGGCGCAATCTCCAGCTCGCCACCCAAGCCGGCATCGACATGATCGGCATCAGCTTCGTGGCCAAGCCCGAAGAGATCGACGTGGTGCGGGCGCTGGCGCCCGGAGCACTGATGGTCGCCAAGATCGAGCGCATGGCGGCGCTGGAGAATCTCGACGCCATCCTCGCGCGCACCGATGGAATCATGGTGGCGCGCGGCGATCTGGGCGTTGAAGCCGAACTCGAGCAGTTGCCTCTGATCCAGAAGTCGCTGATCCAGGCGGCGATGCGCGCGGGCCGTTTCACCATCACGGCGACCGAGATGCTCGAGAGCATGATCAACTCCTCGCGCCCCACGCGCGCAGAGGTCACGGATGTCGCCAACGCCGTGCTCGATGGCACGGATGCCGTGATGCTCTCGGCCGAAACGGCCGTGGGGGAGCATCCGGTCGAGGCGGTCGCCACCATGTCGCGCATCGCCAGCGCCGTGGAGCAAAGCCAGCGCTACCAGACCCTGCCGGCACCCGCCTTCCGCCAGAGCGAAGCGAACTTCGCCAATGCGGTGGCGCTGGCCGCCGTGCAGGCCGCCACCGCGCTCAACATTTCCAAGATCGTGTGCTTCACCGAGACCGGCAACACGGTGCGCCTGCTCTCGCGCTACCGTCCCAACGCCGAGGTGCTGGCGCTCTCTCCGCACCCCCAGACGGTCAACCACATGACCGTGCTGGCGCACGTGCGCCCGATGCTTTTCCGCCGCGAGCGCAGCCTCGAGGACATGCTCTACATGGCCTCCGAGATGCTGGTGGTGCGCGGATTCGCCCAGTACGGCGACCCGATCGTGTTCGTGGCGGGGGTTCCCGCCGGGCAGAAGTCCTCGACCAACGTGATGAAGATCCACCGCATCGGGGAAGAAGTGAAAATGCACTAGGAAAGGCGGTTGACGCGGGCGCGAATCGCTGGGAGATTGTTTCGCCACCCTGCTGATCACCGATGCTGAACACCACGCGCTTCGACTTCCCCCGGCTGCGCTCTCTGACGAGGTTTCTAAAGCCGTCGGAGCCCGATCTGGACAAGACGACTCCGCACGGGGCGCGCGTGGTCTGCGTCGCCAGCGGCAAGGGTGGCACGGGCAAGAGCATCCTGACGAGCAATCTCGCGGTGCTGCGCGCGCAGCGCGGCGAGCGCGTGCTGCTGATCGACTTCGACGCCGGGCTCGCCAACGCGCACCTGCTGCTGGGGCTGGCGCCCCGCTTTGACTTCGGCCACGTGCTCGACGGCACCGTGCGCGCTCGCGAGGCCGTGGTCGAGGGTCCGCAGGGCGTGCACCTGATCTCGGGCGGGGTCGGACGGCACGCGCTGGCGAACCCCACGCGTCGGGAACTCGAGCAGCTCTTCGAGGCCCTGCGGCCGCTGGAGTTCGAGTACGACCTGATCCTGGTCGACCATGGCGCCGGCCTGTCGTACAGCACGGTGGCCCACCTCGCCGCCACGAGCACGCTGCTGCTCGTGACCAACCACGAGGTCACGGCCCTTTCGGACGCCTACGCGCTCTACAAGCGCGCCCAGATGGTCAACCAGCATCTGCGGGTCGGCATGGTCCTCAATCGCTGCCCGGACGAAAGAAGTGCGGCGATGGGCTGGGAACGGTTCAAGAAAACGAGTTTGCAATTCCTCGGCACGCACCCGGAGCTGGTGGGCTGGGTGCCGGCGGACGAGGCCGTCGGCCGCAGCGTCCAGCTGCGCAAGCCGGTCTCCCTGTGCGAGCCGGGCAGCGCCGCAGCCCTCGCGATCACCAAGGTCGCCGGCTGGAGCGCGATCGAGACGGCGCGCACGCCGAGCTCGTTCTACGAGCGCGCCAAGAAGGCCCTCCGCTGAACGCTGCCGCGCAGGGCGGGCGCTCAAGACAAACTGCCGCCTTTTTTTTTGATGTGCGGATCCGTAGCGTCCGTGCACACCCATGTTCGTACTTGCCCTCGTCAATCAGAAAGGCGGCTGCGGAAAGACCACCGCTGCGGTCAATCTCGCCGGCGCACTTGCCGCGCTCGGTCGCCCTGTGCTGCTCGTCGATCTCGATCCGCAGGCTCACGCCACGCTGGCGCTCGGCGCCGCGCCGGGTTCCACGGCGCCGACCAGCTTCGATCTGCTCGCCAGCGAAGCGAGCATCGAGGATGTCGAGCAATGCGTCGCCGGTGATGTGTGGGTGGCGCCCGCTTCGCTCGAATTGGCTCAATTTGAAGAGGTTTCCGCGCGTCTGATCGAGCCGGAGCAGCGCCTGCGCACCGTGCTGGAAGAGGCGCGCGAAGTCTATGACTACGTGCTGATCGACTGCCCCCCGCGCGCCGATGGCGTTCTCACGGCCAATGCGCTCAACGCCTGCGATTGCGCCGTGCTCGTCGTCGAGACGGGCGCGTTCGCGCTGCAGGGCGCGCTCGCCGCGCAGCGCATCCTGGAAGAGCGACTCGCACAGGGTGATCGCGCCTTCGAAGTGCGCGTGCTGGCGACGATGTTCAACCGTCGCCTGCGCATCGCGCGCGAAATCCTGATCGCGATGCAGGCCCGCTTCGGAGAGCGCCTGTTCCAGACGGCGATTCGCGAGAGCGTGCGTCTGCGCGAGTGCGCCGCACTGGGCGCGCCCGTTCAGGTCGTCGATCCTGCCTCACGCTCGGCGGAGGATTTCGCCAGCCTCGCCAGAGAGATCATCGAGCTCGATGCGCGCCTTGCGACCGCGCGCGCGAGCCTGTTGCGCCCGAAGTCGCCGCGCATCGAAGTCGCCGAAGCCTGATCGGATCACGAACACAATGGATGCCCTTGCCCTGCTTTGCACGCTCCACGCCGACGGACCCTCGACCCTGCAGCGCCTCAAGGCTGCCGGATGCAGCTCGCTGGCTGACCTCGGGAAGCTCGAGGAGGAACGCTTGATTGAACTGATCGAGTCGACGCCGGCCGCCGCACGCCGATTCCGCCGCGAGGCCCGCCATCTGGCCGAGCGCGTGGGCGCGGACTGGCTGGAGCGCGAGGAGAGCGCCGAGGAAGGCGGGGCGCAGATCGCTCCGCAGTCCTCGCAACCGGCGGCACAGGTGCCCGCCGCGATCGGATGCGAGTCGGTGCGCTCGAGCCTGCCGGCGCAGGATCGCAGCATCCTTGAGAAGGTGCTGGCGCAATGGCGCGAAGCGGATGCCCGCGAGCCGCTGCCCGCCGCGATCGAAGAGGAACCGCGTGAAGCAGAGCCCCTCAGCGTCGAGAGTCTGGTGCTCGAATCGCTCGAGCCTGAGCTCGACGAGCAGGGTACGGCGATGGTCGGAACGGCTTTGCAGGCCGGCTGGGTCGATGGTCTGGATGAGAGGGTGATCGCGGCGCTGTCGAATTGCGGCATCGACACGCTCGAGGCCTTCGAAACGGCCGAACTGGATCAGCTCGCGCTGCACAGCGGCATCGGATACTCGCGTCTGGACCGCATCCGGCGCCTGATGCTGCGCGCGGGGCTGCTGCCCGCGGCGGCACCGCTTGCACCCCAGGTTTCGGGTATGCCCCAGGCTCTGGGTGTGCCGCAGGCTCTGGGTGTCCCCGAGCCCAAGGACATGCTCGTGCCCCAGCCGCGCCATGGGCCGGGCCATGGGCCGCGCCATGGCTTCCCGCAGGACAGCGCACTGCCGCGCATGGCAACCCGCTGGGAGCCCGCACAGGAAGGGGCCGCCGGCCCCTTCGCCTGATCGTCCCGAAAGCGGGATCGGATTCAGGTGCAGCCTAAGGCTGCGGGGGATTCGTGCCGATGGGCTTCGACGAGGGTTCGCCCTCCCAGCAAGCCCACCATGGACCTCAGCACGATCCTCGGAACCATACTCGTCACGGCCTTCCTCGTATGGTCGATGATGCTCGGCAAGGGCGGCCTGATCCTGTTCTATGACATGCCGTCGATCGTGATGGTGTGCGGCGGATCGGTCGCGGTGGTGATGATGAACTACACCTTCGCGGACCTCAAAAGCCTGTTCAGCGTCGTGATGCGGGCTTTCATCTCGAAGTCCATGGCTCCCACCGAGTTGATTGAGCGAACGGTGGAATACTCCAACTTGGCTCGCAAGGAGGGCATCCTCGCGCTCGAAGCCAAGCTCAAGGAAGTCAAGGACCCCTTCTTCGCCAAGGGACTGCAGTGCGTGGTCGACGGATTCTCGGCCGACACCGTGCGCAGCATCATGGAACTGGATGCCGATTGGAGCCGCGCTCGCCATGCGAACGGCAAGAAGGTCCTTGAGACCTTCGCCGCCATGGCCCCGGCCTTCGGCATGATCGGAACACTGGTCGGACTCGTGCAGATGCTGGCCTCGCTGTCCGACCCATCGCAGATCGGAGGCGGCATGGCCGTCGCACTGCTGACGACCTTCTACGGCGCGGTCATCGCGAACGTGATGTGCATTCCGATCGCCGGAAAGCTTGATCTGCGGGCCAAGGAAGAGGCCCAGCTCAAGGCGATGATGATCGATGGCGTCCTAGCGATCCAGTCGGGTGAGAAGCCGACGATCATTCGCGAGCGCCTCTCCGCCTTCCTTGCGCCCAAACTGCGCGAACGCGCGGCTGCCTGAACATGGCCTTCGAAGAAGATCCTCCGGCCAGCGCCCCCGAGTGGATCGTCACCTTCTCGGACATGGTGTCCCTGCTGGTGACCTTCTTCGTGCTGCTGCTGACGTTCACCTCATCCGGGGCGATGCAGACGGTGAAGACCAAGCTGCGTCTCAGCGGATCCAATGGCATCTTTCCGCGCGATGCCGGCTCGGACGCGATGGAGGACCCTCGCGCCATGGAGCTGATCGAGAGCACCAGCGCGCTGGACGCATCCACGGAACAGCACAGCCGTCCCGACATTCAACTGCCCGAGGATCTCGCGCACATGGGACAAAAACTGGATGCGCTGCACATACCTGCGGATCTGAATGAGATCTTTGACGGCATCGCGCTGCGCTTCGGGCCGGAATGCTCGTTTGCGCCAGGCACGGCGACACCGACGCCGGAACTCGCCAAGAGCCTGAAGGAGATGGCGCGCGTTCTGCCGCATTATCCGCTGCTGATCACCGTGGAGGGGCATGCCGACGGCCACTTCCAGCCGACGGAGGCCTTTCCCGATGCGGATTCGATCGGACTCGCCCGGGCGCACGCGGCTGCGCGCATTCTCACGGAATCGGGCCTGGTCGCCGCCAAGGATGTGATGCTCTGCACGCACGGGGCACGCATTCCCCGGGAAGGCAACGACAGCCCCATGGGGCGGATGCTCAACCGGCGTGTCGAAATCCGGCTTCTCAAGGCTCCTGCCGTCCTGCAGGGAAAGCGCTGAGCGATGGCGTTTCAGGAAGAACCGAAGGCGCCGATTCCAGCCTGGCTGGTTTCGTTCGGCGACATGATGACGCTGATCCTGACCTTCTTCATTCTGCTGGTGGCGCTCGCGCCGACGCAGGATGCAGTCAAGGTCGCCAAGGGCGTCGGATCCTTCGAGATCGCCCTGCGCGGCCACGGCATGCCGGGACTGCTGTCCGGAGACGAGAAAATGGCCATTTTCGACCGGGTGCGCGCGCGCTTCGGACTTCCGCCCGAGGATGATCCGGATCGCATCGATGCCGGCCTCGATGCGGCGAAGGTTGAACTGCTCCGCGTGCAGTCGATTGAACGCATGAAGGGCTCGCAGGAGGTCCGCAACGAGGACTTCGTGCGATTCGAACCCGGATCGGCGCTGCTGACGAAGCGCCAACTGGAGGCGATCGATCGACGCGGTGCCGAACTCGCTCCGACCAGCGGGGAACTGCTGCTGATCGAGGCCTACGGGGATGGCAATGCGGATACGGAAGCGGATCTGCGTCTGGCGCTGGCCCGTGCGCGGGCGGTGGTCGATCATCTGCTGCTGACCCAGGAATTCCCGCGCTCGCGCGTGCAGGTTCGGGTGCCCTCGCAGCCGGGGCTGTACGGGCCGGCGCGCGCAGGCCGGGTGGATGCCCGCCTGCTGATTCCGCTCGTTCCGCGCTGATCCGGAACGACTCGCACCTTCTCCCTCTGCGCTAGGATGGCGCGCCTCGTGAGCGTGCTGTTTCACTACCGGGCCTACGCGACCGCGGCGCTGAATGTGCTGCTCGCCTCGCTGGAGGAACTGCCCGATCCGCCGCGCATGGTGCTGGCCCAGGGCAAGCAGCGTCTGGTGGAGGCCCTGCAGGAGGAACTCGCAGCCGGACGCCGCGCGCTGGTGCTTTGGTCGTTCTACTCGCCGGATCTGGAGCCGTGTGCGCGCGAGCTGGCGTGGGTGCGCGCGCGCGTCGACGATCCGCGCGTCA
>SYGM01000151.1 GCA_005799545.1 Planctomycetia bacterium | reverse complement strand
GGCATGAAGAAGCGCGTCGGCATCGCCCGCGCACTGGTGACCGATCCCGAGATCATCCTCTACGACGAGCCCAACGCCGGTCTCGATCCCGAGATCTCGCAGTCGATCAACGAACTGATCGTTGAGCTGCAGAAGAAGCTCTCGGTGACTTCGATGGTCGTCGAACACCGCGTGCGCTGCATCCGCACGGTCGCCGATCGCGTGGTCTTCCTCGAGAAGGGTCAGGTGCTCGTCGACCTGCCCCCGCGGGAGTTCTTCCACTCCGATCATCCCCGCATCCAGCAGTTCCTCGGCCGCGATCCGGACTGAAAGCCCTCATGTCACCCTCACGATCCTTCCTGCTCGGCCTGTTCTTCCTCGGCGCGCTCGGCGTGCTGGGCTACTACACGCTGTTCCTGACCAACTTCACGCTCTTCAAGGCCCAGCCCGAGGTCGTGGTGCACTTCGCCCGCACCAACGGCCTGCGCGAGGGTGATGCGGTGCTGGTCGCCGGCATGCGCTGGGGACGGATCAAGTCGCTGTCCTACGATCCCAAGGCGCCGGAGGAGCGACGCGTGACCGTGGTCGCGAGCCTCAACGAGCCACTGGAGCTCCGCGTCGGTGCCAAGCTCGCCATCGAGGACGCCACCCTGCTCGGCGGCCGCAATCTGACGATCGATCCCGGTCCTGCGGGAGCGCCGGCGATTCCTGGCGGCGAACGCCTGATGGGCATGGTGGTCGCCAACCCGCTCAATTCGCTGGGTGAGCTGGTCAAGGAGAGCCGCGCCGATGTCGAGCAGATCGTCGACGACATCGCCTTCCTGACGCGTCAGGCCCGCGAGGGCAAGGGCCCCGTGGGCCGTCTGCTCTCCGATCCGCAGATGGCCGAGGATCTGGCCTCCAGCGCTCAGCGCGCAGCGGCGACACTGGCGAACCTCGAGAAGCTCTCCGGCGATCTCGTCGCGGGCCGCGGCACCGTGGGCAAGCTGCTCACGGAAGATGAGCTGTACGAGAACCTGCGCCAAGGCGCCTCGAAGCTGGTGCAACTGCTCGACGATGCCAGCTCGGTCTCCGGCGCCCTCGCCAAGGGCGAGGGACTGGCAGGCCGCCTCGCCAAGGACGAGCAATGGGCGCGCGAGTTCGATGACGGACTGCGTTCGATTTCCTCCGTTCTGCGAAAGCTCGATCGCGGCGAGGGCACGCTGGGACGGCTGATGCAGGACGATGCGCTGCTGCGCGATCTGGAGAGCATCGTGGCGCGCGTCGAGCGCGGCGAAGGCAGCCTCGGCAAGTTCCTCAGCCGCGACGATGTGTACGAAAACGTGCGCGAAACCAGCGAGAATCTGGCGGTGATCACCGCTCAGGTGCGCTCGGGTCAGGGCAGCATGGGCCGCCTGCTGATGGACGATGAGGTCTATCTGCAGGTGAAGCAGGCGCTCAACATCGTGCAGCGCGCTCTCGAGGAGTACCGCGAGGCTGCGCCGATCACGACCTTCACGTCGATCCTGTTCCAGACCTTCTGAGGCGGTCGATCCACTTCGCGACCAGATCGGCTTCGAGGTTGACCGCCTGGCCGGCATGGGCACGGCCGAGGGTCGTGTGCTGCAGGGTCAGCGGAATCAGCGCGACCGAGAAACGCCGCCCCTGCGGGCGGACGAGCGTCAGGCTGATGCCATCGACCGTGATGCTGCCCTTGTCGACAAGGAAGCGCTCCAGCTCGGGCGGCACTTCGACCTCCATCCACAGGCCCCCATCGCCGCTGTCCCACATCCGGGTGATCGTCCCGATCGCGTCGACATGCCCGCTGACCATGTGGCCGTCGAGTCGCGAGGACAGCAGCATGGCGCGCTCGAGGTTGACCAGCCCCCCCAGCGCCAGCCCCCCCAGCCGGGTGCGCTCCAGCGTTTCGGCCGAAAGGTCGAAGGAAAGGCGCCCCCCATGAACCTCGGCGACGCTGAGGCAGGCCCCCGATACGCTGATACTGGCCCCCAAGCGGGTCTCGAAGCCCGCGATCCGGGTTTCCAGGCTTAAGCGCAGGCCTGTACCCTGCCGCTGGAGCCCCACAACCTCCCCGACCCCTTCGACCAGTCCCGTGAACATGCCCGCTATCTTGATTCGCCGGAGGGGTGGCAGCCAAGCTTTCCTTGACGGAACGGGGCCGGGACACTACTTTGTTTGGCCCTCTTGTCTTGTAGGAAGGAGGGGCTTTGTCGCTCTTTGCCATTCTGACCCTGTTCCCCGAAACCTTGGAGCCCTATCTGAGCTCCGGGATCCTCCGTATTGCCCAGGAGAAGGGCCGTCTGGAGGTGCTGCTGGTCGACTTCCGCGATTTCACGCGCGATCGCCATCGCACCGTCGACGACCGTCCCTTCGGCGGCGGACCGGGCATGGTCCTGAAACCTGAACCGATCGCCGAGTGCATCGAGTGGCTGGAAAGCCGCCATGGACGCTTCCGTCGGATCGCGCTGTCGCCTCAAGGCAGCCCCTTCCGTCAGGAGAGCGCCGAGCAACTCGCTGGCGACGAACGCGTGCTGCTTCTGTGCGGACGCTACGAGGGTTTCGACCAGCGCCTGCTGGAGCACTTCGCCTTCGAGGAGCTCTCGATCGGCGACTTCGTGCTGGCCGGCGGCGAACTGCCCGCCCTGTGCGTCGTCGAAGCGGTGGCGCGCCTCCTGCCCGATGTGCTGGGCGATGAGCGCAGCGCAGCCGAGGATTCGTTCGGGAAAAGCGGCCTGCTGGACCACCCCCACTACACGCGACCGCGCGTGTTCCGCGGGCTGGAAGCGCCGCCGATCCTGCTCAGCGGGGACCACGCCAAGATCCAGTCCTGGCGGCATGTTCAGGCCCTGCAGCGCACACGCGCGCGGCGCGCCGACCTGCTTGAGCCGGATTGAATCCCTCTACCCACCACAGAACACTCCCCGGACGGTCCCATCCGGCCGGGAGAGCCCCGCGGAAAACTCCGCCCCAACAGCCATGAACCTGATCGAAACCATCGAACGCGAGAACGGCAAGAAGAGCCTGCCCACCGTCCATGTGGGTGACACCGTGGAAGTCCACTACCTCATCAAGGAAGGGGACAAGGAGCGGGTCCAGCTGTTCATCGGCACCATCATCGCCATCAAGGGCCGCGGAATCCGCCGCTCCATCACCGTCCGGCGCCTCGTGCAGGGTGAGGGCGTCGAGCGCCTCTTCCCCCTCCACAACCCGCGCGTCAAGGATGTGGTCATCACCCGCCGCGGCGAGGTCCGTCGGGCCAAGCTCTACTTCCTGCGCGACCGCGTCGGCAAGCAGACCCGCCTCAAGGAGCTGCTGGGCGAGAAGGTCCGCAAGGAGCGCGAGTTCGAGAAGGCCATGCGGGCCGCCGCTTCTGAGGAATCCGATTCGGCTTCGCAGGGCTGAAGCCGATATCATCTGACCCACGCGGAACGCGGCCTCGGTGACACGGGCTGGGTGCGCTCACCCGCTCTCGACCGGCCGCGTTCTTCCATAAGTACACCGCACCCCCCGCCATGACCGAAAATCTCGGCAAGAAGATCACGCTCACCGCCGTTCTCGCGGTTGTCTTCATCCTGTGTCTGGTGCTGCCCGAGCGCCCCTTCCGACTCGGACTGGATCTCGCCGGCGGCACGCGCCGCGTGTACCAGTTCGACTTCCAGGAGGCGGTCAACAGCGGCAAGATCAGCGCGGCCGAGGCCGCCGATCCCCAGCGGCTGCTGCAGGAGTTCAGCAACACGCTGCGCGATCGCGTCGACCCCAATGGCGTGATTGAACTGAGCATCGTGCCCGAGGGCAACGATCGCGTGGTGATCGAAGTGCCGGGCGTGGCGGAGATCGCCACGGCGCGCGTCAGCGGCAAACTGGCGGCTGCGCTGGATGCCTCCTCCAACAGTCTGACGCTGACCGGCATTTCGAACGAGGACCTCAAGACCTTCCCGCGCGCGTCGGCTTCGATCCGCATCGGCGACGAACAGATCGCCTACGCAGCGCGCGAGGGCGCGCAGTTCAACGGCCTGACCCGCGGTGATCTGGGAACCACCGCGGCGCCGCACGCGGTCGGCGCAACGGTCGAGTTGCTGACCACCGATGAGATCGAGAAGCGCATCGAAAACGTCGGCGACATGCAGTTCCTGCTGGGCGCCCGCCCCGATGACATCACGCGTCTGGGCAGCGATCTGCAGAAGGAGCAGGAGAAGGCCGGCGCTTGGGCCAAGGCCAACCCCGGCCGGCGCCTGGATGACTTCAATGCGCTCCCGCTCGACAAGGGCGGCCCCGTGGCCGGCCTGCTCTGGTTCCCCAACCGCATCGGCCGCGATGAAGCGGAAACGCCGATCGAAACGCGGCTGGTACCGCTCGTGCGCCCCGCCAACGCGCTTTGGAACTTCAGCGGGGACGACCTCGAAGCGGTCGGATTCTCGAGCGACAACATGGGCGCGCCCGCCGTGAGCTTCGAGATCGCGGCCGCGAAGAAGGCGGCCTTCGGCGATTTCACGCAGGCCAACATCGGTCAGGGCATGGCCATCGTGCTCAACGGCGAAGTCGCGACGCTGGCCACCATCAAGAGCAAGCTGCCGGGCTCCGGCATCATCGAGGGCGGACGCGGCGGCTTCACGCAGAAGGAAGTCAAGGACCTCGTCGACACGCTGCGCGCGGGCTCGCTGCGCATCCGTCCGACGCTGCTCGAGCGCTCGCGCGTAGGTGCGACGCTGGGTGATGCGTATGTGAAGACCGGCTTCTACTCCTCCATCGTGGCGTTGCTGGTCGTGGCCGTGTTCATGATCGCGATCTACCGCCGCCTGGGCGTGCTGGCCGTGGTCAGCCTGTCGATCAACCTCCTGTTCCTGCTGGGCGCGATGGCCTTCCTGCGCGCCACGCTGACGCTGCCGGGCATCGCAGGCATC
>SYGM01000150.1 GCA_005799545.1 Planctomycetia bacterium | reverse complement strand
GAGCGGCGGCGGCCCGACGGTCGCCGTCATGCGCGCCGCGCAGCACGCCGGCGCGCGCGACGCCGTGATCCTCCAGTACGCCGACTCGGGAGACGTCAGCGGCGACAAGTCGGCGGTCGTCGGGTATCTCGCCGCGGCGTTTGGCACGTTTTGACCGCGGAGAGCGTGAGGAACGCGATCAGGTTGTCGGTGGTGAACAGTTCGCTCATGAGGGGGCTTGGGAGGGGAAGGAAGGCGCAACAAGATCCGCGCTGCGGGGTCGCCGTGCAAGTTTCCTCGATTTTTGCTTGAAGCCACCCGCCTTCGCTGCATAATTCTGCCCGCACGCGCAATTTTATGCACGCCAGAGCCAAGCTGACCGCCCCCACCCGCGAAGAGCGCCGCACTCGCATCGCCGAACGCGTACGCTCCCACCGGGTGCAGAATCAGGCCGAGCTGGCTGAGTGGCTGCGCTCGGAGGGCATCGAGGTCAATCAGGCCACGCTCTCACGCGACCTGCGCGATATGGGCGTGCTGAAGGGCCCGGAGGGCTACGAGCTGCCGCAGGCCGGCGCGGCCCCGTCTGCAGACGGCACGCTGGCGCTCTACGCCGCGGTCAAGAACTGGCTGGCCTCCGTCACCCCCGCCGAGAACCTCGTGGTGGTCAAGACGCCGGTGGGTGGCGCCTCACCGCTGGCGGTGGCGCTGGATTCCGCCGGCCATGCCGACGTGCTGGGCACCATCGCGGGCGATGACACGATCCTGATCGTGACGCGCTCGGGCGCCGCCGCCCGAGCTTTGGCCCGCGAGCTCGCCGCACTGCGCGAACCGAGGAAGAAGTCCAAGTGAAACGCGTCGCCGTTCTGGGTGCGTCAGGCTACACCGGGCGCGAGTTGCATTCCCTGCTGAAGCGCCACCGCGGGATGGAGCTGGCGCATTTCGCCAGCGCCCGAGAGGACGCCACGCCGGAGGCACCCGAGCTGGAGTGCGAGCCGAACATCGAGAAGCTCGACTGGTCGGCGATTGCACGCTGCGACGGCGTGTTCCTTTGCACTCCGCACGGGACCTCGGCTCCGCTGGCGAGCCGCTGCCTCGAGCTGGGTCTCAAGGTGGTCGATCTCTCGGCGGATTTCCGACTGCGCTCCCCTGCGAGCTACCAGACGGTCTACGGCCACGCACACGCCGCGCCGCAGCTGCTGCCGCAGGCGGTCTACGGACTGACCGAGCGCGCCCGCCCGTCCGTCGATGCCGCGCGGCTCGTGGCCAATCCCGGCTGCTATCCCACCTCGATCCTGCTCGCGCTGCAGCCGCTGCTCGCTGCCGGCCTGATCGAGCGCGGCGCGCGCATCGTGTGCGACAGCAAGAGCGGCGTTTCCGGCGCGGGCAAGAACCCGTCCGCGCGCACTCACTTCGGCAACAGCCACGAGAACTTCCTTGCCTACGGCGTCGGCACTCACCGCCACCAGCCCGAGATCCGCGAGCATGCGGGCAGCGACGCGATCCTGTTCGTGCCGCATCTCCTGCCCGTTTTCCGCGGGATCCTCTCCACGATCTACGTGGTCCCGGCCGCCGGCTGTCAGTCCGCCGACCTGCGCGGCTGCCTCGCGGAAACCTACGCAGGCGAGCCCTTCGTGCGCGTGTTCCAGCGCGGTCAGGTCGAGCTCAAGGGCGTGCAGCACACCAACCAGTGCCACATGGCGCTGGCTGATGCGGACGGAATGGTCGTGATCACCAGCGTGATCGACAACCTGCTGAAGGGCGCCTCCGGTCAGGCGCTGCAGAACATGAACCGCATGCTCGGATTCGAGGAAACGGAAGGGCTGTCGTGAGGCTGCTGGTGAAGATCGGCGGCGCGCAGCTCGAAGCTCCCGCAGCCCGCGCGGAGTTCGCCGCCGCCCTGGCGCAGGCCTGCCGCGCCGGCCACGAAGTCGTCGTGGTGCACGGCGGAGGCAATCAGATCCGCGAATGGGTCCGCAAGCTGGGTCTGCCGGAGGCCTACCATCAGGGCCTGCGCGTCACCGATGAAGCCACGGCGGGCGTGGTGCTCGCGGTGCTGTGCGGCGAGGTCAACAAGTGGCTGGTGCAGGCACTCACCGAAGCCGGCGTGCGCGCCGTGGGACTCTCGGGCGCGGACGGCGCCGTGTTCCATGCCCGCAAGGTGCACGCGCAGGGTGCCGAGCTGGGCTTCGTGGGTGCGGTGAAGTCCGTCAACTGCGAGCTCGTCGACGCGCTCTGCGGCGCCGCATTCGTCCCGGTGCTCGCCACCGTGGCGCCGCTGGGTGCCGATGAGCCCGACTCGCGCGAGCGCTTCTACAACATCAACGCCGACATGGCGGCCGGCCCGCTGGGTGCGGCGCTGCGCGCCGATGCGATCCTGTTCCTCACCGATGTTCCCGGCGTGCTCGACGGCAGCAAGCGCCGCCTCGAGGAACTCTCCGCCGAGCAGTGCGCCGGTCTGCAGGCCGACGGCGTGATCGCAGGCGGCATGATCCCCAAGGTCGAGGCCGCGCTCGGCGCGCTGGCCGCCCATCCGGGGGCCCTCGTCAAGATCGCCCCCGCCAAGGGCAGCTCGGCTGTGCTGGCGGCGCTCCAACCCGACATCGGCACGCGCTTCGTCGCGTCCGCACTGGTTTCCTGAACAAAGATGACAAGCACCACGACTGCCGCACAGACGGCCATGAGTCCCCTGCTCCGCACCTACGCTCCGGCGCCCGAGGTCTTCGTGCGCGGCAGCGGCGCGCTGCTGGAGACCGCGGATGGCAAGCGTTTCATCGACTTCCTCGGCGGCATCGCGGTCAGCGCGCTGGGCCACAGCCACCCGGTGATGGTGCGCGAGCTCTCGGCCCAGCTCGCGCGCACGGTGCACCTCTCGAATCTGTTCCAGAACCCCTACTCGCAGGATGTCGCCGCGCGCCTCGCGCGCCTCAGCGGTCTGCAGGCGGTGTTCTTCACCAACAGCGGCACCGAAGCCAACGAGGCGGCCATCAAGATCGTGCGCAAGAAGGCCTACCAGCGCGGCGAGAAGCAGCGCACGGGCCTGATCGCGATGGAAGGCAGCTTCCACGGTCGCACGATGGGCGCGCTCTCGCTGACGCACACCGAGAAGTACCGCAAGCCCTTCCACCCGCTGCTGCCCGATGTCGAGTTCGTCGCCCCCGGCGACACTGCACGGCTGCGCTCGCTGCTGGAGACGCGTCGCTACGCCGGCGTGTTCCTCGAGCCGATCCAGGGCGAGCAGGGCGTCAAGGAGCTGCCGCACGCCTTCCTGCGCGAGGTGCGCGAGTTGTGCACGGCCACCGGCACGCTGCTGGTGCACGATGAGGTGCAGTGCGGCTGCGGCCGTACGGGCAGCTTCCTCGCGGGTGATGCCGCCGGCGTGAAGCCGGATGTGGTCACGCTGGCGAAACCCATCGCCGCCGGCCTGCCGATGGGCTGCGCCATCGTCGCCGCCGAGCACGCCGACGTGTTCGAGCCGGGCGATCACGGCTCGACCTTCGCAGGCGGGCCCTTCGTACTGCGCGGCGCGCAGGTCTTCCTCGATCTGATGGAGCAGGGCCTGCAGGCCGAGGTGGTCGCGCGCGGCAACGAGCTGCGCGCCGGCCTCGCGGATCTCAAGGGCGAATTCGGCGTGATCACCGAGCTGCGCGGCCGCGGCCTGATGCAGGGTCTGCGACTTGAGCGCAATGCGCCCGAGCTGCAGAAGAAGCTCTACGCCAAGGGCCTGATCACCAACTGCACCGCCGGAGAGGTGATCCGCATCCTGCCTCCCTACGTGATCACTTCCGGAGAGATCGCCTGCGGTCTCTCGATCCTGCGCGATTGCCTGCGCGAGCTGTAGTTCGTTTCCGTTTCGAAAGGAGTCCCTTCATGACCGCCACCCTCACCCGTTTCGGCAAGCTGCCCTCCAAGGACCTGTTGACGATCGCCCAGCTGGGCACCGGCGACATCGAGACCGTATTCGAGACCGCTGCCGAGCTCAAGCGCGGCCGCGATCAGCACAACTCCGTGCTCAAGGGCAAGCGTCTGGCGATGATCTTCGAGAAGGACTCGCTGCGCACGCGCTTCACCTTCGACATCGGCATGCAGGACCTGGGCGGCTCCGCGGTGTTCATGGACCACCGCGATGCGCGTCTGGGCTCGCGCGAGTCGCTCAAGGACATGGCACGCAACCTCGAGCGCTGGGTCGACGGCATCGTCGCCCGCACGTTCAAGCACCGCGCACTCGAGGAGCTGGCTGCCAACTGCTCGATTCCCGTGATCAACGGTCTCTCCGACTACCTGCACCCCTGCCAGGCCCTGGCCGACGTGTTCACCCTGACGGAGAAGTGGGGATCGGTGAAGGGCCGCAAGCTGGTGTACGTCGGCGATGGCAACAACACCTGTCACTCGCTGGTGCATGTCGCCGCGCGTCTGGGCGCCAACATGACCGTCTGCAGTCCCGAGGGCTACGAGCCCAACGCCCGCGTGATCAGCGAAGCGATGCTGATGGCACGCGAGTCGGGCTCGGACATCGAGATCGTCAACGACCCGGAAAGGGCCGTGCTCGGCGCGGATGCTGTCTACACGGATGTGTGGGCCAGCATGGGCCAGGAAGACGAGATCGAAGAGCGCTCGGCGATCTTCAACGACTACCGCGTCGACGAGGAGATGATGGCGCACGCCAAGCCCGATGCGCTGTTCATGCACTGCCTCCCGGCTCACCGCGGACAGGAAGTCACGGCCGGTGTGATCGACGGTCCCAACTCGGTCGTCTACGACATCGCGGAGAACCGCCTGCACGTGCAGAAGGCCGTAATGGTGCTGCTGATGGGAGGACGCTGAGATGTACCACTCGCTCGAGGAGTTCGATCGGGACTTCCAGCACCACACCGAGGAGACCCTGAAGGTCTTCCGATGCTTGAGCGATGCCGCCCTCTCCTGCAAGGTCGATCCGCAGGGTCGCGATCTGGGCTTCATCGCCTGGCACATCGTCCAGACCTACCCTGAGATGCTCGGGCAGGCGGGCGTGCAGGGCTTGGACGGTGCTGCGCCCGGTGCGCCGGCTCCCAAGTCAGCGGCCGCGCTGGCGCAGGCCTACGACCAGATGCGCCAGAGCGTGCTGCCCGCACTGCGACGCGTATGGACCGATGCGATGCTGGCCGGTTCCATCCCCATGTACGGCCAGGAATGGCCGCGACATATGGTGCTGAGCGGCCTGATCTACCACGAGGTCCATCACCGCGGACAGATGACCGTGCTGATGCGACAGGCCAAACTCAAGGTCCCCGGCGTCTTCGGACCTGCGCGCGAAGAGTGGACCGCCTACGGGCTGCCTGCTCATCCCTGATCCCTCATCCCTGATCCCTCATCACGGCTCCCCGCTCACTCCGGCTCACCCCTATCCCCACCACAGGAACTCCACATGGCTGACAAGGTTGTCCTCGCCTACTCCGGCGGACTCGACACATCGATCATCATTCCCTGGATCAAGGAACACTACGGACTGGAAGTGCACGCCGTCTGCGGTGATGTCGGCCAGGGCGAAGACGAGCTCAAGGGCCTCGAGGAGAAGGCCAAGAAGACCGGCGCCAAGTCCTGCAAGGTCGTCGATGTCCGTCGCGAGTTCCTGACCGACTACGTGTGGCCCAATTTGCGCGCAATGAGCGTTTACGAAGGCCGCTACCTGCTCGGAACCAGCATGGCGCGCCCGATCCTCGCCAAGGTGCAGGTCGACTACGCGCGCGAAGTCGGTGCGAAGTACGTCGCGCACGGCTGCACGGGCAAGGGCACCGATCAGGTGCGCTTCGAGCTGACCTATCAGGCGCTCGCTCCGGACCTCGAGATCATCGCACCGTGGCGGGAGTGGGACATTCGCTCGCGCGAGGATGCGATCGACTATGCGGAGGCACGCAAGATCCCGATCACGGCTAGCCGCACGAAGATCTACTCGCGCGACCGCAACCTCTGGCACATCAGTCACGAGGGTGGCGCGCTCGAGGATCCGGCCAACTCGCCGCCGGAGGACGTCTGGATGCTGACCGTGTCACCGGAGAAGGCGCCGGATGAGCCGCGCATCCTGACGCTCGGTTTCGAGGCCGGTGTGCCGGTTTCCGTTGATGGCAAGAAGCTCAGCCCTGAAGCACTGGTTGCCAGGCTCAACGAGCTCGGCGGCTTCCACGGCGTCGGCCGCGTCGACATCTGCGAAAACCGACTCGTCGGCATGAAGTCGCGCGGCGTCTACGAGACGCCTGGCGGCACGATCATCCTCGAGGCAGTGCGCACGCTGCGCGCCCTGACCATGGACCGCGACAGCGCACGCATGTGCGAGAAGCTGATGCCCGACTACGCCGATCTGGTCTACACGGGTCGCTGGTTCGCTCCGCTGCGCGAGGCGATGGACACCTTCTTCCGCGAAGCCACGCGCTTTGTCACCGGCGAGGTGCGCGTCAAGCTCTACAAGGGCACGGCCACCGCTCTGGGAGCCTCGAGCCCCTACTCACTCTACAGCGAGGATCTCGCGACCTTCGGTCCCAGCGCGAAGTACGACCACGCGGATTCGAAGGGCTTCGTGCGGCTCTACGGCTTGCCGGGCATGGTCGCAGCGCAGGTGCGCAGCGGCAAGCGCGCGGGCAAGGCCGCCAAGGCGGTCCTGCCGAGCGCCAAGCCGACGGCGACGCTGATCAAGACGGGCAAGGCCGCCAAGAAGCGCGCCAAGCAGGTCCTGACATGAGCCAGCTGTGGGGCGGGCGCTTCGAGGGCCGGCCGGATCCGCGCTTCCATGCGTTTCAGGCCAGCCTCTCGGTCGATCAGCGGCTGTGGCGCGAGGACATCGCGGGCAGCATCGCATGGGCCCACGCGCTCGCGCGCGCAGAGGTGATTCTCACCGACGAGGCGCACAGCATCGAAGCGGGTCTGCGCGCGATCGCGGCTGAACTCGAGGCGCAGCCCGCACTGTTCGCTCAGTCGAGCGCCGAGGACATCCACGATTTCGTCGAGTCGCGGCTGCGCTCGCGCATTGGCGATCTGGCCCGCAAGCTGCACACAGGCCGCTCGCGCAATGACCAGGTCGCCACGGATTTCCGCCTGAATCTGCGCGTGCTCGGCGCGCAGATCGGCCTCGCGCTGGAGGAACTGCAGTCCGCGCTCGTGCAGCTCGCCGCCAAGGTCGCGGATCTGCCGATGCCCGGCTACACGCACCTGCAGCGCGCGCAGCCGGTCACGGCGGGCCATTTCCTGCTGGCCTATGTCGAGATGCTCGAGCGCGACCGCGAACGCCTGCAACAGGCGCTGGCGCGCATGAATGTCTCGCCGCTGGGCTCCGGCGCGCTGGCGGGCACGGCCTTCGCCGTCGATCGGGAACAGCTGGCGACGGAGCTGGGGTTCTCCCGTCCCACGCGCAACAGCCTCGACGCGGTCAGCGCGCGCGACCATGCGGCCGAGCTGGCCTTCATGGCCGCGCAATGCATGGTGCACCTCTCGCGCTTCTCCGAGGACTGCATCTTCTTCGCCTCGCAGGAGGCACGTTTCGTGCGGCTCTCCGATGCGATCAGCACAGGCTCGAGCCTGATGCCGCAGAAGAAGAATCCCGACGGCTTCGAGCTCTTGCGCGGCAAGAGCGCGCGCGTAATCGGAGCGCTGCAGTCGCTGCTGGTGCTCCAGAAGGGACTCCCGCTGGCCTACGACAAGGACCTGCAGGAGGACAAGGAACTGTGCTTCGACGCGCTGGATACCGTGCGCGAGTGCCTTGCCGTGGCGGCGATCCTCGTGAACAACATCGCGTTCGACGAGGCGCGCTGCCGTACCGAGGCCAATAAGGGCTACTCCAACGCCACGGACCTGGCGGACCTGCTCGTGCGCGGAGGCATTCCCTTCCGTGATGCGCACGAGCGCGCGGGTCTCGTGGTGCGCGCCGCGATCGAGCGCGGCATCGAGCTTGATGATCTCGCCGCGGCAGACCGGGCCCGGTTGCTGCCTGAGCTCGTCCACCTCGACGATGCCGCCTGGCGTCGCGAGCTGTCCGTCGACGCCGTACTGGCCCGCCGCCGCGTCACCGGCGGCACCGCTCCCGAACGCGTGCGCGCCGAGGCCGCACGCTGGAAGGCTCTCCTCCACTCGCGCGTGCCGCTCGCGCATGTCTCTGCTCCTGTTTCCCGCACCTCGAATCCGACCTGACCACATGGAAATCCAGACCTCCCAAGCCAAGACCCGCGTCAGCGATGCCCGTCCCGTGCTCCCCACCGGTTTCAAGGCCGCGGCGCTGCACTGCGGCATCCGCGCCAAGAAGAACAAGCTGGATCTGGGCCTGATCGTGGCGGACCGCGCCTACCCGGCGAGCGCGCTGTTCACGGCCAACCAGCTGCAGGGCGCGCATGTCATCGTCGGACGCGAGAGCCTGACAAAGAGCGGCGGCAAGGTGCGCGCGATCCTCGTCAACTCCGGCAACGCCAACTGCTCCACGGGCATCGAGGGCATCGAAGACAACCGCCGCGTGCAGCGCGCGCTGGCCGAGCTGATCGGCTGCGCACCCGAAGAAGTGCTGTTCATGAGCACGGGCGTGATCGGAGCACGCCTGCCGCTCGAGCGCATTCTCGATGCACTGCCGACGCTGCTTGCCAACGCCAGCGAGCGCGGACTGGGTGACTTCTCGACCGCAATCATGACCACCGACCTCGTGCCGAAGGTGCGCACGCTGGCCGTCGAAGACAAGAACGGTCCGCCCTTCCGCGTCACCGGCGTCGCCAAGGGATCCGGAATGATCCACCCCAACATGGCCACGATGCTCGCCTACGTGCTGACGGATGGGCCGGCTGATGACCACCCGCGCGAGATGCAAAAGCGCATCGCCGACCGCAGCTTCCACCGCCTGACGGTCGATGGGGACACATCCCCCAACGACACCTTCTTCCTCTGGAGCAGCCAGCACGCCGAGGGCAGCACGCATCCCAAGAGCCGTGCCGGCTGGACGGACAGTCACGACGACGTGCTGGAGCGCGCGGTGCTGGAAGTCAGTCAGGAACTGTGCCGCTGCATCGCCGCGGACGGTGAGGGTGCCACGCGCCTCGTGACGGTGCAGGTGCACGGAGCTCCCGACGAAGCCGCCGCCGCGCTGGTCGCGCGTACCATCGCCACGAGTCCGCTGACCAAGACGGCGGTGCACGGCCGCGACCCCAACTGGGGCCGCATCCTCGCCGCCGCCGGACGCAGCGGAGTCAAGTTCGACACGGACAAGGCCCGCGTGTGGATCGGCGAGGCTGACGTGTTCTCGGGCGGCAAGCCGCATCCTGAGAACGAACCGACGGCCCACCTGCACCTGCTCAACAACCACGAGGTCGTGCTGGGCATCGACCTCGCGGCCGGCACGAGCAGCGCGGAAGCCTGGACCTGCGACTACTCCGCGGACTACGTGCGCATCAACGCGGACTACCGCTCCTAGATTCGCCAAAGGCTCGCAGATTCGGCGCGGGCGGGTCTTGCACCCCCGTGAACGCAGGCCGCAAGCTGGACCCGCATGGGGTACTTGCTGGTGCGGTCGGTCGTTCTGGCGCTTATCTGATGCACGGTCGGCTGCGCGGTGCATCCCGACTCTGCGTCGCAGGCTGACTCTGCAGTGCAGTCCTACTCTGCAGGGTCGCCGCCTCGCGAGCTGCCACGCCCCAACATCGTGTTCATCCTGGCTGATGACCACGCCACGCAGGCACTCGGTGCCTACGGATCCATGGTGACCCACACGCCCGACCTGGACCGACTGGCGGCGCAGGGCCTGCGCTTTGACTGAGCCTTCTGCGGGAATGCGATCTGCGCCCCCGCGCGCGCAACCCTGCTGACGGGCATGCACAGCCACAAGCATGGCGTGATCGACAACTCCAAGGGCTTCGATCCTGCGCTGCCGAGCTTCCCGAAGGCGCTGCAGACGGCGGGTTACCAGACCGCCCTGTTCGGGAAGTGGCACCTCAAGAAAGATCCCGCCGGCTTCGACGCCTGGGAGGTCTTCCCGGAGCAAGGCGAGCACTACGATCCGCTGCTGCGATCGGCCTAGGGGCAGCGCAGGCTCGAGCGCTTGCCACGACGCATGATTTCTAGAGCGCGATTGAGGATGCCCAAAGAATCACATCCATTCTTCGACTGGGACATGCAGTGCTGGCCGGGAGCAGCGGTGGGTCTGAAACAGGACACCTCGACCTTACCATTGAAAACGGAGGAGCTTTCACAACGAACTTCCAGAAAAAGACGTTGCTCAGCACCCCGGGGGGGTAATAACAAAACCCTCGCTTGCACTTGCCGTCCCTTCTGAACCCTTGTCGCGCATGGGTAGCCATGAAAGCTCCGAGTCAGAATCCACACACTCCCGCGCCCCGCCTCGTTGCGGCTGCCTGACTCCTGATTCTGTTGGCAACCCCTATCTGGTGGTTTCTTCGCGGGCTGGGCGCTGGAACGACTCACCCCTCGAATGCCAACCCAAGGCCGCCCGCTTTCGTGCGCTCGGTTCTAGAAACCTCGGAAGCTCTAGAATCCGCGATGCAACTCCTGATGGAAGCGGCACGAACTGAGATAGCTGGGAAACGTATGTTCGCGCTCGAAGAGCCTCTAGAGTTCGACATTCGAAAGTACACGGCGGACCACCAGTTGACTTGTTATCTGTCGACACCCAACAAAGTTTGGATGGTCGCGGTGACAGAGGCTGACTATCCGAAGGGCTTCGATGCGTGGCGCAACGTCGCGGCTGTTCAGAACCCGTCCAGCCCTGCTGTCGATGGAAGGACATGGGTGAGCACGCTTAAAGTCGCACAGGCGCAGGCGGCTGAGATCCTGCTCGTCCCTTACCCCTTGGGGCTCCCTGCTGTCGCTTACGCGTTTGAGCGTCAACCGACGAGCGAGGAACCCATCTGTGCTCAACTTGCGGATGAAAGATGGGTTCATTCCGACCCTAGTGGCCTCAGCCCTGAGCAGAAGGCGTGGTCGTATCGACCCCTATTGGCAGCAGAGGAAGCTTCCTCCGATTGGTCACTCCGGCTCGGTGAGGGACGCGTGCCAGACCGCTGGGCTATTCAGTTGAAGGTGCGGCAATAAGGGATTTCGTGTATGGACTTTTCAAGGGCATCGCGCGCGCTGTGCCTGTTTCCTCCAAGCTTCGTGGCATGACGCCCTAGACGTTTCCACCCACAATGAAACATCCCTTGCTTCTGCTTGCGATTTTGCTCAGTGCGGGGGTCTGCACGATCGCAGTCCTCAGCTTCAGCCGAGCGGAGCTGCCTGCCCCCAACCTAAACGAGTCGGGCTTACCGAAAGAGCCGGAGCTCCGTCTAACAGCAGAGCCTTCTGACTCGACCTCTGCGAGGGCGGAACCCGACAGGGCGGATGTGGCGACGGCGACGGTGCCCGCCGCCGGAGAATTGTCGGAGGAAGAGCTATACAACCGCCCTGGTCCGCAAGCACCAAGCGCAGGGCGGAGGCTTTGGAGATTTCGTGGACCCTTGAAGCGATTCCAGAGTGAACGGGCCACCGTTCAAGATGCGCACACGGTATTGAACTTGAGCATCGCTGCCATTCTCCTCAGCCAAGGAATGGCCGTCGTCGGAGACGAGAACCCAGCTCTGGTGATGGAATGGGGGCGTCGCACAGATGTGGGTGGGGTCATGTGCTGCGACGATGCGACCTGCTTCGTGGACTTTCGAGACTTACCTGAGATGGCAGAGTTAGCGAAACTACGCATGGAGAATGCCCACATGCGTATGCGTGCTCCCAGCGACCGTCCGCTACCCAAGGGAGCGCAAGTCGCCCCGCCTGAGTTGGATCAGAGCATTGCGCGACTCGCTGCGGAAGCGCTGGCGAAGCTGGAGGCCGCGGCAGCAGGGGCCAAGCCAAAGCATTGATCCGCCACGGACCATGGGCATCCCTGACCAGGGCGGCCCGTCCCTAGCATCTTCCCAACAAGCGCGTGCCCCCCCCCGGAGGCCATGCACGGATCCGCAAGGGGGGGCCGAGCGGATTTCCTCAGAGCCCCGGGGCGCGGGCGGTTTTCGCGCTGTGCATCAGCGCTCGCAGCCTTGCCGCGGCGCAAGCTGGGGAGGATCATCCTCCGCCCCACCGGATGTGAGCAATGCTTCCTGGCTGTCTGTCCATCGACACCATGCTCACGTGGCTGGTTGCGCCGCGCATCGAGGTTGGAGGCATAAACGCCTTCGCGTCGCAAGAGCGCACCGATCTCGCCAAGCTCGGTGCAAGCATCCGCAGCGCGGACCATGCGGGCCTTATCCGCAGCGCTAGAACCTCGGCGGGTCCTTCGAGGTGAGACCTTTCCATTCGGCCTGGTTTCCCTTGGAGGGGCTCCTTCGCTTCACTCGTGGCCCCGCCCGCGGGGAACCGGCAGGCTATGGCCACACTCGTTCGTCACGAAGCAGCTTCCTTCAGCCCTCCAACGGTGCGCTACAAGTGGATCGAATACCCGCTGACGGGGTCTCAGGAGCTCTTTGACTTGGAGAGCGATCCGGCGGAAATGCACAATCGGGCCAAGAACCCAGCGCCCAGGCCGAGGGCCGACGGACTCCAGCGACAGTTGGCTCTGCTCCGGAAGCAGTACGGAGACAACGAGCAGCCCATACGGACCAGGGCGCGAGTGCAGGCCCGAGAGTCAGGCCCGAGTGTCAGGCCCGAGAGTCAGGCCCGAGAGTCAGGCCCGCGGGTCCAGGCCGGCGCGCGCGGGATCGTGTGGGGTAGCTATGTTCGTTCTGGGGATAAAAAAAACGCCCAGCGCTTGTTCAGCGACTGGGCGTGTGTGAAAAACCCCGGCGACGACCTACTTTCTCGCAAAGCAATATCATCGGCGACTTCCGCTTGACGACCGTGTTCGGAATGGGAACGGGTATGGCCAGAAGTCCATGATCACCGGGAGTACGGTGGCCGCGGAGCGCCTGATGAGGCGTAGCTCCGCGGCTGTAAGAAAGGTGAATGGATCATTGTGTACACCATCTTTGGTCGAACGACCTGTTTCCAAGGACTGCAGCGCAGTCGGTGGAAAAAGGTGGTTAAGCCGATTGTCCGATTAGTACCGGTAAGCTACGGATGTTGCCATCCTTACACCGCCGGCCTATCAACCTGGTAGTCTTCCAGGGGACTAGTTGGGATGATTTGTTTTAGAGAAGGCTTCGCGCTTAGATGCATTCAGCACTTATCCGTTCCGGTCGTAGCTACCCAGCGATACCGTTCGCACGATAACTGGAACACCAGAGGACCGTCCTCCCCAATCCTCTCGTACTAGGGGAAAGGCTCCGCAATCATCCTACACCCACATCAGATAGGGACCGACCTGTCTCACGACG
>SYGM01000149.1 GCA_005799545.1 Planctomycetia bacterium | reverse complement strand
GTGCCGCTCTCGCCCGTGATCAGCACCGAGGCATCCGAGGCTGCGATGCGCGGCAGCTCGCGCGCAAGGCGCTGCATCGCAGGACTGTTGCCCACCAGCGGCTGTGCGGCGCTGAGCTTCTGTTTCAGGCGCAGGTTCTCGCGCGCCAGATCGCGCTCGCGCAGTGCGCTGCGCACCGTGACGCGCACGCGTTCCTCGCTGAGCGGTTTTTCGAGGAAGTTCTGGGCGCCGCGCTGCATGGCCTCGACGGCGGTGGCGATGTCGCCGTGGCCGGAGATCATCACGAAGGGCAGCTGCTCGTGCTGCCGTCGCACCGCGTCGAGCAGGCCCAGGCCGTCGAGCCGCGGCATCTTGAGGTCGCTCAGGATCAGATCGGGTGCTTCTCCTTCGCGGGCCTGCGCTTCGATGCGCGCCAGCGCGTCGCTGCCGTCCTTGGCGGTCCAGATCTCGTAGCCCGCATAGCGCAGGGTCATCTCGAGGCTCAGTCGTATGTCCGGATCGTCGTCGACGACCAGGATCACGCCCTTGTGCTTGGCTGCGCGCTCGCTCATGGCTGTGCGGAAGAAGATGCCACGCCCGCACGCCACTCGCTACTCTCTGCGCATTCCGCCACACTCCCGCACAGCATGAACCGCACCCCTCAGCATGCCTTCGACCGCGTGCGCGCCGCCCTCTGCGGTGAGGGAGCGCTGGTGGCGGGCGTGCTCTCGGGCACCTCCGCCGACGGCATCGATGTGGCGCTGACGCGCCTGCGCATGGAAGGCGGGGAACTGGCGGCGCCCGAATTGCTGCGCTTTGAGACCGTGCCCTTTGCGGTGCCCGTGCACGCGCGCCTGCGCGCTGTGCTCGACGGCGCTCCCTGCACGCTGGGGGAGACCGCGCGGCTCTCGCGCGATCTGGGCATTGCATTCGGCTCCGCCGCCCGCGCGCTCTCGCAGCGCGAAGGACTCAGGCTCGATCTGGTCGGCAGCCACGGACAGACCGTGTGGCACCATGACGGAGCCCGGGCCGGCGACAAGGCGACGCTGCAGTTGGGAGAGGGCGATCATGTCGCACAGGCGGCCGGCGTTCCGGTGGCCTGCGATTTCCGTCAGGCCGATCTCGCCGCCGGCGGGGAGGGTGCGCCACTGTCCGGTCTGGCCGACGCGACCATCTTCCGCGCGCTGCCGCGGCCGGCCGTGATTCTCAATCTGGGTGGCATGGCGAACCTGACTGTGCTGGGTTCGGACGGCAGCGTGCGCGGCTGGGACACGGGCCCGGCGAACAGCCTGCTCGATGGTCTGGCGCGGCGCCTGCTGGGTGAACCGTTCGACCGCGACGGCGCCTGTGCCGCGCGCGGTCGCGTGCACACTGCGCTGGTCGAGCGCATGCTCGCGCATCCGTACTTCTCGCAGACGCTCCCCAAGAGCACCGGTCGCGACACCTTCGGTGAGGCCTGGATCGGGCAGTGTCTGGCTCAGGCGGCGGAGCTGGGCTGCTCGCGCCCGGAGGATCTGTGCGCCACTGCCGTGGAGTTCCTTGCCTGCACGATCGCACAGGATCTGGCGCGAGTGTCGGAGCGGGACCGGATCGGCGAGCTGCTCGTGGCCGGCGGGGGCGTGCACCACCGACCGTGGATGCAGGCGCTGGAGCGGCGCATCGGCTGCCCCGTGCGCTCATCGGGGGAGCGCGGGGTCAACCCGGACGCCCGCGAGGGGTTGGTCTTTGCCGTGCTGGCAGCCCGCTGCGTTCTCGGGATTCCCTCCACCCGGCCGGAAGCCACCAGGGCAGCCCCGGGACGGGTGCTGGGCAAGCTGTGCTGGCCCGGGTGAGAACCGATCGGGCGACGATTGCCCTCTGGTCGGGGCGGATTCCCGGTTGCCAGAGTCCGCCCCCGGGGTAGTGGGGCGCGGGAAGTGGGGGCAATCGGGTTCTTGACCCGACCCTCTTCCTCGGTATCATCCCGCAACTTGAAATCCTCCCTCCGCAGGCCGTCGCGCACGGTCGGCGCGGTTCGGAGGCCCCCCTGTCCATCCCCCCCGTCACAGACGCGCCCCGTCTTTATCTCCAAGGACTCCCCATGACCGGATTGCGCCGGACGATCTTCGTCGCCGCCCTGGCCGCGTTCGCCGTCTCCCCTCTGACCACGCAGGCCCGCGCCGATGAGGTCTCCGATACCTTCAATCAAGGTGTCGATCTCCTGCAGCGTGGTCGTCGCGCAGAATCGCTCACGACCTTCCGCAAGCTGCTGGGCATGGGCCCGACGCAAGCTCAGGCTTTCGATCTGTGGCAGAACACTCCCGCCCAGATCTGGACGGACCTGCTCGTGGAAGGCGGCGACTTCGAGCTGATCGCCAAGCGTCTGCTCTCGCTGTCGATTCAGGAGCGCGTCACCCGCAAGGCGGATGCCGAAGCGATCAACGGTCTGGTTGCCAAGGCCACCGACACCGATGCCGACCCGACCGAGCGGCTGCGCGCCACGCGCACGCTGGCGAGCGAGCACGGTGAGTACGCCGCGGGCGCACTGGTCAACCTGCTCGGTGCCGACGTCGACAAGGATCGCCGCGACCTCGCGATGCTGACGCTGACGCGCATCGGCTCGGACGTCGTGATTCCGCTGATGGCCGCCCTGCACACCGAGGACGCCGCGCAGCGCCGCTCGATCGTGTACACGCTGGGCCAGATCGGCGACAAGCGCGCCGCGGCCGGCCTGCTGATGCTGGCGAGCGACAAGGACGAGTCGGTCAAGAAGGCTGCGGCCGAGAGCGCCGCGCGCCTGCAGGCTGCGGGCTCCGCGGCCGAGCTGTTCCTCGCGCTGGGCGAGGACTACCACAACAAGCGCGACAACGTGCTCGCCGATGCGATGTGGAGCGACGTGCTCTGGTCCTGGAAGGATCGTCAACTGACCTCCAAGGCCTGCCCGCGCAACATCTACGCCGCGGAGATGAGCAAGCTGGCGTACCTGCACGCTCTGCACATGAACCCCGCCTCGACCGAGGCGCTCGCGGGTCTCGCTCGCGCCTGGTGCGCCGAGCACAAGGCCCTCGCCGCCATGGAAAAGGCCGGCAAGGACGTCGGCGAGTGGAAGGCTTCGGCGGACATGGCCCTCACGGCGGTCTACGCCGCGGGCATCCCCGCGATCGACATGGCGCTCAGCTGGTCGGTCAAGCACGGCGACAGCAGCACCGGCGCGGCCCTGTGCCAGGTGCTCGGCGGCCTGCGCAGCGGCGTCACGGGCGGTCTCAACGCCGCTCTGGCCTCCAATGACGGCGCCATGCGCGCCGAAGCGGCCATCGCGCTGGGCAACCTCGCCAGCCAGCCGGGCAAGAGCGCTTCCGCGGATGTGGTCGCGCAACTTTCGGCCTCGGTTTCCCGCGAAGTCGCCCGCGTCGTGCTCGTCATCGACGGCAACGCGGAGCGCTCGATGGCGATCGCTTCGGGCCTGAGCGCCACGGGCGTGTTCGTGGCTCAGCAGCCGACCGGCGGCATGGGGCTCCTGCAGGCTCACCGCGGTCACGTCGACGCGATCCTCGTGGCCGAGTCGCTCAGCGACATGACCACCGCGGCGGTGATCGACGGCCTCAAGGCCGACGAGCGCCTTGCCGCCGTCCCGGTGATGGTGCTGGCGGAGAAGGCTGACGATGCCACCGCTGCCTACGGCGACAAGATCGCCGGCGTGCTGACCGATGCCAAGGATCTCTCGGCCGTAACGGGCGCGCTCTCGGGCGAGCTCAGCGGCGACCGCGCTCTCGCGGAGGATCTCGCGGCTCGCGCCGCGAACACGCTGGCGCACCTCGCGCACGGCTCGAGCGATGTCAGCAGCGCCCTGCCGGCGCTGACGGGCGCGCTCAAGAACCGCGCCGACGCCATCGCCACGCCCAGCCTGCACGCCCTGGGCGCTGCCGGCGGTGCGGGTGAGACGGCCGCGATCGTGGCGGTGCTGGCCGACGATGCCCGCTCGGAGGAGGTCCGCAAGGCCGCCGCCGGCGCCCTCGTCAGCATTCTCAACCGCAACGCGGGCGCGCTTAACGCAGACGGCCTCAACGCCGTCTCGGGCGTCGCTCACGGTTCGGCGGCCCTGCCGGTTCGTCAGGCGGCCGCTTCGGTGCTGGCCGTCGCGCAGATGGACAATGCCGCCCGCGCCAAGGTCCTGATGGGCCTGTCGATGGGCGGCCACGCTGCTTCGGCGGCGGGCAACTGAGCCGGTCCGAATCCGGGTCAGCAGCGGGAATTTTGTTCCCGATGACAGTTCTGCGAGCCGCGCCTCTGGAAGGATGGCGCGGCTCGCGCTTTAATGTCGGGCCCTCTTTCTGCCGAAGAGGGGGCAACACAAGCGAGCCAGAGTAGCACAACGGTAGTGCACCGCTTTCGTAAAGCGGGGGTTACGGGTTCGAATCCCGTCTCTGGCTCCACTCTTCGCTCCTTCGCCGGCTTGGCTTCCTGAAACCCGCGAGGAGTTTGGCTTGAGCACTGTTGCGTTCCTGCGTCGTCGGCCGGTGTTGATCGGCGTCGTGCACCTGCCGCCCCTGCCTGGATCTCCGCTCGCGCACCAGACGGGCAAGCAGCACTCGCTCGCCCGCAGCATCGACTTCGCCGTGCGCGACGCGCGCACGCTGCAGCTCGGCGGTTGCGATGCGCTGATCGTGGAGAACTTCGGCGATGTGCCGTTCTATCCCGACGCGGTGCCCGCCGAGACCATTGCCGCGATGAGTGCGGCGCTCGTCGCGATCCGGGCCGCGGTTCGCAAGCTGCCCTTGGGCGTCAACGTGCTGCGCAATGACGCGCGCGCGGCGCTTGGCATCGCGGCTGCGCTTGAGCTCGACTTCTTCCGCGTCAACGTTCACACCGGCGCCGCCGTGACGGACCAGGGCGTGATCGAAGGTCGCGCCTTTGAGACGCTGCGCGAGCGCGCGCGTCTGGGCTCGCGTGCGGCGATTCTCGCCGATGCGCATGTCAAGCATGCCACACCGCTCTCGCGCGAGCCCTTGTCCGATGCCGTGGCGGACATTGCGCACCGCTCGCTCGCGGATGCAGTGATCATCTCCGGCCGCGCGACGGGTTCGCCACCCGATCCTGCGGATGTCGAAGCGGCGGCGCGAGCCGCCGGCTCCGTGCCCGTGCTGCTCGGCTCGGGTCTGACGCAGGACAACGCGCGCGAGCTGCTGACCCATGCCGGCGGTGCCATCGTGGGCACCAGCCTCAAGCGCGGCGGGGATGTCGCCGAGCGTGTCGATCTCGTGCGCGTTCGCAGGCTCGCGCAGCTGTTCCGGACTCTGCGTGCATGAGCCTCGAAGCGCACCGCAATGCCTCAGGCGCGCCGATCCGCTGCGCCGTGATCACGATCAGCGACACCCGGGATGCCTCCACGGACCGCGGCGGCCCGCGCATCGTCGAGCACCTCGAATCCGCGCAGCATCTCGTCGTGCGACGCGAGCTCGTCAAGGATGAGCGCGATCAGATCCGCGCGGCCGTGCTCGCCAGCGCGGAGGATGCAAGCGTCGAGCTCGTCATCACGACCGGCGGCACGGGCATCGCGCCGCGCGACGTCACCTACCCGGTGCTGCTCGAGCTGTTCGACAGCGACATTCCCGGCTTCGGCGAGCTGTTTCGCCAGCTCAGCTTCGCACAGATCGGGAGCGCGACGATTCTTTCGCGCGCCTGTGCCGGCGTCGTGCGGGGCAAGGTCGTGATCGCGCTGCCCGGCAGTCCCAGGGCCGTCGATCTCGCGATGCAGCAGATCGTCCTGCCGGAGGCAGGCCATCTGGTGACGCAGTCGCGCTCCTAGGCGCCGATGCGGCGCAGCAGCGAAAGCGTCACGGAGAAGAAGCGATCGCGCTGGTAGGCCGGCGGGATGCCCGGCAGTTCAAACTCGACACTGAGGCTGTGGAAGCCGCGCGCGTAGTAGAAGTCGTAGCTCGCGCCCAGGATCAGGGAGGGCACGGAGATGTTGGTGAGCTCGTAGTCCGTGCCCATCAGCTGGTCCTTGACGCATCCGGCGACCATGTTGCCGATCTCGCCGATCGCATCGAGATTGCTCTCGCTGATCTCGCGCTCCGTCTCGCCGGTCAATCCGCTGGCAATGTGCAGCATCCCGCGTTCGCTGAACTTGAGCGTCAGCGTGCCGTTGGATTTCCCGCAGACTCCCACCAGCACGGCGATGGCGTGCGAACTCGAGCACAGCTTGGAGGCACCGATCGGCGTCGGCGTGATGCCGCTCATCGAAAGTCCGCCGGCGGTGCCTTCCAGCAGCGCGGCCAGCAGGACGGGGTCAAGTTCCAGACTTCTGGTCAGTGAAGCGGTGCTGCTGCTGGTGCTCATGCGGGGAGTCCTCGTTCCGCGTGCTTTCGGGTGCGGGAGCCTGCGGGCTTGAGGCCGCCCGCATCCGGAATCGGGGGTAGGCTTCGCTGTCCCCTTCTCTTCTGCGATTCCCCACCATGAAGTCCCTTGCTCTGCCTGCGGCGGCACTGCTCGCCCTCGGTCTGCCCCTCCCTGCCCAGACGGCCTACGGCACCCTCAACGGCGAGAAGGCCAATGACCGCTTCGGCGGGGCGCTGGCGGGACTGGGCGATCTCAACCTTGACGGACGCCCCGACTTCGCGGTGGGTGCCACCGAGGATGGCAGCGCCTTCTCGCCCGCGGAGGGCTATGTGCGCGTCTACTCGGGTGCGAGCTCGACGGCGCTGTTCACGCTGCACGGCACGCTGGCCTCGGAGCAGTTCGGCGCGGATGTGGAAGCCTGCCCGGATCTCAACGGGGACGGGCGGCCGGAACTGCTCGTCGGCGCTCCGGGCGGCGGTCCCGCGGTCGAAGGACGCGTGTTCGTGCACTCCGGTCTCAACGGAGCTCTGCTGCTTACGCTCGCCGGGCCGCAAGCCAATGATCAGGTCGGAGCCTGCGTAGTCTCGATCGGCGATGTCAACCTCGATGGCAAGGCCGACATCCTCGCCGGTGGTCCGGCGGCCTCATCGGGCGGCACGCAGCGCGGCGTCGCGCTGGTCTACTCGGGCGCCAACGGCAGCGTGCTGCACACGATCAGCGGCACCACCACAAACCAGCGTCTGGGGCAGAGCGTCGCCGGCATCGGCGACGTCAACGCGGATGGGCGGCCGGACTTCCTCGTCGGTTCCCTGACCGGCGGCGCGCGGCTGTACTCGGGCAACGGCGCGGTCGTGCTGCGCAGCTACGCCGCCAACGGTTCCGATCGTTTCGGCGCCAGCGTGTGCGCCTTGAGCGACGTCAACGGCGACGGAGTCGGCGAGTACGCCATCGGCGGCACGCAGGATGGCAGCGTCTTCTCGCTCGATACGGGTTATGTCAGCGTCTACAGCGGCGCGAGCGGCGCGCTGCTGTACACGGTGAGCGGCCTTGGCATCGGCGATCGCTTCGGCTGCTCGCTCGCGGCGGGCGGCGATCTCAACGGCGACGGCAAGGAAGACCTGCTGGTCGCGGCAGATCAGTTCAGCATCAGCGGCAGCGGCTACGTTCAGGTGCTCAGCGGCCCGAACGGCGCCGTGCTCTACAGCTTCTCCGGCGCCGGCAGCGGCCAGCGCTTCGGCATGGGCCTCGACGGTCTGGGCGACCTCAACGCCGACGGTCTCACAGAGCTCGCGATCGGCGTGCCCGGCCGCAGCCCGAACTTCAGCCTTGCCGGCCAGGTAGAGCTGTGGAGCCGCCCGGCCGGCTGCCCGCAGCCCACCAGTTACTGCACGGCGCTGCCCAACTCGACGGGCGGCGGCGCGCTGATGTCCTTCGCGGGCAGCACGAGCATCGCCGCCAACAACTTCCAGCTGCTGACCTCCGGCGCGCCCGCCAACAAGCTGGCGCTGTACGCCTACAGCGCTGCTCAGGCCAGCACGCCCGCAGGCAACGGCATCCTGTGCCTCGGCTCGCCGTTTGTGCGCCTGCCCGCAATCACGACCACCTCGACGGGGGATGCAGGTCTGCTGCTCAACTTCGGCCTGCTGCCCGCCGCCGGGCCGATTCAGGCCGGCGACACGCGCCACTTTGTGCTGTGGTACCGCGATCCGGCCGCGGGCGGCGCGAACTTCAACTTCTCCAACGGACTGAGCGTGCAGTTCTGTCCGTGAGCTGCGGTGCGACTCAGCGGGCTTTGGAGGGCTCGGCGGTCTGGATGCGATCGGCGGAGCTGATCACGATCTGCAGGCCGCGCTCGCCCTGACTCAGATTGCCGCTGACGTAGAAGAAGTTCTGCTCGCCGTCCTTCTGCAGAGCATCGAGACGCGCTTCGAGCTGCGGGCTGCGCAATGCCTTCTGGATCACGACCCGCAGCGCGCGCTGCTTGTCGCTGGTGCGCATCAGCAGCGTGTGATCGCCGTTGGACTCATCAAAGCGCTTGTCGATCTCACCGAAGACCTGCACGGGCTTTTCCGGGTCAGCCTTGCGCAAGGCTTCGAGCGCGTCGGCGTTGGCGGCATCAGCCAGACGCGTGCCGCCCTCGGCAATGCGCGCCTCGAAGTTGCGGAGCGCCAGAGCGCGAGCGTTCCACCATGGCAGCAACGCACTGTAGTCGCGCTTGACGGACGGCGCGGCTGGATCCTTGGGCTGGTTGGTCTTGGGATCCCAGATGCCGACCTTGTCGGCCCGGGCGGCAGCTTGCGCGGCGATGAAGGCCTCGTGCGCCGAGCGGCTGTTGCCGTACTTGTTGAAGTAGGGGCTCTTGCCTTCGCGCACCAGCTTAAGGTTGTAGTCGCTGCCATCGGGGAGGATCACGTGGCACAGCGTGCGGCCGTAGATGTCGAGTTCCTCCTTGCCGCCGGGGAAGTGCAGGCCGATGCGGGGCTTGGCGCCGTCCTTGCCCAGCGCGGCGAAGTACTGCTCGGCCCACAGCGCGCACTCCTCGCCGAAGACGGTTTCGGGCTTGCCGGGGATCGGTTTCTGGCCGGGATGGAAGCGCTCCTCGGTGTCGACGCACAGGAGGCGCAGCTTGACGAGCTTGCCATCGCGCATGACGTGGATCGTGTCGGCGTCGATCACCTTGGCGATCTCGCACCACTGCGCGACATCGAGCCGGGGGGCGGCAGTCGCGCCTGCAGGCGCAGCCGCGGGTGCGGATTGGGCGGACACCGCCTGGGGTGCGACCGACTGCGTGGCTGACTGTGCAGGGAGCAGGCTGGCGCAGCCTGCCAGGAGGGGCAGGGCCAAGAGCAGGCGGGTGATCGTGGAAGTGCGCATGAGGTCCGATAGGATACCCGCACATGAGCGAGAAAACTCCCGCACAGGAGCCCGCTTCCGCGGGAGGGGAAAAGCAGCCCGGCGGCCGCATGCTGCGGGGTACCAGCGTGTCACCGGGGCTGGTGCTCGGGCGCGTTCACATCAAGGACTACGAGCTGACCCACGCACCGCGCCAGCGCGTGCCGCTCGATCAGGTCGAGTTCGAGCTCAACCGCTTCCACAAGGCCCTGTACGAGTCCAAGCGCCAACTCGAAGACCTCAAGACGCGGCTCGCCGCGCGCGTCGGACATGAGGAAGTGCGCATCCTCGACACGCACACCGCGCTGCTCAAGGACGGCGTGTTCCTCTCCGATGTCGAGAACCTGATCATCAACGAGCAGATGGCGCTCGAAGCGGCGATCGTCAAGGTGATCGCCGATTTCGACCGCATCTTCCGCCTGGTGCAGAGCGAGACGCTGCGCGAGCGCGCGGTCGATCTACGCGATGTGGGTATCCGCGTGCTGCGCAACCTGGAGCGCCTCGGCGCAGAGCCGGATGCCGCGGCGCCGCGCGATGCCGACTACGTGCTCGTTGCACGCGAGCTCTCGATCGTGGACATGTTCAACCTCGCGAACGAGCATGTGCTGGGCATCATCACCGAAGCGGGCGGTCTCACCAGTCACGCGGCGATCCTGGCGCGTTCGATGCGCATCCCGACGCTCACCGCCGTCACGGGACTGCTCGGTGCCGTCAACGAAGGCGACTTCGTGATCCTCGACGCGGCGGAGGGGAGCGTGCGCATCGAGCCCGATGAGCTTGTGCGTGCTCAGTACATGGCTTCGGGCGCGAACGCGCGACGCGATGCCGTCACCGATTCCGCCGAAGGCACGCAGCAACTGCTGCGTCAGGGTGCCAAGACCCGCGATGGGCAGTCGATTCAGCTCTCCGCGAGCTGCGGCAATCTTCCGGAGGTTGACCAGGCGCGTGAGCTCGGCCTGCAGGGCGTGGGCCTGTATCGCACGGAGCTCTTGTATCTCGTGGATCGCGAGCAGCCCTCGCTCGAGACGCTCGTGGCGCACTATTCCGGCGTGCTCGATCAGGCCGGCCCGGATGGCGTCACCTTCCGCCTGCTGCACGCTGATTCCAGCCTCGAAGTGCCGTATCTGCACGAATCGCGCGAGCTCAACCCCAGCCTGGGGCTCGCCGGCGTGCGCATCCTCTTCAAGCGCGAAGCGGTCCTGCGACGTCAGTTGCAGGCCATTCTGCGTGCCAGCCCGCAGGCCGGCGCGCGCGTTCGCATTGCCGTGCCGTTCGTGACGGATTGCGCGGATCTGCGGCGCGTCAAGGAGATCCTGTTCGAGGAACGCTATGCGCTGCGCAAGAACAACCAGCCCTTCCGCGACGGAATCGAGCTGGGCGCGGTGATCGAGACGCCCGTGGCCGCACTGGGCGCGCGCGATCTGATGCGCGAGGCCGACTTCCTCGTGTTGAGCCTCGACTCGCTGCTGCAGTACCTGGTCGCCGCCGATCGCGACAACCACGAGCTGCGCAGTGCCTTCGAGCCTGTGCATCCCTTCGCGCTGCGCATGATCCAGCAGCTGGCGGAGATCGCCGAGGAGACCGCTCGTCCGCTGTGGGTGTTCGGCGTCACGGCGCTCAGCGGAGTCAACCTGCCGCTGCTGCTGGGCGCGGGCCTGCGCAATTTCTGCGTGGCTCCCGTGGGCGTCGGCGATTTTCTCGCCACGCTCGCGCGCATCGATCTGCGTCAGGCGCGGCGCAATGCCACGCTGGCGGCGCGCGCTTCCTGTCAGGCCGACCTGCACACGCTGGTCGACTCGTATCGCCACGGGTTGGCCCGCGAGTAGTCAGCTCGGACTCAGAACCGGTTCGACGACGCGCGCGATGGCCGTGCCGTTGACTCGCCGCAGTTCCTCCGCCATCGCATCCGCGCAGGCCTGCATCGCTCCGCGCTCGCCGATGGCGATCAGCGTGGAGCCGCTGCCGCTGATCGTCGCGGCGTAAGCACCGCGCGCGCGGGCTTGCTCGAGCGCGGCCGCGCCTCCTGGAATCAACGTCAGGCGGTAGGGGACATGCAATCGGTCGGCTATGCCTTCCCGCACGCATTCCGGGTCGCCGTGCTGCAAGCCCCACAAGAGCAGCGCCAGCCGGCGCGGGTTCTCGACGGCGTCACGGAACGGAACGGCGGCGGGCAACACTGCGCGTGCGCGCGTAGTCGGCACGCGCACCTCGCTCCATGCCAAGGCAAAGCCAAGCCGCGGCGAGAGCGGCGGTTGCACGACGCGCAGCCGGCCTTCCGAGAGCGGCACGGCGAGTGTCAATCCGCCGAGCAGCGCGGCGGTGGTGTTGTCGGGATGGCCTTCCAATTCCAATCCCCATTCGATTTGCCGTTGAGAGGTCCAATATTCGGGTGCCTCCAAAGCGGCCAATCGGATGCCTGCCGCAATGGCGGCTCCGCTGGAGCCCAGACCGCGGGCCAGCGGGATCTCGCTGCGAACGGAAAGCTCCCAGCCCCGCACTGGCTGTGAGCTGCGCCGGCAGGCGCCTTCGTAGGCGCGCCAGAGCAGGTTCTCCGGGCCCTCCGGCCATTCGCGGGCCGTGCCTGTGCGCTCCCGCCAGACGATGCCCGGGGCCTCGCGGCGGGCTTCCACGCGCACCTCCAGCCACAGCGACAGCGCCAGACCCAGGAAGTCGAATCCGGGTCCCAGATTGGAAGTCGAGGCAGGGACGCGCAGCGTCAGCGGCAGTTGTGGAGACATGGTGGGCAAGAGCGACTTCAGGATTGTGGCCTGCTCGGGGACAGAGAGCCAGTCTCGAGTCTGCGTGCCAGATCTGGGAAGAATCCACAATTCAACCACAAGCACAAGCGATCCTGCTTGTAGGACCCCAAGGCACCAGATAGGGTACCCCCACACCCGCACGGAGGCTCCTGCGGTCGGTACGAAGGCGGACGCGATCGAAGAGGTTGGGGAGGTGGCCCAGCCCGCGCCCACTACGCCGCGCGCCTCCGGCACGGAACGGTCGAGGGGCCCGCAAGGGACCCGAGGGGCCGAGCTGGAGCGGCTGGGTGGGCTGACGCAGGGGGTGGAGGGAATCCTGGTTCCCGCCAATGTGGCAGCCCACCAACAGCCCTGCGGAATGGGGGGATATCCACAAATGCTGACGGACGAAAAGGACCGCTTCTATTCGCGACTGGCGACCATTCCGGGAATTCGCCCGATGCCATCGCCTCCGGTGAGCGATTGGATTCTTCTGCAGGTCGATCACCCGCAGGAACTCGCGCGCCGCGTCAATCGCAAGCTCGCGCCGGGCGTGGTCAGCATTCCTCGCCAGCACCCCGGTTCGGTGCGTGTCCCGGTCGGTGATCCGCGCGCCAACGAGCAGTTGCTGCGCACGATCAAAGAAGCCGTCGCGATGCGCTGAGCGCATCCTCTGCGCGTCCGTCGCGCAGCTTGCGGACTGCGGAAGCGGTCGCGCCGTTGGTCAGGGGCCCAAGCTCTCGTTAGCTTGGGCTCATGCTTTTTGTGCTGACGCTCTCTGTGCTGGCTGCTGCGGGTGACCGCCTGCCGAAGCTCTCTCCCGAGATTACGGCTTCCGAACTCGAGCACCATGTGCGCACGCTGGCGAGCGACGAGTGGCGCGGGCGATTCACCGGCACGCCGGAGGCGGTCGCGGCGGGGCGCTACCTCGCGGAGGTGCTGAAAGCCAGCGGTGCGCAGCCGCTGCATCCCGGCGCGCAGGGCCTGGAGTACCTTGAACCCGTCCCGATCCGTCGTCCGGTGCTCTCCGGCGAGCCGCGCGCGCTGGCGGGTGGTCAGGCGCTGAAGCATGGCACCGACTGGCAGCATGCGCGGGTTTCGATCCCGAAGGCCAGCTACCCGCTGGTGCTCGTTACGAAGCCGGAGGATCTGCCCGCGCAGGGCCTGGAGTCCAGCGCCGTGCTGCTCGACACCAAGGACCGCAAGACGGCCCGCGAGTGGCTGGCCAATGCGGGCCACCGCAACGGCGAGGGCATCGGCGTGGTCGTGACACTGGACCCGCGCCTGTACCCGCTGCGAAGGCCGGCGATCTCGCTGAGCGAGGCTCTGACCGCGCGCGTGCGCGCGAGGGAAATCACGGCGCTTGAACTGGAGGTGCGCTACGAACAGAAGGAACTGGAGGCCTACAACGTGATCGCGCGCATTCCGGCGCTGGAGCCTGACGGCCAGGCCGTGGTGCTGAGCGCGCACTACGATCACCTGCAGGAGCATGATCACGGCCCCGAGGGCGCCGACACGATCTTCAACGGCGCGGACGACGATGCATCCGGCTGCGCGGTGGTGCTGGAGCTGGCGGGCTACTTTGCCGCGCAGCGGCCGAAGAAGCGCGATCTGATCGTGCTGCTGGCGACGGGAGAGGAAATCGGCCTCGTGGGCACGAACCACTACCTCGATCAGCCTCCGGTTCCGCTGGAGAAGACGTTGATCAACATCAACTTCGAGATGCTGGGGCGCTCCGACCCGCTCGCCGGGGGCAGCGGCAAGCTGTGGCTCACGGGCTGGGAGGAGACCACGCTTGGCCCGCAGTGGGCTGCGCTGGGCATCGCGCTGGTGCAGGACCCGCGCCCCGAGCAGAACTTCTACCGGCGTTCGGATAACTACGCCTTCGTGGAACGCGGAGTGATGGGGCAGACGCTCTCCAGCTACAACATGCACAAGGACTACCACACGGTGGATGACGAGGTGGATCGCATCGAGTGGGAGCACCTGCACAAGTCCGCGCTGGCCGGTCAGGCCGGCCTGCGCGCGTTGTTCGACGGCGAAGTCACACCGGCCTGGGTGCCCAAGCCGGAGAAGAAGAAGGCCGGACGCTGATGGCCCGGAATCCCGCTCTCACAGCCCGCAGTGCCGACAAGCACGCGCTGTATCAGGAAGCCGTGCAGGACCCGGCGGTGGATCTGGGCTTCATGGCGCGCGTCTACCGCCGCCGCTTCGGCCGTTCCGCGCTGCTGTTTCGCGAGGATTTCTGCGGAACCGCGCTGCTCAGCAGCAACTGGGTGCGCGGCGGACGCGAGCGCCGCTCGGAGGGCTTCGATCTCGATGCGGGCGTGCTCGCTTGGGGCCGGGAGCACAATCTTGCACCGCTGGGCGAAGCGCGCTCGCGCATCGAACTGCGCCGCGCCGATGTCCGCTCCGCCGGCAGCTTCCGACCGCACATCCGCAGCGCGACCAACTTCTCGTACTCCGTGTTCCACACCCGCGCGGAGCTGGTCGGTTACTTCCGCGCCGCGCGCCGCAGTCTGGCGCACGAGGGGCTGTTCATCCTCGATGCTTACGGCGGCTGCGAGGCCTTCGCGGAGGTCAAGGAGCGCCGCAGCATCGGCCGCGGCGTGACCTACATCTGGGATCAGGCCAAGTATCTGCCGGGCAGCGGCGAGTACCATTGCTACATCCACTTCCGGTTCCGCGACGGATCGAAGCTGGAGCGCGCCTTCACCTACATCTGGCGTTACTGGTCGATTCCAGAGCTCGTCGATGCGCTGCGGGACGCCGGTTTCGGCCGCGTCGACGCCTACTTCGAGCAGTCGGCCAAGGATGGCTCTGGCAACGGCGTGTTCCGGCTCGATCCGGAGGGGCGCACCTCGCGCGATTGCGCGGGCCTGATCGCCTACCTCGTCGCCAGCCGCTGAACTCCGGAACTCACTTTTCCGCAGGCAGTCCGAGTTTCTCGCGACCGGCCTTTTCATCGAGCGAACGCGTCACCTGGCCACCGGAGAGCTCCAGCTCATGCGGTGTCTGCAGCATCACCTGCAGGTTCTCCGGCAGAACAAGGTGCTGCACATGGCCGCCCTCGGGCATGATGTCCACGGCACGCCCGTCCTTGAGGTCATCGCGGATCTGCACCAGCGTGATCGGCTGCTCGCCCTTGTCGATGCCCGCCAGCGCGCGCAGGTGCTCCGCGCAGTGCGAGCAGCCCTGACGCCAGAAGATCAGCACGCCGTCGGTGGGCAGCTTCTCCGCTTCGACCCAGGGCGTGAGCTGCGCGATGTCGTAAATCGTCTGGCCGACCCACTTGTCCGGATCCATGACGATCCAGCGCGGCGTCGCCGGCTGCGCGGCGGCATTGCCTGCACCGGGTTCGGGCGCCTGCGCCGGAGCGAGCTGCGCACGCAGGTACAGCGCGGGAGCCACGAAACTCACCAGCATCGCCGCGACGACCACCGGCATCCCGGCTCCGACGGCCTGCAGCGTGGTCCAGGGGCGCGAAGCGAGCAGTGCCAGCAGCAGCGCGGAGTCAATGCTCATCATCAGCCAGGGCGAGACCTTGATCTGACCGCCGAAGCATCCGCAGGACTCCTCACCTGCCGCGATCTGGGTGGTGAGGATGAAATCGAAGAACACGAACAGTCCGGCCAGCATCCACCAGGCATTGCGCGGCCGCAGGAAGGCCAGCGCGACCAAAGCCAGCTCTGTGCCGATCACCAGCATGTAGGTGACATCGAGGCTGAAGGGCGTTTGATTGCGGATGAACTCGGGCAGGAAAGCCGGCGTGCCGATGAACAGCTTGGCCAGCGCGCCGGTGGCGAGCCACAGGGCCGAGAGTCGCACGCTCCACAGCGCGAGGGGGGAATCGGGGCGGGTCGTGTTCGGCATGGGGGGGGGGTACGTTGCCGCCGGCGGCTGTGTGAGAATAGAGTAGGAATGGCGGGCTGTCGTGCAACTTCAGGCCCTTTGGTTGCGTAGCCTAGGGACGATGCTGGCTCTGCTGCTGTCGGCCCTGTTGAGTGCGGAATCGGAGACCTATCGTTCCGAGTGGGAGCGCTGCCGCGCCGCCCCTCAGGCCTATGCCTCGGATTTCTTCGTATTCGTGGGCGAGTCCGAAGGACATCGGGTGCTGTTCGCGGCCGACTTCAACCGCGGGAAGGACGGCGCGCGGCTTCAGAACGAGCAGTGGTTCACGCTGCACCTGGAAAAAGAGGGCTGGATCGAGCTCCAGGGGGCCGGAGAGTACAAGCTGGCACCGACCGAGCCGCTCGCCTTGCGCGACTCGCCGCAGTACACCGTCCGCGGCGACGATGCAAAAGGCTGGCAGCTGCAGGGCTCCGAGGCGCATCCCACGCTGCAGACGGGCGCGCTCGTGTCGCGCTCGCAGCAGCGCAACGCCAAGGGACTGTTCACCCGCGCCGGAGGTCCCGCGGTGCTGAAGTGGAAGCGGCGCGAGTTCAAGGGGCAGGCTCTGCGCGAAGTGACGCTGCTGCCCGGGCTCAATCTGATCACGGATCCCGATGCGGGTCTGTTCGGTGACGGGTGGAACGGACTGTACGCGCTGGCCGGACGCGGCGAGTCGGCGGAGCTGCTGGTGCTTCACTCCACGGGCGGCGAGCTGGAGTCGCTGCTGAAGCCGCGCACCGGCTTTCTGGCGCGCTCCGCGACCGTGGAGTGGAGCGATGCGAAACTGCGCGCGGATCGCTGGGAGCAGGCGGCCGGTTTCTTCCGCTGGCCCGGCCGCTGGCGCATGGAGCCGATCCGCGGCGCGGGCAAGCTGGAGGTCGCTCTGTCGGAGCGCAACACGCTCGTCAGCTGGGTCGTCGGGGGCGCCTGCGTGACGGTTGCGAAGGGGCAGCTGGAGCTCGACGGCGCAAAACTCGAGGTCTACGGCCTGGCGCAGATCGTGCGCTGAGCCAGCGCTCCAGCTGCTGCCACAGCCAGCCCTCGCGGCCCCAGATCGGATCGTAGATCGTCACATGCAAACGGCCATCGAGCTGACGCAGGGCCGATGCGCTGATGCGTTCGGCGAACAGGTCGCATTCTTGTGCGTGTGTGCCGGCTCGGCCGATGACGCGTGCGCCGCGCGCATCGCGTGACAGTGCCACTGCGCGCTTTCCGGCGCAACGCAGTGCAGGCGCGGCCTTCCGGAGTGCCTGCAGTGCAGCCGGGCTCAGGAATCCGGCCACGAAAGCTCGCTGTTGATAGCCGCTCGCATCAGGGCCACGGCCCGGCTGCGAGGCCGTGGTCAGCAGGCCGGCGCGGCACAGGCGCGCCAGCACCGGCACGAGCGGCTTGCTCTCGGCGTCGAGCAACTGCGCTCCCCAACCCGGGAAGGAGCGTGAGCGCCCCTCGACGAAGCGCGCCGCGCATTCGCACAGATCGCGGTAGCTGCGCGCTCGGTTCCACATGCTCCGTACGCTAGCATCCTCCGGCACCGCATGCTGACTTCGGCCAAGGCCCGCATCCAACTCCTGTGCGCCGCAGCGCTGTTCTCAACCGGCGGTGTGGCGATCAAGGCCTGCGAATTCCGCGGCTTCGAGCTGGCTGGCCTGCGCTCGAGCATCGCGCTCGTGGCCTTTCTGGCGCTGGTACCGCTGGCGCGCACCTGGCCTTCGGGGCGCGCCTGGCTGGTCGGCGTGATCTACGCCGCGACGCTCTCGACCTTCGTGGTCGCCAACAAGCTGACAACCTCGGCCAACGCGATCTTTTTGCAGGCCACCGCGCCGCTGTATGTGCTGATACTGGCTCCTTTCCTGCTGGGGGAACGCTGGAAGCTGCGTGATCTCTGGTTCTTCGTGGCGATGGCGGCGGGGCTGGCCTGCTTCTTCTTCGACGAAGCGCAACCTTCCGCGACGGCGCCCGACCCGCAGCTTGGCAATCAGATCGGTCTCATCTCCGGCGTGGGCTGGGGGCTTTCGATGATGGGCTTTCGCTGGCTGGCCAAGACCGGCAGCGGCGACATGACGCTGCAGGCGGTCGTGGCGGGCAATGCCATCGCGGCGCTCGCCTGTCTCGGCTGGGCCTTCGCCAGCGGACCGACGACGATTTCGGATGCCGGTGCCGGCAGCTGGGCCTGGCTGGTGTACATCGGCGTGTTTCAGATCGCGCTGGCCTATCTGCTGGTGACCAAGGCCGTGCGCGAGCTCGAGGCCCTGGAGGTGACGCTGCTGCTGCTGCTGGAACCGGTGCT
>SYGM01000148.1 GCA_005799545.1 Planctomycetia bacterium | reverse complement strand
GCCCGGCCCGGTGGCGGGGCCGTTCCGCGCGGAGCTGGGCGATGGCAGTGTCGTGACCTACAGCTGGTATCGCTTCTGCGATCAGCCCGCCCTGCAGCATGCGGATCTCTCCAGCGAGGAGCGCGAACGCATGCAGCAGCGCGTCGAGCTGCTGCATCGGAACTGGACTAAGGACCGCGCGTATCTGCCGAGTGCGACGACGGGCCGGCTCGCGGCGCTGGATGCGGGCGTGCTCGTGACGCCGCCGAAGGGCTTCGAGGTTGGCTATGTACCGATCGTGACGCGTCAGGAGGCGAAGTAGGGCGGATGGTTCGCATGGAGTGCAAAGGCATGCAGCTGTGCTCGTGGTTTGTCGGCGCGTGGATGCTGCTCTGCGGTGCATCGACGCAGGGCGTGCAAGCGGCTGTTCCGTTTCCAGCGCTGCAGGTTCCGGCTGCAAAGGCAGAAGCAGAACGTGTTGACGCGGAACGGGCGCAGGCCGTGCGGGTCGAAGCCAATCGGATCGCGGAGTTCACCCTGAACTCGTCGCAGAGCTACTCGAACCCGTTTCTGGAACTCGAGTTGGACGCTCTGGTGACGCGGCCCGATGGCCGGCAGCTGCGCGTGCCCGCGTACTGGGCGGGCGGACAGAGCTGGAAGTTTCGCTACGCCTCTCCCCAGGTCGGCACGCACCGCTGGCGCACGGAGTGTCGCCAGACCGCCGATCGCGGGCTGCACGGAGTGGAGGGCCGCATCGAGGTGTTGCCGGGCACGAGCGCAAACCGCCTGTGGAAGCATGGTCCGGTGCAGACGCGCGCCGGTCAGGCGTACTTCGAACATGCCGATGGCACGCCTTTCCTGTGGTTGGGCGATACCTGGTGGAAGTGTCTTTCCCGCCGAATGACCGCGGAGGACTTTGCGGAGCTGACTGCGGATCGCAGGGCCAAGGGCTTCAATGTGGTGCAGATCGTGTGCGGGCCCTATCCCGACGAGAACTTCCTGGCGCCGAGCCTCGCGAACGAAGGCGGGCTGCCTTATCTCGCCGAAGACATGAGCGTCGTCAATCCCGCCTATTTCGACGCCGCGGATTGGCGTCTGGCTCAGCTCGTGGAGGCGGGTATTGCTCCGGCCATCGTCGGAGCATGGGGCCGCGGGGATTGCAACAGCATGGAGAAGTTCGGTGTGCAGAGCCTGCAGCGCCACTGGCGTTATCTCGTGGCGCGCTACGCAGCCTCGCCGGTGTTGTGGATTCTGGCCGGCGAAATCCCGGACGAGACCAAGTGGGGGCAGGGACCGTGGGCAGAGGTGGCTGCGTATCTGCGCAGCATCGACCCTTTCGCGCGGCCCTTGAGCTGTCACACGATGCGCGGCTGGCAGGGCAATCCCGGGGATCCGCGGCTCGTGGACTACGACATGGTCGGCGGCAACCATGATGAGCGCGAAGCCGTGGCGGATGGCACGCTCGAGCTGCTGAGCGCCGCTGTGCGAAACCGGCCGGCCATGCCCGTTCTGTGCGGCGAGACCTGCTACGAGGGGCACATGCAGCAGGGCTTCGGCGATGTGCAGCGGCGGATCTTCTGGCGCAACATGCTGAGCGGAGCGGCAGGTCATACCTACGGTGCCGCGGGCGTCTGGCATGCGGGTGTGGAGGGCGATCACGGCAACTGGGGCGCATGGGATCGGCAGCCCTATGACTGGACGACATGGAAGGAAGGCCTGCAGTATCCGGGCTCGCGACAGCTGGGCATGGGCAAGGCGCTGCTCGAGCAATACCCTTGGCATCGCTTTGAGTCGCATCCGGAGTGGGCGCCGGGGTGCTTCGCCGCGGGCTTGCCGGGCGGAACGCGACTGATCTACATCCCGCGCCGCGGAATCTACGATTGGAGCGGCATCACAGTGCACGGCCTCGTGCCGGATCTGCAGTACTCCGTGTTCTTCTTTGATCCGGCTGCGGGCCGCCGTTTCGACAAGGGAGTGATGAGCACGGCATCGGGCAGCTGGCAGACGCCCAATGTGCCCTCGCCTCAGGATTGGGTGCTGGTGATGGAGGCGCGAGAGCCAAGACCCAAGTGACGTGCGCCGTCAGTCTGCGCGCTCAGCGCGCCGGGTGCTGCGTGAGTCAGGCGCAGAGTGGGCCGATTGCTGCGGTCGGCAGCTCATCGGCTGCCCGCCCGCCGCGCGCGCTCTGCCCGCTCGACGAAGAAGCGCACCTCGTCGACCATCTGGGTTGGCACGAGACGAATGGTCGGGTGCTGCAGCGCCCACACGCGGAACACCTCGTCGGCGAAGCCCTGACCGATGCCGGCGACGCCTTGAAAGTCGACGACGATCTCGCGGAAGGAATCGAGTCCCTGCAGGATGCGGCGCGCCTCGGAGCGCGAGACGAAGTCGCGGCCGAGACCAAACAGCTTCACGACCGTGCGGGTGCGGGTGAACTCGTACTCGTCCGTCCAGGCTGCGAACACGGCCTGCAGGGAGCGCACGAGCGGCCGCGCGAATTGCAGGCGCACGATGGTGCCGGGATGTTCGGGTGCGGCGCGGATCGTCAGGTCGTCGATGGAATTGTCGACCACGAGCACGAAGCCGTTGGCTGACAACTCGAAGTGGTCGACGGCTTTGGAGCTGAAGAAGACGCCCTCGCCCGAATGCTGCCGGGGGAGCGTGGTGACCTTGCCCTTGGTGATTTCGGCGGCGGCTTCCAGCGGGCTGGCAAGGCCGCGCCCGTTCTGCACCGAGGCAAAGGCACCGATTCCGTCATCGCCGACCACCAGTTCGACCGACTCGGCGCGGATCTCCAGACTCACGTGCACGTGTTGTCCGTGTGCGTGTTCGATGGCGTTGTTGACCATCTCGGTGAACACGTAGGACAGCAGGCGATCCTCGGCGTCGGACAGCGAACGAAAGCCGGCATCGAGCGCTGCGCGGACATGGGCGAGCACCCGGTCCTCGCCCAAGCCCGCGGCGTCGAAGCGGAAGCGGGGAGTCGAGGGCAGATAACGGCGGGCGCGGGCCTGACCCTCCGCCCGGAGGCGACCCGCAGCCACCGCGGCCGCCAGTTGCCGATGCGCGGCCTGCCGGCTGACCCCGAGTGCCTTGGCCAGCTCCCCGGTCGTCACACGTCCGTTGGCATCGATCAGATCGTCAATCGCATCCCGCATATACTCCAGAATCGTAAACCAAGGCCCTGAATTGTCAACCTGAGCGCACGCGGCCTTCGTTTCGGCTCAGCGCGGCGCGGGAGCGGGCGGTGACGCCTTCTGCTCGCGAACGCATGCGGCGAGCCTCTCACCGAGCTCCACGATGCCCGGCGTCGTGATCACAAGCTCGCGCTCCCGTCCGGAGAGATCAAAGACCGGCAGGTGCACCAGGTGAGGATCCGCGGCAGCGAGCGCGCGCAGCTCCGCAGTCACATCGTGCGCCCCTGGCTTGTCCGAATCGCTCGGCGGCTGCTGGCTGACCCACCACAAGAGCTCGGGCAGCGCCAGATCCTTGCGGCTCTGCGCGATCAGTTGCGCGAGGTCGCCGATCGCGCGGCGGCGGTACGGGCCGAAGGACATGTCGTTCTCGCCGAGGTGGTAGACGATGCCGGCGAGCTCGACGCGCTGTCCGCGGGCCTGAAGCTCCTCAACGCAGCTCTTCACGAACCGGATGAACTCGGGATAGAGATTGCGTGCGGGCGTTTCGCTGCCCTTGGGCGTCCAGTCGACGAGCTGCGAGCCGCTGTGCGTGAACTTGGCGATGGCGATGCGCTGCTTCGATGCGCCGGCGAGGGCACTGCCAAAGCTGAGCTCGGGGCCGAAGGTGTCGTAGCAGCCCGCCGGGCCGAGCGGTTCCCAGCCGTTGCTGAGCTTGGCTCCGCCGCCGAGGCTGTAGCGAAAGGCGATGCGCGGGTTATCGTTCGCCAGCGTCGCCTTGCCGGGGAGTGACTTCAGCTCCTGCACGAAGGCGCACTCGCCCTCCATGTTGCGATGTCCGGCGAGCACATAGAGGCGCACGGGTTCCTCCTTGGCGTAGGGCCAGGCGGCGAGCGGCCGCTCATGCGGTTGCCATCGGCCGATGGCGCGCAGGTAGCTTTGAGCGTAGTTGACGCCGTGCTCGAGCTGGCCCAGCGTGCCGTAGTGGTAGTGCAGGCCTCCGTCGCCGCCGATCTCGACTCCGATGTGCGAGGTGGGCACGTAGTCGACGAGCGGATCGGCATCGGCGACCGCCTGCTGCGCCAGCGCGATGGCGTTCATCGGCGCGCGGTTGTCCATGCCCCAGACGGTCTTCGTGCAAAGCTCGCCGATGTGGAAGCGCAAGGCCGGTGCCCCCAGATCGCGGCGCCAGCAGGCGATGAAGCGCGCCAGGTTGGCGGCGTAGCTCTTGCGGAAGGGCTCCTCGAACATGTCGTTCTCGCCCTGGTGCCAGACGAAACCCTCGAGCCGGTAGGGGATACCGCGCTGTTCGAGCTCCTTGAGTGCGTTGCGCACGCACTCGAGCGCCAGCGGGTAGAGCGCAAAGCCGCTCGGCTGATCGGGGTTCCAGTCACCGCCGAGCGTCGTGCCGCCCGCGGCGACCTTGACGATCGCGATGGGAGCCGCGATGGTCTGCGTCACGCTGCGCGCGAAGCTCAACTCGGGCCCGAAGACTCCCTCGAGCGGCTTCAGCTCGGTCCAGCCGTCGGACTTGGCCTTGTCCTCGCGTCCGATGCAGTACGAGTAGCGCACGGCGGCCTGGGGCTGTTCGAGGCCGGCAAAGGGCGGGTAGAGCCGGATGTCCTCGACGCGCGAGTGCGAGCCCACCATGTTCGACTGGCCCATGAAGAGGAATACGCGCAGCGTCTTTGTGTCCTCTTCGGAGGCCCACAGGCTCAAAGTGCACAGGCAAACGGCGAGCAGCTTCAGCAGCACTCGGCACAGCATGGGGGGCATGGGATTCAAGCGATGATCTCCTTGGGGCAGGCTACACGCTGCGGGCCATCTGACCCAGCGGTGCCGGCGCCCGCTGGATGGATTGCCCCAAAAATGACAGCGGCCGCCGGATGAGGGCGGCCGCTGCTTTGCTGGCTTGCGCCGTGGCCGAAATCAGCCGGCCAGGATCGAGTCGAGGAACTCCATCTGGCGCGGATCGCCGCCGCCGATCTCCTTGGCGCGCGTCGCGAACTTCTTGGCGGCCTCATCGTTCTTGAGGTGCTGCTTGTTCATGAAGGCGCAGATGAAGTTGATGTCGAAGTCGATCTTCGAGTCCTTCAGCTTGCCGCCCGCGAGCAGCTCTTCCGCCGCGGCGACCGCGGCCTTGACGTCATCGAGGCTCTGCAGAGTGTCGAAGCGTGCCCGCACGGCGCGCTCCTTGAGGCCCTTCTCGTTCTTGGGGTCGAGCGCAAGCGCCGCCGTGATGACTTCCTCGTTGGCGTTGCCGCTCTTCATCAGCACTTCGATGGCGCGCAGCTTCTTGCCGAGCTTGTTGTCCTTGTCGGACTCGAGCGCGGAGCGCACGGCGGGCAGGTAGGCCTTGGCGAGGATGCTCTCGGCGCTGGCGGTCTCCAGCGCGGCGGCGATCTTGTCCCAGGCGGCCCACTTGTCCTTGTCGGAGGCCTTCTCCCAGGCCGCGACGAGCACCTTCGACTCGGCGAGATCCTTCTTGCCGGAGGTGGTGAGCTGGTTGATGTGCTCCATGTACTTCTCGGGGCCGCCCTGCTGGTAGCCCGTCTGGCCGAAGACTTCGCCCTCCGCCGTGATCAAGAGGATCGTGGGGAAGCCCTGCACGCCGTGCAGCTCCTGCAGTTCCTTGTTGCGCTTGGGGTTGGGAACCTTGGCCTTGATGGCCTCGTCGCGCGGGAAGTCGAGGCTGACGAGCACGAAGTTCTTGGTGATCTCGTTCTTGAAGGCGTCATGGACGAAGACCTCCTTGTCGAGCTTCTTGCACCAGCCGCACCAGTCGGAACCGGTGAAGTCGACGAACAGGTCCTTCTTCTCGGCCTTGGCGATCTTGACCGCCTCGTCGTAGTCGGCGACCCAGCCCTCGCCCGCCAGCAGCGGGGAACAGAGGAGGCCGATCGTCGCGAGGGAACGCAGGAAAGAGAGCATCATGGGTGATTGCAGTTTTGGGGTGCGCCGCACGGGGCGGAGGGGGTGATCAGACTCGCAGGGAGTGTAGCGCAGGCGCGGCGCGCCGCCTGTTCGGATTGGGAAAGTCCGGGTGCGGGGGAGGGGCGGCAGGGCTGTGGGGAGCGATGGGGGGGCCTGCGCAACCTGCCGCTAGGATCAAGGGCCGGATTCCTCCCATGGCGAAGCACCGCATCTACAGCCTGTCCGTCGGATCCGTATACCCGCACTATCTCGCCAAGGTGGAGAAGAAGGGGCGCACCCAGGCCGAGGTGGATGAGATCTTCCGCTGGCTCACGGGCTATACGCAGGCAGCTCTCGAAAAGCAGCTCGCCGCACAGACCGACTTCGAGCAGTTCTTCGCCTCTGCGCCCAGACTTCACCCGCAGCGTGTGCTCGTCACGGGTGTCATCTGCGGCGTGCGCATCGAGGAGATCGAAGATCCGCTGATGCTGGAGGTGCGTCGGCTCGACAAGCTGATCGACGAGCTCGCCAAGGGCCGGCCGATGGCGAAGATCCTGCGCCAACCGGGCGTGAAATAGCAGGCCCGCGGCTGCGTAGTGCTGCGCCATGGGTGAGAAGCTGGAACTACTCCTGCATGCGCCTTGGCTGATGCAGTTGCATCTGGCGACAGTGCTGCCCGCCACGGTCTTGGGCGCGTGGCTGTTGCTGGGAAAGAAGGGCGGCGCGCGCCATCGCGCGCTGGGCAAGCTCTACCTCGGGCTGATGCTCATCACGGCGCTGTCGACGATCGGCATGCCGGCCTATGTCGGTCCTACGCTGGCACTCGGGCCGCTGCGTCTGGGACTGCTGCACCTGTTCGTGCCGCTGACGCTGCACGGCGTCTGGAGCGCGTTCCGTACCGTGCGCCGCGGCGATATCCAAGGGCACAAGCGTGCGATGGTGAGCCTGTACATCGGCGCGCTGCTGATCGCAGGCGCGCTCTCCTTCCTTCCCGGCCGCTTCACGCACCGCCTCTGCTTCGGCTGAGGCGGGAGCGCGAAGCGGGTCAGCGCGGGCAGACGCGCTCTTCGTCGGCGCACAGCTCGGGCGTGAAGCACTCCGGGCCGGCAGGGCAGACCGTATCCTGTCCGCCGCATTGCTCGGGATTCAGGCACGCGCCCTCGGCGCAGATCAGGGGAGCGGCCTCGGCGTTCGAGGCACGGGTGCTCATCGCGTAGCCAACGGTGATCAGGCCAAGGGTCAGAAGGCTAAGTACCAGCAGAATCTTCATGTGTTGAACACTACTACGAGTTGCGGTTTTTCAGCAACGCTGCGCCCCCTCCTGCAGCATTCGGCTGGTGTCTGCCAGGATCCCACCATCCCTTAGTTTGTCATCGAAAGAGAAATTCCCGGCGCCGGCAACCTCTCAGCGAAGGATCTTCAGGCGATTTCGCAGAAATCCTGCAGCATCTTGCGCGGAATGGGTCCCGAGGTGCAGTGGGTGCAGAGTTACGTCAGGGGCGACAAGATCTACTTCGTCTATGTGGCGCCAAGCGAAGCGGCTGTTCGCGAACACGCCAGCAAGGGTGGCTTTCCCGCCAACAAGATCTCGCGCGTGGTGACGACGATGGATCCCACCACGGCGGAGTGATTCACCGCGCCCATCCAAAGGGCAGCCGCCGGGGCTTGAGCTGCGTAACCTAAACTCGCACGCAGCCCAGCGCGGTCATGGTGCGGTGATCGTGCGGTGATCGTGCGGTGATCGTGCGGATCAGGGCTGGCGTGTTCCCTCACCAGGGCCCGGGAGGATCGGCAGTGCTTCTTGATCGGTCGCGGCGGTGTTTTCATCACCGGAGTCGAGCGGTCGGGCCGTATACTCACGCCCAAGGAGAGACACATGGCCTTGAGAGTGAGCAATCCCGTTCTGACCGAAGGCTCGTTTGAGCGCGCCGCGCGCGAGAATTTCGGAACCAGTCAACTGACCGTCGCCGGCGTGATCGGCAAGACCGCCTACCTGTGCGGTGTCGCTGGCCTCGCGGCCAGCATCACCTGGTCACGCGTCGGCGGTGTGGATCCGCAGGCCGTGTATCCCTGGATGATCGGCGGCCTCATCGCAACGCTTGTGCTCGGCCTGATCATGGCTTTTGTCCCGCGCAGTGTGCCCTTCCTCGCAACGCCGTACGCGGCAGCCGAAGGCCTGTTCCTCGGAGCGATTTCGGCCTTCGCCAACGCCAGCTATCCGGGCATCGCTTCCACGGCACTGCTGCTGACATTCGGAGCCGCGGTCGCCGTGCTGGGGCTGTGGCGCAGCGGACTGGTGCGCGGCGGCGGCATCGTGATGAAGATCGTGACGGTCTCGACGGTCGCCATCGGACTGGTCTACCTCGCCAGCATGCTGTTCCGGCTCTTCGGCATGGGCGGCTTTGAGTTCCTCTACGACTCGTCTCCGCTGGGGATCGGGGTCGGAGTCTTCATCTGCGTGATCGCGTCCCTCAATCTTGTGCACGATTTCGAGTTCATCGAGGGCCGCGCGAGGGATGGCGCACCCAAGGCGCTGGAGTGGCATGCGGCCTTCGGCGTGCTCGTGACACTGGTGTGGATGTACATCGAGTTCCTGCGCCTGCTGATGAAGCTGCGCCGGCGGTAGG
>SYGM01000147.1 GCA_005799545.1 Planctomycetia bacterium | reverse complement strand
CGCGGCCGTGAACAATTTTGCCTGCTGGATCGCGTTCTGGCCATTGGTGCCATCGAGCACGAGCCACGTTTCATGCGGGGCGCCGGGCAGTCGCTTCTCGATCACGCGCCGCACCTTGTGCAGCTCGTCCATCAGGTTCTTCTGCGTGTGCAGTCGGCCCGCCGTGTCGATCAGCAGCACATCGACGCCGCCGGCGAGCGCCTTGTCGACGCCCTCGAAGGCAACCGAAGCCGGATCCGCGCCCGGTTTGCCGCGCACGATCGCCGCGCCGTTGCGCTGGGCCCAGATTTCGAGCTGGTCGGCGGCCGCCGCGCGGAACGTGTCGCCCGCGGCGAGCAGCACGCGCTTGCCGCGCTGCTGGAAGCGATGGGCCAGCTTGGCGATGGAAGTGGTCTTGCCCGAACCGTTGACGCCCACGACGAGGATCACGGTGGGGTGCTTGTCGAGCGCCGGCTCGGTTGTGTCCTGCGCCAGCCGATCAAGCAGCATCTGGCGCAGGCGCGTGCGCACATCCTCCTCGCCCTTGAGCTCGCCGCGTTTGTGCAGACGCGACAGCTCGCCGCAGAGGCTGGCCGCCAGCGGCCCGATGTCGGACGTGTAGAGCAGCTCTTCCAGCTCCGCGAGCAGCTGATCGTCGATCGGTCTGCCGCCGCGGAACAGCGCCGAGATCCCGTCCGAGATCGCTTCGCGGGTGCGCGTCAGCCGCGCCTTGAGGCGGTCGAAGAGTCCCATCAGGTGCGGGCCGAGCGCGGGCTGTCAGGAGTCTCTTCGCCCTCGGGCCTGCCTGGGCTCTCGCCCTCGGGCCTGTCAGGGCTCTCGCCCTCTGGCTGGGGCGCGCGCTGCGCGAGCGCGGCATCGCGAGCCGCGGCCTCTGCGGAGAGCGTCGGCTTGCGGTTCATGATCTTGTCGAGGATGCCGTTGATGAAGGCGCCGGAGTTCTGCGTCGAGTAGCGCTTGCCGAGCTCAATGGCCTCGTTGATGGCGACCTTGGGGGGGATGTCCGGGCAGTGCAGCAGCTCGTATGTCGCCAGCCGCAGCACGTTGCGGTCGATGACCGCCATGCGCGCGAGGTTCCAGTTCTGCGCCACGGCCTGCACCGTGCGGTCGATCTCCGCGCGATTGTCGAGCATCCCCTCGATCAGGCGCATCGCGAAACGGCGCGTCTCGTCGTCGCCTTCCTCGCCGTGGATAAAGTCGAGCGCGCGCGGCGCGAGCTCGGGGCCGCAGAGATCGAGTTGATAGAGGTACTGCAGCGCGAGTTCGCGGGCTTTGGTGCGTTTCTTCACGGTTGTCGCTCAGGTCTTGGTCGATCGGGCGGGCTTGCGGCCGGGAGTGATCTGACGGAGGGCGATCAGCGCGGCGATGGCGGCGCGGGCCACTTCGCGGCCCTTGTCGAGCCGGCCGCCCTTGGCGAGCGGCAGCGCGCGCGCGCGGGCCTGTTCCAGAGTGTTGCAGGTCAGGATGCCCAGCAGGATCGGCTTGTTCGTCTCCAGCGACGCCTGCATCAGACCGTGCACTGCGGCTGAGGAAACCCAGTGGTCGTGGGTGGTCTCGCCCTTGAGCACCAACCCGAAGCACAGCACGGCATCGATGTCCTTGCGACGTGCCAGCGCACGGGCCAGCAGGGGAATCTCGAAGGCGCCCGGAGCCTTGACGATGCGCATCGAACGCGTGTTGACGCCGCTGGCGGCGAGTTCTTCCACAGCGGACTCGAGCATCGCACCGGTCAGGTCCTCGTGATAGGTCGAAAGCACCGCGGCGACGCGGGCCGTGCGCAGCAGAGTGCGCTCTTGGCGCTGGAGGCGGGGATCGAGGGCCATGACCGTGTTCTTCAGGGAGCGACGGGCTCGCACCGGCGAGCCAATTGGACAGGATGTGCGGGCCGAGGATTCTAGCTTTCCGCAGCCGCTCGTCCAGTAGGGACCGGGCGGGGCCGGAAGGCGCGCGAGAACTCGCGCGCCGAGAGCGTCGCGAGATCGTCCATCCAGGTGTAGACGAGCGGAATGACCCACAGCGTGAAGAACGTCGACACGGTCAGACCGCCGGCCACGCAGGTGGCCAGCGAGCGATAATCGATGCCCTCGCCCGGCGGTTCGCTGAGTGCCATGGGAATCAGGCCGATCACGCTCGTGAGCGCCGTCATCAGCACCGGCCGGACGCGCTGCGCAGTGCCCTCCGTGACCGCCAGCGCGCGCTCCATGCCTTCCTCGCGCAGCTGGTGGATGCGGTCGATCAGCACGATGCCGTTGTTGACGACCACGCCGACGAGGATGATCAGGCCGATGCGGCCCATGGAGTCCATCGGCGTGTTGGCGAGATACAGCGTCCAGTACGCGCCCAGCAGGGCGAAGGGGATCGTGAACAGCACCACGAAGGGCTTGAGGAACGACTCGAACAGGATCCCCATGATGATGTAGGTCAGCACCAGTCCCAGCAGTCCGGCGAGCAGCAGCGACTGGAACTCCTCGGCGGCGCGGAACAGCACGGAGTCTTCATTGGCCACCGAATAGCCCCTGGGCAGATCCAGTGAGCCAAGCAGTGCGACCCCCTGTCGATAGACCTCCGTGGCTTCGGAGGGATTGACCAGCTTGGCGCGCAGAGCCACCTGCGCCATGCCGTTGTGCCGTTGAATGGTCTGCGGGCCGCTGCCGAACTGCACGGAGGCCAGCGAGCCCAGCGGGACCATGCTCGTGCCGTTGAAGATCTGCAGTTCGCGCAGCGTGTCGAGCCCGGGAACCTCTTCGTCGTCGTACTCCAGGATCAGCGGCAGCTCGCGATCGCGCTCCTGGAAGGGCGGCAACTGGAACCCGCCCAGCGCCCAGGAGACGTTCTGCAGCGCTGTGCGGGCCGTGATGTTGAGTTTCTGCGCGAGCTCGGAGTCAAAGTCCAGACGCACCTGCTCGCGGTCCTCGGCTCGCGGTGCATCCACGCTGGAGAGCCCCGGCAGCGTCTCCAGCAAGGCGATCGCGGCCGGCACGAAGCGCCGCAGCTCCTCGGAGTCCGGCCCCTGCAGAGCGAAGGTGAGCTCGGACCGCATGCGCGCACCCGAACCCTGCTCATCATCCGTGAATCTCAGTCGGTGTCCCGCCACGCGGGGCAGGTCGCGCTGCAGCTCGCGCGTGATGCGGTCGAGATGCGTCTGTTTCTGCGGCGCATCAAAGAACAGACGGATCTGGCCGCCGTTGCGGTTGAAGCGAGCAGCGACCCTGCTGAAGCCGTAATCGGACTTGCGCGCATCGACGAAGCGCTCGTAGCGCTCCATCTCTTCGCTGGCCTGTGGCAGCGTGAAGTTGTCCTCCAGTTGAACGTTGAAGGCCAGACGGGTCTTGCTTTCGTCCTGCCCGAAGGGCGCCGCCTGAGAATTGCCGGCCGGCACCAGGATGGAGAGGAAGCAGGCCAGCGCCAGCGCTCCGGCGAGCAGCCTGTGTCTCATGGACCAATCGACCAGCGCGCGGTTGCCGGCCTCCACTGCGCCGAGCACGGACGGTCGCTCCTGCGCTGTTCGGGGGGCAAGCGGAGCGAACTCGACGGGTCTTGAGCGCCAGCGCTTGAGGGAGCGCAGGATCAGGAAGCCGCCGACCAAGAGGCTCAGCACGCACAGCAGCTGCGTGGCGCCCACGCTCAATCCCGGCAGCACCAATCCGGAGGGGCCCAATTCATGTTCCAGCAACGCGCCGGGCAAGGAGGAGGATGAGATCCACACGGCCAAAGCCAGCAGCAGCAGCGCGAGCACCCAGCGCAGGGGCGTCAGCACCGCGAGCGCGCCGCGCACGCAGCGATGCACCAGCCTGCCCAGCGCGTGCAGCAATGCCCGGAAGATGCCGCCGAGCATGCCCAAGCCCCGCGCCGGCAATTCCACGACCGGCCGCAAGGCGTCGATCGCGCGCTGAACTCTCGGTGCGCGTGCTCCCAGCGAGTGTTCGGCAGCAATCGGCAGGAACAGCAGGCTGACGCCGAGGCTGAAGGCCAGCGAGACACACAGCGGCAGACCCAGCTCCGCGAGGATGATGCGCAGGATCGGATTCTCGCCCATGAAGATCAGGGGCAGGAACACGATGATCGTCGTCAGCGTGGAGAGCGTCACCGCAAGCGCGACTTCACGCGTGCCCAACACGGCTGCATCGCGCGGGGAGGTGCCGCCGGCCCGCTGACGCGTGATGTTCTCGACCACGACGATCGCGTTGTCCACCAGCATCCCCAATGCAAGGGTGATGCCGCTCATCGTCAGAATGTTGAACGTTCCGCCGCTGAAGTAGAGCCAGGCCAGTGTGAACAGTACCGAGAGGGGAATCGAAGCGGCGACCAGCAGGGTCAATCGCAGGCGCCTAAGGAAAACGATCAGGATGACCACCGCCAGCAATCCGCCCTCGACGGCGGTGTCGGAGAGCTGCGCGAGCGAGGACTCGATGAAGGCGCCTTGATTGAAGATGGGGACGAACTCGAACTCGCCCGTCAGTTCCGGAGCGTTGCTCAGACCCGCCAGCTCGCGCTCCAGGCGACGGCAGGTTTCCACGACGTTGGCCTGACCGTCCTTGCGGATCTCGCCGAAATACGCGTACTTGCCGTCGATCCGGAACAGCGAATCGCGAACCGTCTTGACATCCTCGACATGGGCGATGTCGCCGAGCTTCAGGCCGTTCTCGAGCGGATAGGCCTCGATTTCCTCCTTGGAGGCAAAACGCATGTCCGAGCGCAGCAGGATGCGGCGTCCGCCGTCTTCGACCTCGCCCAGCGGCAGCGCGAAGTTGTCGGCGCCGAGGCGCTGGATCAGTTTGCCCAGATCGAGCTGCGCGGCCCGTACCTTGTCCTCGTCCAGCAGAATGCGGCGCGAGTCATCGAGCAGGCCCCAGACCTCGACCTTGCCCACGCCATCCACGGCCTCGAGTCGCCGGGTGATGACCTCCTTGACCAGGAAGTCCGTGCGGGGCGAGTCGCCCGGGTGCATCAGGGCGAAGAACATCACCGGAAGATCGCTCTGGCTCCAGGACCAGATGCCGATCTCCGAGACGGTGCTCGGCAGCTTCGGCCGCGCCCGCTCCACGCGGTCGCGCACCTCGGCCTTCGCCAGATTCATGTCCGTCTCCGCCAGGAAACCGACCGAGATCATCACGACGTCCTGCCGCACGCTGGAGTCGATGTCCTCGACGCCGATCAGCGTGCGCAGTTCTTCTTCCAGAACGCGGGCGACCTGTTCCTCATTCTCGGGCGCGCTCGCGCCCGTGTTCTGCACGAAGATCTGAAGGCCCGGCGCGTTGATGCCGTCGGGCATCATCTGGATCGGGATCCGCACCCAGGCCACGAGTCCGACGCCGATCAGCGTCAGGCAGATCGTGAAGAGCGTGATGGGCTTGCGGGAGAGCAGGCCGAAGAAACCGCCGTTCATGAGCGCTGCTTCCTCCCGTAGACGATCTGATAAAGGCAGGGCACCACCAGCAGCGTCAGCAGCGTGGAGACGGAAAGGCCGGCGATCACGGTGATGGCGAGCGGCTCACGCAGCTCGGCTCCTTCGCCTGCGCCGAGCACCGCGAGTCCGGGAATTCCGCCGAGCCAGCCGGTCATCGGCAGCAGACCCAGCACGGTGGTGGCCGTGGTCATGTAGATCGGGCGCAGTCGCGTGCGGCAGGTCTCTTCCTGAGCCGCGAGCACGCTCATTCCCGTCTCGCGGAGTTGGTTGGTGCGCTCCAGCAGCACGATTGCGTTGTTGACCACGATGCCTGCCAGCAGGATCAGTCCGATGAAGACGATCACCGAAAGCGGGATGTCGAACCAGTCCAGCGTGTACACCACGCCAACGGCGGCGAGCGGCACCGTGATCATCACGATCAGCGGCTGCACGAGCGACTCGAACAGACAGGCCATCACGGCATAGACGAGGAACAGCGCGAGGATCAGCGCAAAGCGCATCGACGACTGGGCGGCTTCCATTTCCCGCTTCTGGCCGCCGATCTGCACCAGCACGTCATCCGGAGTCTTCATGCCTTCGAGTGCGGCTGCGATCTTCATGGCCATGTTGCCCAGATCGAGGCCCGAGCTCTCCGCGCTGACCACCACGGCGCGCGTGTTGCCGATGCGCCGGATCTCCGCCGGTCCCGCCAGCGTCTCCACGCTGGCGATCGCCGAGAGCGGCACAGGATTGCTGGCCGCGGGATTGACCTCCAGGTCGAGCACGCGGTCAAGCGAGCTTAGAACGGTTTCGTCTCCGATCACGCGCACGTCGATGCGGTCATCGCCCTCGTTGAAGCGCGTGCTGACATTCCCCAGCACCTGATCGCGCACCAGCGTTGAGACCGCTCGCAGGTCCAGACCGTACTCCAGCACCTTGTCACGATCGAACCGGATGCGAGCCTCGGGGAAGCCAGGTCGGGATGTCGTGCGCACATCCGAAAGGCCCTCGACCGCGGACATCCGGCGCTGCACCTCGGCGGCGACCGCCTCGATCCTCGCGAGGTCATAACCCAGCACCTCGACCTCCACGGGAGCTTCGAGTGCGAACGGCGTGGAGCGCTTGATGTCGACGGAGCGGACCAGCGGCTCGCGGGCGAAGACCGCGCGCACGGCAACAATCGCGCGTTCTTCCTCCGCCTCGTTGATTCGATCTCCTCTAAGGCGCACGGTCAGGCGTGCGGTGTGCTTGCCTTCGATCTCGCGCGAGAGCGTGTCGGGTTCCACGCCGACTGTCAGCGCCGTCAATTCGACGCCCTCGATTCCGCGCACCTCGCGTTCGATACGACGCATGGCATCGTCCGTGCGCGCCAGAGGTGTGCCGACGTCGAGGCTGACCCACGCGGTGAACTCACCCTGATGCACTTCGGGCAGCAGGTCCAGGCCGAGTGAGCCGACGCGGGTCAGGGCGATCGCGGAGACGCCGATGGCGATCAGGACGATCTTCCAAGGCGCGCGCAGTGCCCGCGCAAGCAGCGAGACATAGCCGCGCTCCACGGCATGGTAGGCCTTGTCGTGCAGCCAGTGCAGCGGCGCGAGCAGACGGCCGAGCAGGAAGCCCAGGCCGCGCAGGATCCAGGCGATGAGCAGACTCAGCCACGCGAAGATCCGCACGCTCCAGATCTGTCCGAAGCCCAGCCAGCGCGCCGGCCCGGACGCCTCGCCCTGCGTGCCTGCGGCAGGGCCCGTGGCCGCCGTTGATGCAGCGGCGATCCTGAACTGCCGGGAAGCCAGCATGGGGATGAACATCACGGCCACGAGCAGCGAAACGAGCAGGGAGGTCACGACCGTCAGGGCCTGATCGCCGAAAATCCGGCCCGCGATTCCGTGCACGAAGATGATCGGTGCGAAGACCGCCACCGTCGTCAGCGTGGAGCCGCTGATGGCGCCGGCGACCTCGCGCGCGCCCTCCCGCGCCGCATCGAGCATCGACAGTCCTTTGTCGCGCTGCTGCGTGATCGCCTCGAGCACGACGATCGAGTTGTCCACCAGCATGCCGATGCCCAGCGCCAGACCGCCCAGCGACATCAGGTTGAGGGTCACACCGCCGAGGTACATCGGCGCGAAGGTCACGAGCACCGAAAGCGGGATCGACACGCCGATGATCAGCGTCGGGCCGATGCGGCGCAGCGCAAACCAGATCACGGCCATCGCCAGCAGCGCGCCCAGCACCGCCGAGCTCTGGACGTCCTCGATGGCGGAGCGGATGAACGTGGATTGATCCGAGAGCAGCTCGAAGCGCGCGTCCCGGCGGAACACATGCGCCAGGTGCGTCAGCTGTTCGCGCTCGCCGAAGCCCAGCGCGGCCCCGTCGGTTCCGAAGCGCCGGGCGAGTTCCTGCTGCGCCGGTGTTCCGAAGAGCCGCTCCTTGACGCGCTCGGCGAGGCCCACGATGTTCTCGCCCGCCTCGCGGTAGACCGCGATCTCGACGGCCTCGCGGTCATCGAGGCGCGTGATTAGCTCACGGCGGGCATGCGTGCGTTCGACCTCGGCGACATCGCGCACGCGGATCACCGCTTCGCCGCGCCGCACGATCGCCAGGTCGGCGATCTCCTCGATGCTGACGAACTCATTCAGCGTGCGGACGAGGAACTCGCTCGAGCCTTCGCGGATCAGTCCGCCGGACGCATTCAGGTTTTCTTCGCCCAGTCGCGCGGCCAGCACGGCGGGGTCGATGTCCTGCGCCGCGAGTTTGAACGGATCCACCCGGATGCGGATCTCTTCCTCGAGTCCGCCGCGCACCTGCACGGCCGCGATCCCAGGGATCGTCTCCAGCTCGCGCTGGATGCGCTTCTCGGCGAGCCAGCGCAGCTGGATCAGGTCGCGCTCGCTGCCGCTGGAGCGCGCGGCCGGAAGTGTCACCGCGATGCGCAGGATCGGGTCAAGGTTGGGGTCGTAGCGCAGGATCAGCGGACGCGAGGCTTCGCGCGGCAGCACGACGCTGTCGAGCCGGTCGCGCACATCCTGCACGGCGAAGCTCATCGCGGTACCCCACTCGAAGTCGAGCATCACATCGCTCGTCTCCGCTCGCGAGAGCGATGTGGTGCGGACCACGCGCGGCAGCGTCGAGAGCGCCTCCTGAATGCGCTCGGAAACGCGATCCTCGATATCCTCGGGCGCCGCGCCCGAATAAGTGGTGCGCACCGTCAGCGTTGGGTAGCTGATCTCCGGCAGCAGGTCGAGCCGCAGCTTCGAGAAGCTGACGGCGCCGAACACGCCGATCGCGATCATCAGCATCGTGATCGCGACCGGCCGCGTGGTCACGAAGCCGAGAAATCCGGAGCGCTGGCGTTCGGAATCCATGCGCCTTCAGCGTTGGACCGACGACTCGAGTTCCAGCGCCATGCCGTCTTCCAGGTCGCGGTTGCCGACCACGACGACGGAATCGCCCGCGGCAAGCCGCGAGCCCTCGAGCGGGATGACTTCGACCACAAGGTCCTCGCTGAAGCCCTCGCGTACCTCGACGCGGCGCGCGACACCCTGATCGGCGACGAACAGCAGGCTTAGATCGCCCTCGCGGCGCAGCGCGCGCTTCTCGACCACCAGGGCCTGCGGATGACGCTCGTTGACGATCGAAAGCCGCACCAGCATGCCGGGCAGCAGCGGCGTGCGTGCATCCTCGCTCGTGCGCGGTTCCAGGCGCACGGTGACGCGGAAGTTGCCCGACTGCGCATCGATGGAAGGTGAAACGAGCTGCACGCGGCCCACGAACTGCGCCTTCGGCAGCGCCTCGGCGCGCGCGGACAGCTCGATTGCGGCGAGGGCCTTGCCGTCGCCCTGAAAGAAGGACAGCTCGCGCTGCGGCCGATAGAACACGGCGCGCAGGCTGGTGGGATCGGTCAGCACGAACAGGGGAGCAGCGGAGCTGACCGCATCGCCGGCTTTGACCGTGCGGTTGGCGATCACGCCGGAGAAGGGCGCTGTGACTGAGGTCCACGACAGCTCCAGCTGCGCGCGCTCGAGCGCCAGCTTGGCGCGTTCCTCCGCCGTTCTTGCTGCATTCGCTTCCAGCTTGGCGCGCTCGAGCGCGAGCTTGGCCGATTCGTGGTCGCCCAGCGCGGTGTCACGCGCCAGACGCAGTTGATCCAGCGCCAGCTCCGAAACGACACCCTCGGCGCGCGCGTTGCGCTCGTACTCGCGGCCCTTCTGTTCCATTGAAAGCTGGGTGGAGCGCACGCGGGCCTGCGCTTCGTCGATGCCCAGCTGCAGCTTGCGCGCGTTGTCCTGCGCCTCGCGCATCGCGACCTGTGCTTCGGCGAGCTTGGCGCGCGCATCGCGATCGTCGAGCTGCGCCAGCAGCGCACCCAGCTCGACGCGATCGCCCTCCTCGGCGTGCAGCGACTGCACGGTCCCCGCGACGCGCGGGAACAGGCGGATCTCCTTGTCGGACTCCACGACCGTCGTGGTCTCCAGTCGCCGCACCATCTCGCGTTGCTCCACCTTGCTGACGCGCACCCGCGTTGCCTCGCGGGCCTTGAGCTGCGACTTTGATTCCTCGGAGCCCGAGGCGCTCGCTCCGGCAGAGTCGCCGCCGGAGCAGGCGGACAGACAGACAAGCAGGATCAGAGCGCTGACGCGCTGCAGTTGGATGGGGGGCATGGAGAGGGGTGGGCTGATGGGGGCGTGTGTGGCTATGCTGCGCGTCATGCGCACGCCCGCCGAGGCTATTGCCGACATTCTAGAGTGCATCGCTCCGCTGGAGGCGCGCGAGCATGTATCCCTTACGCAAGCCTGCGGCCGGGTGCTGGCCGAGGACGCGCACTCCGATCTGGACTTGCCGCCCTTCGAAAAGAGCGCCATGGACGGGTTCGCGGTCCGCAGCGTCGATTTCGCGGCCAGCGGCGGCGCACGCCGGCTGCGTCAGGTCGGCGAAGCCCGCGCCGGAGAGCCCTTTGCCGGGCGCGTGGCCGCCGGCGAGTGCGTGGCGATCTACACCGGCTCGCAGGTGCCCGCTGACTGCGATGCGGTCATCATGGTCGAGCGCTCGCGGACCGATGGGGCGGGCCATGTGCTGCTCGAGGACGCGCCCCGGCCCGGCCTCAATATCTGCCAGCGCGGAGAGGATCTGCGCACCGGCGAGCGCGTGCTGACACGCGGCCGTGTGCTGCGTCCCGAGGATCTCTCCGTGCTCGCCGCCGTCGGGAAAGAACCGCTCGCCGTGCTGCGCCGGCCCTGCGTGCACCTGGCGACGACCGGCGATGAACTGGTGCGCGCGCATGAGCGCCCCGGCCCCGGACAGATTCGCGAGGGCAACACGCTCTATCTCGGCGCCGCCCTGCAGGGCGCCGGCGTCGAGCTCGTCTCGCATGGCATCGTGCGCGATGACCCGCGCGAGCTGGAGCGCGTGTTCGCTCATGCCTTGGAAAAAGGCGATGCGCTGGTGACCACCGGCGGCGTCAGCATGGGCAAGTACGATCTGGTCGGCGCCGCGTTCGAGCGTCTTTCCGTGCGGCCGGTGCTGCACAAGATCGCCATCAAGCCCGGCAAGCCCCTGTGGTTCGGAATGGCCGGAAACAAGCCTGTTTTCGGACTTCCCGGCAACCCTGTCTCCTGTCTTGTCGGCTTTGAGGTCTTCCTGCGCCGGGCGCTGGCCAAGCTCTCGGGGGCGGATCCGGTGCACTGGCAGTCGGAGACGCTGCCTCTGGGACGCTGGAGCGGTGCTGCGCTGGCCGCCAATCCGCGCCAGCAGCATCACCCCGTGCGCGTGCACTGCGGCGAAGACGGCGTCAGCGTGCTGGAGCCGCTGCGCTGGCGTTCCTCGGCGGACATCGTCGGCATCACGCGAGCGGATGCGCTGGCCGTCGTGGCGCCCGACACGCGGGCCGAAACCGGCGCGCTGGTGCCGTTCCGGAGGCTGCGTTGAGCGCGCGGCTGCGACTGCTGGTGCTCGGCAGCGCCTGGCTGCTGCTGTTTCTCGCCAATCCGGGCGTGCTTGCGGAGGAAGGGGTCTTCTGGCTGGCGATCCTCGCGCTGGTGCCTTACGCGCACGCCGCCCGCCAACCCGGCCCCAAGGCCTTCTGGGTCGAGTGGCTGTGCGCGGCGCTGGGCTTCTCGGCCATCTGCTGGTGGAGCACGATCGTGTGGGTCGGCACGCTGCTGGCCGTCGCGCTGGTGCCGGCACTCTACACGGCCTGCACGGGCGTGCTGCTGCGCCGGCTGAGCCCGCAGCTCCCGCTTGCCTTGTGCTTTCCGGCTGCCTGGGTGTCGCTGGAAGTGCTGCGCAGCCATCTGGAGCCGCCCTTTGGTTTTGGCTGGATGCGCGTGGGGCACGTGCTGGCGGACAGCGAGCTGCTGCTGGGCTCCACGCGCGTATTCGGTGTTGCCGGGCTGTCGTTCGCCGCCGCCGCGCTGGCCGGCGGCCTGATCGACCTCGCGGAGCGTCGACGCACACTCGGGGCTCTTGCGGCGCTGCTGCTGCCGCTGTGCGCGTGCATCGGCGCAAGCCTGCTGACGGCCCCGCCGCAGACGCAGCCCGGACCCAACGTCTTGCTGATCCAGCCTGCCTTCGAACAGCGCCGCAAGATGCAGCGCGAGACGGCCCGTGAACTGTGGGATGAAATGCGCGGGCTGACCGCTGCGGCGCTGGCGGAGCGGCGCGGCGAGCGCATCGATCTGGTCGCCTGGGGCGAGACGCTTTATCCATGGCCGATGGTCGAGAGCGGACTGGAGCAGGCCCATGCCCGCGGCATTCAGCCGCCGCCGTGGAGCGAGTTTCCAAGCCACGCGCAGGTGCTCACCATGCGCGAGATCGAGCGCGACCTGATCGCCGGCGAACTGTTCGGCAAGGGCTCCCGGCGCGCGCCGCTGTTGCCGCCGGGCGCGTCCTTCCTGACCGGCAGCGAGCTGTACGTGGTGCACGAAGGCGCGATCCGACGTTCCAACGCCGCCGTGCTGTTCGACGCCGCCGGCCAGCGCGCGGGACAGGGCCTCAAGATCCATACTGTGCCCGGCGGGGAGCAGATGGCGGGACTTGAGCGCTTCGAGTGGGTGCGCGACACCGCCTTCGCGGTGGCAGGCTACATCCCGGACCTGGTGGCGGGCGGGGAAACCAGCGTGGTGGAGCTCGCCTACGGAGACGGCCAGCGTGCGCGGCTGGGCCTCTCGGTCTGCTTCGACAACAGCTACGACGACCCGTACACGGCGCCGCTGCGCTCCGGCGCGCTGGACCTGCACGTGCTGCTGAGCAATGAGGCCTGGTTCGAGGACACCTTTGAATACGACCAGATGCTGGCGTTCACCCGCGTGGCGGCGGCACAGACGGCCCGGGCCTTCGTGCGCGTCACCAACTCGGGCGTGACGGCCGTGGTGGGGCCCGATGGCAAGATCCTTCAGCGCCTGGAGGTGGGGGGGCAGGACCGCATGGTGCGGGGCAGCCTGCTGGCCCGAGTTCCGGTGCCGGCGGAGGGGGCTGCGGCCTCCAAGACCCCCTTCGTGCGCGCCGAGCCATACCTGCTTTGGGGCTGGCTCCTCTTGCCGCTGGGGCTGTGGGGGATTGCTCGTCGACGGAGCGGTTACCAAAGGACGGGGCCGCGGTAGCTTGCCCGGCGCCGCACACGGTCACGGCACAACATCAGAACCTCCCGTCCCAGAACATCTCGGTGGGTGCTTGACCCGTGCCGGAGCGGTCGCTAGACTCCCTCCCCACACGCTCTGTTCGGAAAGCTAGGGCAGCCTAAACCCCTGAAAGACAAGGCTTTACGGCAACCTCAGCAAACCTGTCTGCACCTGTCCGCAAGGTCGACCACCCCTCAATCCCCCCAACGAACATCTCGGAACCCCCACGGAACTCCATGAGCTCCATCGCCAAAATCCTCATCGCTGTCAACCTGATCCTGGCCGCCGCGTTCGTTGGCTGGGCCTCCAACGCGGTCAGCACGAACAACAACTGGAAGAAGCAGTACGAAGCGGAGAAGGCTGCTCACGAGAAGGCCAAGGCCGATCTGGGCACCGAAAAGTCCAAGCTCGCCGCTGACCTCAACCAGGCCACGGACAAGGCTGGCCGCCTGCAGCAGGACCTCGACACCGCCAACAACGAAGTGTCGCGTCTGAAGAACGAGAACAACGCCAACGGCGAGCGCATGGCGAACCTCGAGGCTTCGCTGCAGAAGTTCTCGAACACTCTGGAAGGCATCCAGGGCGACTCGAAGAAGGCCAACGAAGACCGCGTGAAGGCGCTGGCTGAGAAGAACGATGCCGAGAACAAGGCCAAGGAAGCTGCGATGGCTCAAGCCGCCGCGGAAGCCAAGGCTGCCGAGTTCGAAGGCAAGTTCAACGATGCCACCAACCAGATCGCCTCCAAGGAGCGCGAGCTGGCCACCGCCGAGAAGGCGCTCACCAAGACCAAGACCGAGCTGGACACCGTGGTTCAGGCCACCGGCTTCAAGCTGGACGCTGTCAAGGCCATGCCGCTGATCGAGGGCAAGATCCTCGCCATCGAAATGGGCACGCAGCCCGGCTTGGTGTCGATCAACCGCGGTTCGGCTGACGGTGTCGAGCGCGGCTTCACCTTCGAGATCTACGACGGCTCGACCTACAAGGGTCAGGCCCGCGTTGAGTACGTCTACCCGAACATGTGCTCGGCTGTGCTGGTTCGCAAGAACGGCAGCGAGGCCATCCGTCAGGGTGACGGCGCCGCCACCCGTCTCTGATCTCTTCGAAGGAGCACACTCACCATGGCAACCCGCCGTACTCCCGCCGCCAAGCCCGCAGCTGAGAAGCCCGCGCGCTCGGCTCGTGCCGCCGCCAAGCCCGAAGGTGGCGAAGCTGCCGGCAGCAGCTCCAGCGTCGGTCTCGCCGAGACCCTGCTGATCTTCTCGACGATCATGCTGATCGCCGCGATCCTGATGACGGACAACTTCCTCGGCACCCAGTGTGGCGAGGGGATGTTCTTCAAGCCCTGATCCAAGCACCGTCTTCGACGGTCATGCGCGACCCCGTTCCACTTGGAGCGGGGTCGCTGCTTTGGGAATCAAGAATGCGGCTTCCTTGCCGAGCGCATGAGGTCCGAGTTGCTCGCTTGATCGAGCGCAGAGTGTCGCTACACTCCGGCCCATCACAGTGACTTCTTTCTCTCCCCTTACGCGCAGGACTGCGGAACGAGGCTGACATGGTGTTCAAGCCGCTGGAATGGGCCCTCGGTCGTTTCTCGATCGACATGGGCATCGACTTGGGCACGGCCAACACGCTGGTCTCCGTGCGAGGCCGCGGGATCATCCTCAACGAGCCCTCCGTGGTGGCCGTGCGCAAGGACACCGGTGAGGTGCTGCTCGATGGCATGGCGGTTGGCAACGCAGCCAAGGCGATGCTCGGCCGAACGCCCGGCAACATCGAGGCCATCCGTCCGATGCGCAATGGCGTGATCGCGGACTTCGATGTCACCGAGAAGATGCTGCGCTACTTCATCATGAAGGTGCACGAGGGCCGCAAGAGCGTGAAGCCGCAGGTCGTGATCGCCGTGCCGGTCGGCATCACCGCCGTCGAGCGCCGCGCCGTGATCCACTCCGCCGAGCGCGCCGGTGCGCGGCGCGTGTTCCTGATCGATGAGCCCATGGCTGCCGGCATCGGCATCGGACTGCCGGTCGTGGAAGCGCGCGGCTCGCTGATTGTGGACATCGGCGGCGGCACGACGGAAATCGCCGTGCTCGCTCTGGGCGGCATGGTCAAGTCGACCTCGCTGCGCGTTGCGGGTGACGAACTGGACGAGGCGATCATCAACCATCTGCGCCGTCAGCACAACCTGATGATCGGCGAGCAGTCGGCGGAGCGCATCAAGCTGACGATCGGCTCGGCCTGGCCGATGGAGCAGGAGCTTTCGATGGAGGTCAAGGGACGCGACAGCGTCACCGGCCTGCCGCGCAAGACGACCGTGACTTCGATCGAGATCCGCGAGGCGCTGGGCGCTCCGGTGCTTCAGATCTGCGAGGCCATCCGGGGCGTGCTGGAGGAAGCTCCGCCGGAAATCGCCGCGGACCTGTGCGATTCGGGAGTCACGATCTGCGGCGGCGGCGCGCTGCTGTACGGCATCGCCAACACGATCTCGGATCGCCTGGGTGTGCCGGCACGGGTGGCGGATGATCCGCTGACGGCGGTGGCACGCGGAACCGGTGTGTTCCTCGACAAACTCGAAGTCTTCTCGCGCGTCTTGGCATCCGAGGAAGACGGTTCGTAAGCTCTTCCCACGCGCGGGGAATGAGCGGGATGCGCGCCCGCGCGGTGGGGACTCATGAGCCGCAACACGCTTGTCATCTTGTGGATGGCCTTGCTGGCGCTCTCTCTTCGGCCTGTGACGCCGATCGAGCGCGCAGCGGAATGGCTGAGCGTGCCGATGCGGCTGGTCAGCGCTCTGGCGGCGCCGCTCAACCTCCCGCGCACTGCGCAGGCCGGCTCAGAGGACGAACAGGCGCTGGCGCAGTCCGCGCGTCAGCTGTTGCAGCGCGAGCAGGCCAGCGTGGTGCCTGAGGATCCCTCGTTGGTGCAGGAGCGCAACCTGATCCACGCGGAAATCATCGATCGAGGGGCTGCGGGTGAGGATCGATTGATCGTGCGTCATGCAGCCGCCGCACCCGTGCAGGTCGGATTGCCTGTCGTGGCGGGATCGACCTATGTGGGGCGCGTGATCGAGGTCGGACGGGCTGGAACCGCGCTCATGCCCGGCGAAGCGCGCATCGAATTGATCACCCGCGAAGACGCACGCGTCGAAGCGCGCACTCAGAGCGCTGTACTGATCCTCGGTGGGCTGTGCTCGCCGTCGCGCGACGGCGCCCGCACGCGCCAGCTGGCCGTGCATGCCCAGCAGGGCGAGCTGGTGCCCGGCGACACCGTGCGCGTGGGCGAGCGCGCGGATCCGATGTCCGGCGCTGCCGTGCTTGCCAACGGGTATACGATCGGAACGCTGGTGCCGCGGCCGCACGGCGGCCGCGAAGGCTGGTCAGTTGCCCCGGTGATCGACTACCGCGGCGGGCTGGGACAAGTGCTCATTCTCGCGCCGCGGAGCACGGCCAGTGCGGCCGACCTGCTCGTGCACGACCCGCTGGAGCGTGCCGGTTGGTTCGCGGCGCGCCTCGCGCTGGCTGCAACCCCTTGTTTCTGGCGTGAAACGCGCCGATTGCACGCCGGCACGCGCCAGGGACTGTCGAGCGGAGCCTGCGTCGCCGCGCGAGGGCATTACCTGGGCCGGCTCGAGCAGACCGAGTGGCTCGTGAGCGATGTGCGCCTGCTGGAGGATCCTGGATCGTCCGTGCTGGTGCTGGCCGATTTCGGCGGCGAGGATGCGCCTTTGCATCTGGGGCTGCTCCACTCGCGCAGCTTTGATCGCGCCACGGGCCGTCTCGAGCTGGAGTGGCAGCCTGGCGTGGAAGCGCTGCGTCAGGTTGCGCTGCGCCGGAATCGTCGCGTTGATCTCTACACCGGTTCGGGCGATCGCTGGGTGCCTGCGGGCTTGCGCATCGGCAGTACGGAGCTTTCCGCGAGCCGCACGGAGCAGTTGCTTGTGATCACACGACCCGCCTGGGTTGCTGGCACGGTCGAAGTGGATGTGTGGCGTCCAAGGCAGCAGGAGTCCGGCTCATGAGGCGTGCGCGACCGCAGCACTGGCTCGCGCTGTTCGTGTGGCTGCTGCTGGCTTTGCTCGCGCAGAGCGCGCTGGGCGGACGCTGGATGCCCGATCTGTGCCTTGTGCTGCTGATCTCGCTGGCCGCGCGCATGGAAGAGCGCGAAGCCGCCCTGGCCGCGCTGCTGGCGGCGTTTGTGCGGGCCAGCTTCACGGGCGAAGGCTGGATCGTCGCGGGCGCGGGGCTGCTCGGTGCCGTGCTGCTGGTGCTCAGCGTGCGCGCGTTCCTCGAAGTCAGTGCTCCGCTGTACGCCAGCCTGATGATGTTCGCGTTGGTGTTCGCGGTGAGCGGTTTCGGATGGCTTGCTGCCGCAGCGCGCGCCTATTGGGCGCAGGCCGGCAGCGTCGCGGGACCTGCATCTGCAGCCTGGGCTCAGGTGGCCCTGAGCTCTGCGCTGCTCGCAGCGCTGGCGTGCTGGATCGTGCCCCGTCTGCCGGGACTCTCACCGCTGGTGAGCAGGAAGTGGTGAGATGGTTGCGCAGCGTCGCATCGGTCCGCTGGTTGTCGTCTTCGTGCTGCTCGTAGGCATCGTGCTGGCGCGCGCCTTTCAGGTGCAGGTACTCGAGCATGAGATCTGGGCTTCGGAAGCGATTGACATGGTGCACGGATCCGAGCGCATCCCCAGTCATCGCGGCCGCATTCTCGATGCCCGCGGTGCCGTGATCGCGGAAGACGAGGATCACTGGCAGCTCACCTTCCGCTACCGCGAGTTCCGGCGGGGCAATCCGCTGGCCCAGCTGGCGCATGCGCGTTCCTCGCTGGAAATGCGGGCGGTCGGCTTGCCCGAAACGCTTGTCCACCTGCGCCCGTGGGCGATCGAGCTGGTGGCGCTGAGCCCGCATGCGCTGCGTGAGTTTGCAAGAGGCAAGAGCCTGCCAGGTACGCTGGATGCCGAGCTCAGCTCCGGCGAAGCACGCGAAGCGCTGCGTGAACGACGCGCTTCGGAGCTGCGATTCTACGCCGCAGAACTGCTGAACCTGCCGGTGCGCAGCCGGCGCATCTTCCAGCCGGAACCGGAATCGCCCGATTGGCAGCGCTCGCTGCTGGAGCTGGCGGCGCGCGCGCGAGGCAGCAACCCCGATTTGCTGCTGGCCGAACTGGAGGAACGCCTGAGCCGCACGCGCGATGAGCTGGCGCAACTTGCGGAGCTGTTGGAGCGGGACGGATCGGCGCGCGCTCCCGCCAAGGCCGGCCGCACAAAAGGCGGGAGCGCGGGAGCACCCGGTGTTTCCACCGGCGGTGCGCTCGATCGCCTGCTCGAGGATCTCGAGCGCGCGCGCAGTGCGATCGAGGACCAGACTGCGGATGCGCTGTTCGTCGAAGCCTGCGGATTCGATCCGGGTCGGCTGGAGACGCGCACCCTGGAGCGCTGGATCGACACGGCCTGGATCGGACGTGCGCTGCGCTGGGACGACGCGCGGCGGCGCGCATGGCTGGCAAGCCGCCGTGCAGCATGGGAACGCGCGCTGGAGGAGACTCTGCTCCCGCGCGTGCTCGTGCGCGCCGAGCTCGAGGAAATCGCCGAGCGGCGCGCGGACGCCCTGCTGAGTGAACTGGCGTTGCTGTGGACCGCACCGCGCTCGGTGCAGCGCGGCAAGGATGGGCGCGCGCCTTCCTGGCTCGAACTCGATGACGTGCTGATCGCGACGGAGCTGCCGACGCTGCTGCAGATTCCCGAGGGAGCGGACGCGCCGCAGTTTGAGTCGGGCACGCTGGTCTTCCGTGATGAAGCCCTGCGCGAGCTTGCGCGGGCCAGCACGGATCGCTGGGGCGTGCTGGGCGCGGCCTGTGATCTCAGTCGCCATCCGGACGTGGATCGCGCGGCGCGCACCGACGTGTGGCAGCCGCCCGCGGGCCCGGTCGAGGCCGGAGAGCGCTGGCGTCAGCTCTTCGAGCGTGCACGACGGGTCGACGAACTCGCCGCGCGACGGGAGCTCCTGTGGTGGGCGCGCGGCGTGGAAGCGCGCTTTCAGGATCGCATCGCCGCGGCACTTGAGCGCGCACTAGGCACGCACGCGCCGCGCCACTCGCTCGAACTGGATGCCAATCGGCTCTCGCGCGCCGAAGCCGCGGAGCGCTATCTGGCAAAGGATCTCAGCACGCGGTCGATGCTGGCCTGCGAGCGCCCGAGTTGGGAGCTGGTGCGGCTGGTGTCGCGTCATCAGAGCCTGTACGCGGGCTTTGAGCTGGAAGCGACCACGCAGCGCATTCATCGGGCACTCAATGATGCCGGCCGGCCGCTCGCGGCCAGCCTGATCGGCGATTTGCGTCGTCCCACGCTGGTCGACCTGCTGGCGCAGGGGCAACTGCGCGCGCGGCAGGCGGAGCTGCGCTCCATGCTGGTGCGCAGCGACGCCGAGGAGGAGGAGCTGCGCACGCTCTCCGGCCAGCTCCTCGGCAGCGAGGAATGGATCGGAGGCACGGGAATCGAGGCCTACTTTGATCCGGAGCTGCGCGGTCAGCACGGCTACGCGGAGACCTTCTCACTGGCCGAGGAGGAGCGTCTTGACGGCCTGCAGCTGGAACGGGCGCCTCAGGATGGTTCCGAGCTCGTGCTCACGCTCGACGTCGAGCTGCAGCGTGCTGCGGAGGAAAGTCTGCAGCGTCCGCAGCTGCCCGCTGGACCCGGGAGCGATCCGCTTTGGGCGCGCGACCCGGTGGGCGCGATCGTGCTGGCGCGACTCGATGGTGAGGTGCTCGTCGCCGCCTCGGAGCCCGGACAAGGCGGCGGGACTCCCAGTCCCGGCCGCAGCCGCGAACGGGCCCATGTCCGCGAGCGCACGCTGACGCGTCCGACCTTCAATCCGCCAGGCTCCAGCTTCAAGCCGTTCATCGCGGCGTTCGCGCTGGCGAAGCTGGGTCTGGATCCCGAGCGGCGCTTTGCCTGTGTTCCGCTCCCCGATGGCGGGGCCGGCTGGAAGACGATGCACTGCCACGGGGCCGCGCACGGTGAACTGCCGCTGCGTTCGGCGCTGGCCCGCAGCTGCAATGCGTACTTCGCGCATCTCGCTGAGGAACTCTACACGCCCGAGCAGCTCGTCGCCGCCGCGGCGCATTTCGGCTTCGGTGAGCCGACCGGCGTGCGCCATCTGGGACTGCAGGGTCGCAGCGGTCTGATGGAGAATGCACGTCTGTCACGTGCCGATGCGCTCCCGGAGGATCTGGAGGATCGCGCCTCCGCGATGCGTTTTGCCAACGGGCTTGGACGCATGGAAGCGAGTCCGATGCAGCTGGCGCGGGCGATGGCGGGGCTGGTGAGCGGCGAACTGCCGCAAATGTGCCTTGTGCGCAGCATCGATCGCGTCGACGTTCCCAAGTCCGCGCGCCCGCTGGAGTGTGATGAGCGAGCACGGCGGACGGTGCTTGAGGCGCTCGATGCCGTGGTCAACGAGCCGGGTGGCACTGCGTACGACAAGGGTCTGGACGCGGCCTCGCTGGGTTTCCGCTTTGCCTGCAAGACCGGCAGCGCCGACTGGGCCCGCTTTGTGGATTCGCCTGAGCTTGCACCCGAGGATCGCGCGGACATGGCCGCAGGCAAGTTGCGCAAGCACACGTGGGTGGCTGGGTTCTTCCCCGAGGAGCAGCCGCGCTACGTGCTGGTGGTCTACCTGCACGATGTTTCCAAAACCGCCAGTCACACGGCGGTCTATCTGGCCGCGCAGTTCCTCAAGACCGCCGCTGTCCGCAAGCTGGTCGCGGAGGAGCCGCGCTGATGCGCCTGCGCCGACTGATCGAGCCCGTGCTGTCCCTGCGACAGGTGCGCTGGGGAGCGCTCGACTGGCATGTGCTGCTGCTGGCGGGGCTGCTGTTCGTTCTGGGGCTGGGCTTTGTGCGAGCGATGGGGGAGTCTGACCTGCTCTACGAGCGCAACGACGTCGATTTCGGCAAGCATGTGCTGAAGGCGCTCGTCGCCCTGCCGTTTCTGATCGTCGGACTCAGCCTGCGCGCGCGCTGGCTGGCACGCAACGCGTGGCTGGTCTACGGCGGCACCCTGCTGCTGCTCGTGCTGGTTCCGCTGATCGGCGACAGCCGCAACGGAGCGCGGCGCTGGATCGCGCTGCCGGGGGGCTTTGATCTGCAACCGAGCGAGCTGGCGAAGATCGGCGTGATCCTGATGCTGGCGCGCGTGCTCTACAGAAATCGACTGGAAAAGCCGCGTGACTGGCTGCCGCCGATCGCGGTGGCGCTCCTGCCCATGGCCCTGGTCGTCAAGCAGCCCGACCTTGGCACCGCTCTGTCGCTGGTGCCGGTGACGCTGGGCATGCTGTACATCGCGGGAGCGCGGGCCGGAGTGCTGCTGCGCTTTCTGGGCGCGGCGGCCGTGCTTGCGTTCCTTGTCTGGCACTTCCAATTCGGCGTGCACGACTACCAACTGCAGCGCATCCGCACCTGGCTGGAGAGCTACTCGGCCTCGGATGTCATCGCAGCCAAGAGCGGTCCGGCCTTCCACAGCTACCACGCGCGCGTTGCGATCGGAAACGGCGGTTGGGTCGGGCAGGGCATGGGCGAAGGGGTCGCCAACACGGCCGGGCACCTGCCCGAGCGCGACTGCGACTCCATATTTGCCGTCATCGGCGAGGAGATCGGCTTCGTCGGTATTCTGCTGGCTTTGGGCCTTTACACGCTGTTGGTGGTCTCCATCCTTGGAAGTGCCAGCGGTCTGCGGGACCGTTTCTCACGCCTCTTCGTGGCCGGAGTCGGCTTGTACTTCGGTGCGCACCTCTTGATCCACACCTGCGTCAATCTGGGGCTTGTGCCGCTGACGGGCATTCCGCTGCCCCTGTTCTCGACAGGGGGCAGTTCGATGATGTCGACCATGCTCGCGCTGGGCCTGGCTCTGGGCCTCGCGGCCAATCGTGAACCCTCGCTCGATCAGGATTCGTTCCGCTCCTGAAGCGGATCGTGGCCGCCAAGACACGCCACCGGTGGAAGCCCCCCCGGCATCCACCGATGGCGCCACGGGACTCAGCGGAAGCTCGCCACCACTTCGTCCTCGAACACGAGCAAGCCGTTGGAGTACGCGCGACGCGCGATCTTCATGGGCTGTCCCAGCCAACCGCCGTTCGGCGGGGGCACGGGCACCAAGGCCTGCGACTGACCGGAAGGCACCGTGGCCGTGTAGACGCGTGCCGGCAGGCCGTCCTGCAGCAGATCCACTTCGACTTCGGCGCTCGTCACCGGCAGCGGGGTGCACTGCAGGGACGAGGGGGCGACGCTGGACTGCAGCGCCAGGATGCTCGCCGGACTCAGCGGGGCAAAGCGCACCCAGACCGGACCAAGCTGGCGTTCATCGATCAATGTCTGCACCTCGATCGCATGGACGCTGTTGAAGGTGCGTCCGGTCCATTTGCGCAGCTCCTGATCCGCGACGGTGCTGCCCGAGGGCGCGGCGATGGCCCAGGCTGCGCAGCCAAGCGTGAGCGAACCGAACACGAGCAGAGACGGGGTGAGTTTCATGTGTGTAACTCCTCAGATGCTGGTGGAATGAACATGGGACTTGCCGTCGCCGTCGATGACGGAGAACAGCACCTGTAGCTTGTCCGGGCGCCGGCCTGCCAGTTCCGAGGCGCTCAACGTCACATCGGTGAGCAACAGCCCCTCACCGCTCTCGCTGGTGGTGTAGCTCTTGACCTCCTCCCCGAAGTCCACGAGCCCGTTGCCGTTGATGTCTTCGAACAGGGTCAGGGATGCCGACTTCAGCGGACCGCGTACCGTGGTGACGCTGAGCCGGCTGATCGACCCGCGCAGGGCCAGCCAGTCGATTTCAGCCTTGCCGACATCGACCTTGGCGATGCCGGGAAACGTGGCCCGTGAGAGATCGGCCTGAGCCCGGGACAGGGACTGGCAGCCGGCCAGCGCCAGCCCGGCAGCCGCAGCGCCGGGGATGATCCATCGAAACATGCTGTCTTTCCTCCTCTTGAGTTGCCGGGAGGAACTCCCCCGGCAACTTCAAGGACGGCGGCTCACGACGGAATTCGCGCGCGCTTTGTGAAAAAAATCCCCCCGCCCGTTCGGTCTCGCCGAGCTCTGCGGCTCCATCCACCAGCCACCTCCTGGAGGATGGCTCATCGCGAGGAGCTCCTGTCCGGGGGGGCAGCGGGCTCCTCCCCAGCGCCGCGCGGCCCCAGGGCCGTGCGGCGCTCACTCTTTCGGCGACACGGCTTTCTCTGCCAGCCAGCGCCCACCCACCCGCTCCACCTGCATGGCGAAATCGAAGCGGTCGAGCGCGAGCGCAGCTCCCAGATCCGCGGGTGTGATCCATGCGACCTGCGGATCGAGTGCCTTGGCCGCCGCCCGCGAGGAGAGCACCCGCGATAGACAGCGCGCACGGTCGGGCTCGCGGCCCTCGATCAGCGCCTCCAGCAGCTCTGCGCAGGCCTCGTCTTCCTCGCCCGGTCCGGACGGGGAGCCGCTGGCGAGGATCGTGACCGGCTCGCCCAGCCGGCGGGCGAGCGCCGCAGTGGCGCTGGCGACGACCAGACTGCCGAGCAGGATGTGACGCGCGTGGATGCCTCGCACGACGCCCTGCGTGCCGGCGGTGGAGCGCATCACGAGCTCTCGGCCACGCAACTCGGCGGCGTGCAGCTCCACAGGCGAGTTGCCGAAGTCAAAGCCCTCCAGCTTGCGTCCCATGTGCTCGCCGACGAGCAGCCGCGCGGGATCCTCGGCGCGGCGAGCGAGCGCCTCTTCGGGCGTGGAGACCAGCTCGATGCCGACAGCACCGCGGTCGAAGGCGCAGGCCGCCGTTGTGAAGGCGCGCAGCACATCGATCACGATCAGCGTGCCCGTGGCTCCGCCGGCGGCCTCAACCCCGCTGACGCGCGTGCATTTCATGCCGAGCGCCGGGCGATCCACTGCTGCCATGGTTTGTAGATCAGCGCGCCGAGGAGCAGCACCGCCAGCCCGATGCCGATGGTCGGCCAGTTGGCCTGCGCGAGGTTCCCGCCCACCACGCCCAGCGCCACCAGCAGGTACACCAGCGGCGCGAGCGGATAGAGCGGGCTGGCGAAGGGTCGCGCGAGGTCGGTGCGCGTGCTCCGCAGGCGCAGCAGCGCCAGCGCGACCAGTCCGTGGAAGAACCACTCCACGAACACGACGGCATCCACGAGGATCCCGGCCTGGCCCGAGAACCAGTACGCGAGGCAGATGCCCGCCTGCAGCAGCAGCGCCAGCGTCGGAGCGCCGCTGTGCGGCGAGAGATCGGCGAAGCGGCGGAAGAACAGGCCTTCCTTGGCCATCGCGACGTACATCCACGGCGTGGCGAGGATGTTGACCACCGTGATTCCCAGCGCGGACACGACCATCGCCGCCAGCAGCAGCTTCGAGCCGGCCGGGCCGAGTGTCTGCGTCGCGAGCTCTGCGGCGAATCCGGAATTGCCCGACAGGCCTTCCAGACCGAAGGCCCACAGGAACGCGAAGTTCACCGCGAGATAGACCAGCGTGATGCCGATCACTCCCAGCGTGATCGCGCGCGGCAGATTGCGCTCGGGCTCCTTCACCAGCGGTGCCACGTAGCACACCATCTGCCAGCCGCCCACGGAGAACAGCACGGCGAGCATCGCGCTCGGGAGACTCTTCTCCATGACGACGGCATCGCCGGGCGCGGACAGCGTCTCCCCGCCGAAACCCACCGCGAGCGCCGCAAGTCCCAGCACCGACAGCGCCGCGAGCTTGGCGAGCATGCAGGCGTTCTGAAACAGCGCCCCGGCGCGCACACCGAACAGCGCCAGCGTCGTGATGCTCAGGATCACACCGGCGCCCAGCGCCAGTCGTCCGAGGCTGCCGGTGGCGCCCACGCCGGGGAACAATTGCGCAAGCGTGGCCGTAAGGAAGTCCATCATCACCGCGATCGAGCCCGTCGAGGTGACGCAGAGGATCACCCACGCGAACAGGAAGGCCGGAAAGCGGCCGCAGCCCTCGCGCAGGAACGCGTACCAGCCGCCCTCCTTGGGGATGCTGCCGGCAAGCTCCGCAAAGGTGAAGGCCCCGCACAGCGCGACGAGGCCGCCGAGCGCCCACAGCGACAGGAACATTCCCGGCGCATCGACCTGTGCGGCCACGCGCGCCGGCGTGAAGAAGATGCCGACGCCGATGATGCCGCCCATGACCATCATCGTCGCGTCGAACAGGGAGAGGCGCTGGTTCTTCAGACGTCTACAGCTTGGCAAGCGCTCCGCGTGCGGCGCAAGCTAGACTCAGCAGCTGACATGAGTGCCTCGAGGGAGCAGGGCGAGTCCGGCGACCGAGCGGAGTGCCTGCCGTGGTGGGCGCTGCCGCTCGTGCTGGCAACCGTACTGGCGGTGTACTGGCCGCTGCGCACACACGCCTTCGTCGACTACGACACCGATGTCTACCTGACGGGCAATGCGCAGGTGCGGGCCGGCCTGACGGCGGAGGGCCTGCGCTGGGCCTGGGGCGACTTTCAGGCTGCCAACTACCACCCGCTGACCTGGATGTCGCACATGCTGGATGTGGAGCTGTTCGGGCTCGATCCCGCCGGGCATCTGCTGCACAACGCCATCTTGCACGCGCTCAATGCGGGCCTGGTCCTGCTGCTGTTCCGCCTGCTGGGCATGGGCCGCGCCGTGGCGCTGATCGCTGCGCTGCTGTTCGCGCTGCACCCGCTGCGCGTGGAGCCCGTGGCGTGGATCGCGGAGCGCAAGGATCTGCTGGCGAGCCTGTTCGGCTTGTCGTCCATGTGTCTGTGGGTTCAGGGGCGGCGGCAGGGGATTCGGCGGCCGATCCCGCAGCTGGCGCTCGCGATGCTGTGTCTGGCGGCGAGCCTGCTGTGCAAGCCGATGTTCGTCACTCTGCCCTGTCTTCTGGTGCTCCTGGAGATCTGGCCGCTGATCCGGCTGGGGGAGCGCACCGCAGCCGTGTGGGTTGCGCTCGCGCTGGCCTTCGGCCTGAGTGCGGGCAGTGCGGCGCTGACGGTGCTGGCGCAGGCCGACTACGGAGCGATGCAGGGCCTCGGCGCTCGTCCTCTCGGCGAGCGCATGGCGGTCGCTCTGGATGCGTACCGCTGGTATCTCGCGGCGCAGATCCGGCCGAGCGGTCTCGCGTTTCATTATCCGCAACCGGAGTGGAGCGCCCATGGCGTGGCCCTGCGCGCGGTGATGCTTGCGCTGCTGGTGTGGTTCCTGCTGCGCATGCGGCGGGATGCTCCCTGGATCACGGTGGGTGGGCTGTGGTTCCTTGGCACGCTGGTGCCCGTGATCGGGATCGTGCAGGTGGGTGCGCAGGCCTGGGCGGATCGTTTCAGTTATCTGCCGAGCATCGGACTGCTGCTGGCCGTCGGGCTTTCGCTGGATCGCTGGGTCGTGGCGCGCGGCGTTCTGAAGACGGGCGGCGCGCGAGCCGCAGCGCTCGGCCTCGCACTGGTGCTGCTGGGGCTCTCAGCCCATGCCACCCGTACGCAGCTGGCGACCTGGCGCGACACCGAGAGCATGGCTCGCCATGCGCTGAGCGTGACGCAACGCAATGTGCCCGCGCATGTGCAACTGGGCATCGCGCTGGCGGAGCGCGGCGAGCTCGATTCCGCGATCGCAGAGCTGGAGGCCGCGCGCACGCTGGAGCCGGAGAATCCCGATGTGTGCATCAACCTCGGTGCGCTGCGACTGCGCAAGGGCGAAATCGCGGCCGCGCTGCCCCTGCTGGAGCAGGGAGTGGATCTGGTTCCGACGCGTGCCTATGCGTGGAGTCATCTCGGTGCCGCGCACCTGATGGCGGGAGGGCACGCAGCCGCTCTGGAGTGCCTTGATCAGGCGCTGGAGCTCGATCCGCTGCTGGCGGGTGCGCATGCCAACCGTGCGGCGCTAATGGAGGCGCAGAATCAACTGGAGCCGGCGCGCGATGGCTATCAGCTTGCGCTGCGGCTCAAGCCCGAGTCCGAGAGTGCACGCGCAGGGCTGGTGCGCGTTTGGCTGCGGATCGGTGCCCGGGCGCGTTCGCAAGCCGATTCGGCGGGCGTGCGCGCCGCACTGGAGCAGGCGCAGCAGGTTGCCACGGGAAGAGCGCGACTGCAGCAGGAAGTCGATGCGCGGCGTCGGGAGTGGTTCCCTTGAGGCGCGGTGGTTGGATCGCACTCTCCGTCCTGGGCCTGATGGCGGGCCTTGGGGCCGGGATTCCGCTCGTCTGGGAGCGCGCGCTCGGGCCGAGTGTTCCGCGGGCGCTGATCGCTGGGCATGTCCTCTCGCCGCAGACTCAGGAACTGGTTGATCGCGCATTGGCGGGACTAGATCGCGATCGCGTGCTCGATCACCACGCGCATCTCGCAGGAATGGGAACGAGCGGGAGCGGCTGCGAGCTCTCGCCGGAGCACCTGAGCTGGGCGCATCCGTGGAAGCGCATCCAAACGCTCGCCTACATGCGCGCCGGCGGTGTGCAGACGCTGGAGGAATCGGATGCACAGTTCGCCGAGCGACTGCTGCGGCTCGTCGAGCATCCTCAGTATCCAGGCCGTGTCTTGCTGCTCGCCTTCGACCGGGCACATCTGCCGGATGGCAGCGTCGATGCCGCGCGCAGCGAGTTCTTCGTGCCGCTTGATTGGGTTGAGCGGTACAGCAAAGCGGCGCCGCAGCGCTGTCTCAGCGCCGTCTCGATCCATCCGTATCGCACGGATGCGCTCGAAGTGCTGCGCAGCGCCCATGCGCGCGGTGTGCGCGTGGTGAAGTGGTTGCCGAACAGCATGGGAATTGATCCCGCCGATGCGCGCTGCCTGCCGTTCTACGCCGAGCTGGCGCGGCTGGACATGACATTGCTGACCCACGCAGGCGAAGAGCAGGCCGTGGATGCCGGTGAACGGCAGGAGTACGGCAATCCGCTGCGGCTGCGCACGGCTCTGCAGGCCGGCGCGCGCGTGATCGTCGCGCACTGCGCCAGTCTGGGTGAGTCCCTGGATCTGGATGCGCCGGCAAAAGATGGCGTCCGCGTGCGGCGCAGCAGTTTTGAGCTGTTTGCTCGCATGATGGATGAGCAATGGCTGGCGGATGGTGCTAACGATGGCACGCGCAGGGGCAGTCTGTGGGGCGACTTGTCGGCGGTCACGTTCCGCAATCGCGATGCGCGGGTTCTGCACGAGCTTTTGCGCCGCAGCGAATGGCATGGCCGGCTTGTCAACGGATCCGACTGGCCGCTGCCCGCCATCCGCGTGATGACGAATCTCGATGCGCTGCAGGCGGCGGGACTGTTGCGCTCCGAGGATGTGCCGCTGCTGGAGGAGCTGCAGGCCTATCATCCGCTGTTGTTCGATCTCGTGCTGAAGAGAATGCTGCGCGGAGAGCGGGACGCGCGCTTTGCGGATGAGGTGTTCCTGGCGCGACCGGAGGTTGCGGGATGGTGATTGCGATGATGTCGGAAAAGGCTGCGAGGGCAGAAACAGCCGGGTGCATGCCGTGAATCCGGAAACGCAGGCGCGCACCGTGGTCCTGTGGGAGTCTCCGGATGCCCGCATGAAGCAATGGCTGGAGGCGGCCGGGCTTCAGGTCTGCACGCCGGAGGATTCGGCATGCGGCGATGCCGAAGTTCTCATCACGGTCACACGGCGCGTCGATGCGGGCGTGCTCGCGCGCTTTGCGCGGCTGCGTCTGGTGGCGGTCGCGTTCACGGGCTTTGACTCGGTCGACCTCGAGGCGTGCCGAGGTCGCTCGATCCGTGTTGCGAATGTCCCGGAGTATGCAACGGAAGCGACGGCGGAACTGGCGCTGACGCTGATGCTCGCAGCACTGCGCGGTCTTCCGCGCTCACATGAAGACATGCGTCGCGGCATGTGGAGTCCCTCCGTCGGCCGCGAGCTGGCGGGGAAGACGGTTGGCATCGTCGGAACCGGACGCATCGGGATGCGGGTCGTTGAGCTCCTGCGGCCCTTCGGCGTGAAACTCCTGGGCTGGTCCCGTACTCCGCGCGAGGCCTTCGTGCAGGCCGGGGGGCGCTATCTCCCGTCGATTACCGAGGTGTGCGCCGCCAGCGGGGTTGTCTCGTTGCATCTGGCGCTCAACGGATCAACCCGCGGGATCGTCGGGGCGGCGGAGCTGGCGCGGCTCGGGTCGGACGCGTGGCTTGTCAATGTGGCGCGCGGCGCGCTGGTGGATGAGCGGGCGCTCTTCGAGGCCTTGCGCGGGCAGTCGATCGGCGGTGCTGCGCTGGATGTCTACTCGCGTGAACCTCACGCCGGCGACCCTCCGTTCCACGAGCTTGCGAATGTGATTCTGCTGCCGCATCTGGGCTTCCGAACGGAGGAGGCACTCGTGGAGCGTGGGCGTGTGACCTGCGCGAATATCGTCGCGTTCATCGCGGGCAATCCTGCGAATCTGGTTGCATGAAGCGTGCATTGCTGGTCAGCCTTTCGGCGTTGCTGCTCGCTGCCTGTGCGGGAATGCCGCAGCCTCTGGAGTACACCGCACAGGATCGGACGATTCTCGTGCGCGCCGAGCAGCAGGAAGATGCCGCGGCGCTCCTCGCGCTTGCACAGGAGCTCTACCCCAAGGTCGCACAGTCGCCGCACATGCTGCCCCTGCGCCCGCTGGAACTGCGCGTTCGCCGCCAGAGCGGGCGCTACTCTGCGGGGGCCAATCGCTGGAAGGGGGATCTGCGCCAGCGTCGGGAGAGTTGGATCGAGGTGCAACTGGGTTCCGACCCGCAGCAGTATCGCTGGATCCTCGCGCACGAGTTCACGCACTACCTTCTGGGCGATGAATGGCTCCCCTTGCCGATGATCGTGGAGGAGGGGCTGTGTGATCTCGTCGCCGAGCAGCTTGATCCGGCAACGGGTGCGCAGCGCCGGATGTCGCATGCGGTCCTGCTTGCATCATGGCTCGGTCCCGGGCTTTCGGTGACGCGGACGGATCGCGCGACGGGGCGGATGGAGACCATCACGCTGAGGGTCAACATCGACCGGGAGGAGATGCCTTCGGTGGTGAGCATGCTGAGGTTTGACGAGCGCAGCTACCACAGCATCCGGGATCCGAAGCAGAACCAGTTGCTGTATGCGTTCGGGTATCTGCTGGTCAGCCGGATCGGGATCGAGAAGCTGTCGGCGCTGTGCGCGCAAGCGCGCGAGGCGGGGGTGGATGCGGTACCGCCGGAGTGGTTGCTGGCCGCGGCCGGGGTCCGGCTGGGGGATGAGGAGAGTTGGAAGCGGGTGGTGGATGGGTTGATTGGTGGTGTGGAGTTGGAGGCGATGGAGAAAGCGCTGACCTTGGACTGAACTGCTCCAGAGGTCTGGACTCGATTTCGATTCGGAAAAGCGGATTTCAGCGCGAGGGTAGTGCGGGGGAACGTCCCCGGGGATGGAAGGAGACCCGTTCCCGATGCCCGCTGTTACACCGCTAGCCACTCCGCAAGACTGTCCCTACCCCGACTGCGACCGCACACGACCGTTCACCTGGCGCCGGCGCGGCAGCTACAGGCGCAAATGCGATGAGCGCTCGGTGCCGCGCCTGCAATGTCTGCGTTGCATGCGCCGCTTCTCCACGCAGACCGACCGCGTCGATCGAGGTCTGCGACGGCCTGACCTT
>SYGM01000014.1 GCA_005799545.1 Planctomycetia bacterium | reverse complement strand
CTTCGGGCAGCATGCGCTCGAAGTCGGTCACGTCCTCGGGACGCTCGTCGACGAGCAGCACGATGAGGTGGCAGTCGGTGGCGTTCTTGAGGATCGACTTGGCCAGCATCTGGAGCAGGACCGTCTTGCCCGTGCGCGGCGGCGCCACGATCAGGCCGCGCTGGCCGCGGCCGATGGGGGTGATCAGGTCGACGATGCGCATCTCGAGCGGGTTGTCGGCCGTGCCCTCGAGGATGATGCGCTGCTCGGGGTAGAGCGGCACGAGCTCGCGGAAGGGGGCGCGGGTCTTGGCCTCTTCCGGATCGTGGTGGTCGATCTCGGTGATCTCGACGAGGGCGAAGTGCTTCTCGTTCTCGCGCGGGGCGCGCAGGAAGCCGCGCACGGTCATGCCGGGCAGGAGCGCGTACTTCTGGACGATGGAGGGCGGCACGACGATGTCGTCGAGGGCCGGCATGTAGTCGTAGCGCTTGGAGCGCAGCATGTGGTGGCTCGCCTGCTGGGCCACGACGCCTTCGGCGATGACCGGGGTGCGCTCCTTGAGGCGCTTGGCGGTGATCTCGAAGATCACATCGCGGCGGGTGCGCGCGTTGGCGAGCTCGACGCCTTCCTCCTCGGCGACCTCGAAGAGGTCGGAGAGGTTCCTCGCCTGCAGTTCGGAGTGCTCGAGCGGCTCGAGTTCCTCCTCGGACTTGGATCTGGCGCGCTTCTCGGGCTGCAGCGCGGCCTCGAGCTCGGCGAGCTGCGCCTCATCGAGGTCGGCAGGGAAGGTGTTGAAGTCGAAGACGACCACCTCGGCCTGCTGCATCTGCTGGGTGCGGCGGAAGCCCTTGTTTCCCTGGTGCTGGCCGCCGCCACCGCCACCACCGCCCTTGTGGAACTTCTTCCACTTGTTGAAGCGCTTGTTCTTGTCGTGCTGGTGCTGCTGCGGTTGCTGCGTGTTCGGCGGTCCCATGGAGTGCGGCAGGGTCGGGTGCGGTATGGGGTCAGTGGGGATCGGTTTGCGTGCGGGCGGGCGCGTTCATTTGCGCGCTGCACTGATCGGTGGCGCGTGCGAGGGCTGCAAGGTCGCCGAAGTTGGCGATGCAGTGCTTCGCGCGCGCGCGCTTGGCTTCGAGAGGCAGTTGCAGAGCCTCGCGGCGGGCGACCTCGCCGGGTTTCCAGCCGCGGGTGGCGATGGCGCGGGCCTCGCGTTGGGCGGGATCGGAATCGACGAAGACCAGCTCGTGGCACTGCTCGGTGAGTCCGTGGCTGGCCTCGTTTTCGAGCAGCAAGGGCACATCGAGCACGATCCGCGGCACGCGGGCGGCCCGAGCTTCCTCCAAGCGCGCGCGTATCCTTGCACGGATCCGGGGGTGGGTAAAGGACTCAAGTCGTTCCTTGGCGCTGCGGTCGGAAAAGACCCGGGCGGCGAGCGCCTCGCGGTCAAGCTCCCCGGCGGGCGTCTCGATGGAGGGACCGAAGGCCTGGCGCAGCTCGGAACGGACCTGTGGGCTGTGGAGCACGGCGCGGGCGATCGCGTCGGCGTCGATCAGGACCCCTGCGGGCCCGCACAGGCGCTGCGCCACCCAGGACTTGCCGGAGGCGATCCCGCCCAGGACGCCGATCACGAGGGGGGGAGGCGGCAGGGGCATGGGGCGAAGATGGCCGGTCGGGTGGAAACCGGAGCGCCCGAGCAGGGTAGGGTAGGGCGCCCCAGGGTTCCAGAGGTTCCAGTGGTTGGCGCGTGCGCAGGCCGGACATCCGATCCAGAGCCAAGCAGTTCCTCCTGCCCTCTCTTGCCCTCGGGCGGCGCATGGGGTAAACCATGCGCCCCGATCGGTCTGGCCCGTCGTCACGGGCAAGGGCGTTCGGCATCCGCACCCGGGCTGCCCTTCGGCGGTCCCCATCCCCCCCTCTCCCCACTATCCCTCATGATCCAGCGATCCCAGCGCGGAGCCGCGAAGGTAAGCGTGATCTGGTTGGTCGGCCTCATCGTCGCCTTCCTGATCGCTCTCGTGATGTTCTTCCTCACCAACCAGGTCGCGACGCAGGCCCAAGAGGACCTGAAGGCCAAGAATGAGCGCATCGCGACGCTCGAGGCCGAGAACAAGACGCGTACCGAGAACATTCTGGCCCTCTCGAAGGTGCTGGGCTTCTACGACGAGTCCAGCGCTTCGATGAGCAGCCTCGATGCGGCTCAGAAGGCCATCGCCGATGCCGGCAAGGCCATCCCCGGCGGGGACGGCAAGGACTTTGAGGCGCTGGTCAAGAGCGCGATCAACGCCAACCAGGCCGCCAACGAGCGCGCCACCGCCCTGCAGGGCCAGGTCGAGTCCGCGCAGAACGAGAAGAACCAGATCTCGGCGCGCATGAACGAAGCCATCTCGGCTGCCGAGAAGGAAAAGAACGAACTGCGCAGCCAGGCTCAGGACGCGGAGAACCGCGCCAAGGACCAGATCACCGATCTGGAGCGCCAGCTGGGCGAAGCCAAGGAGAACTTCAAGGACCGCGACAGCAAGGTCCGCTCTCTGGAGCAGGAGATGGCGGTGGCCGCTGCCAGCTTCGATTCCGAGAAGATGGCGCTGCAAGCCCGCATGGACGAGCAGGGTCGCAAGCTCAACCCGTTCCTCAAGGAGCCTGAGCGTGCCGACGGCAAGATCCTCGCCGTTTCGAAGAACCTCGATCTGGGCTGGATCAACATCGGCTCGACCTCGCGCCTCTCGGCCGGCACCCGCTTCCGCGTGGTCTCGGGCAAGAGCGGCTCGAACACCGTCAAGGCCTGGTGCGAAGTCACCAACGTCCAGGGCGACATGGCCGAAGTGCGCTTCTTCGACCAGAAGGACCCGCTCGACGCGCCCGTCAACGGTGACGTGGTCTACAACCCGCTGTTCGACCCCAAGGGCGAGCGTGCGGCGATCCTGATCGGCCGCTTCAGCGGTGCCAACATGAACCAGACCCAGCTGGAGGCCGTCTTGGCCGGCATGGGCGTGTCGGTTCAGAAGAAGCTCGACAAGTCGACGGACTTCCTCATCGTCGGCAGCGAGATGTACACCGACGAGAACGGCACTCCGCTGGAGTCGCCGATGCAGCCCTCGGATCTGCCTGTCTACAAGGACGCGATGGCTCAGGGCGTGCAGGTGGTTCTGCTGAAGGACCTCCGTCAGTACTTCTCGTTCTGATTCGATCAGGAACGGATGAATTTTTGCGGGCGGTCGGACGAGAAAGTCCGGCCGCCCGCAGCTTTTCTTCCTCCGCGCGCGCGGTGAGAATGTCCGGATCGAGATTGTGGGCCCCTTGAACATCCGTCGATGAGCAGCACCGCCACGCAAGAGCCGGAAGACGGCCGCATGACGCTCGGACAGCACCTCGAGGAGCTGCGTGTGCGCCTGTTCCGCAGCGTGCTGGCGCTGCTGTTCTGTTTTCTCGGAGCCTGGTATTTCCAGGTGGAGATCGCCAACTGGATGCTCTGGCCGTACCGTCAGTCCGCGGTGCAGGTCAATCAGGAGCTGATCGAGCGCTACAACGCGGAGCTCGCCCGCCCAGAGAACACCAAGCTGCGCAGCGATTACTTCCTCAGCGACGATCCGGCCGACAACCGCCTGCGCTCGCCGATGAATGAGCAGCCGGCGATGTTCGGCATCGGAGAGAGCTTCTTCTTCGTGCTCAACAACTCGCTGTACTTCGCGTTCTTCTTCGGATCGCCCTTCGTGCTGTGGCAGATCTGGCAGTTCGTGGGAGCCGGTCTCTACCGGCACGAGAAGCGCGCCATACTCAAGTACTTCCCGGCTTCGGTGCTGCTATTCATCGCCGGCGTGCTGTTCTGCTTCTTCCTGCTGATCCCGACCGGCATGTACTACCTCGTCACGGCGCTGCCGCGGGAGACGGTGATGCCGATCATCCAGCTGGAGAAGTACACGAGCTTCCTGACGACGCTGTGTCTGGCGATGGGAGCCGTGTTTCAGCTGCCGATCCTGATGATCTTCGCTTCGCGGATGGGTCTGATCGAGCCGTCCACCTACGGCAAGTATCGGGGGCACTTCCTGATCGGCGCGCTGCTCGTCGCGGCGGTGATCACGCCGGGCCCCGACTGGGTCAGTCAGGTGATGATGACCGCCCCGATGGTGGTGCTCTACGAGGTGGGCATCATCGTCGCGAAGCTCACCGCCAAACCGCGGCAGAAACCGCGGACGGATCGCCCGTGAGCGCGGGCGGTGCGGCGCCGCGCAAGGCCTGGCTGATCGCCACGGGCGATGAGCTGATCGAGGGCCGCACGCAGGACACCAACTCGGGCTGGCTGGCGCGCGCGCTGCTGGAGCTGGGCATCGAAGTCGAGCGCATGCATGTGCTCGGCGACGATGAGGACGGGCTGGCGCAGCTGGTGCAGCTGTGCGCGCGCGAAGTGGATCTGGTGCTGGTCACCGGCGGGCTGGGGCCTACGCTCGATGACGTCACGCGCCATGCTCTGGCGCGTGCGGCGGGTGTGGAGCTGGAGCACGACGAGGAGATCGCGCTCGGCATCCAGCGCTGGTTCGAGAGCCGCGGCCGCGCGTTCGCGCAGTCCAACCGCCGGCAGGCGCTGTTTCCGCTGGGAGCGGTGCGGCTGGCCAACCCGATCGGGACGGCCGCAGGGTTTCTGATGCGCATCGGGCGCGCGCAGGTCGCGGCCCTGCCGGGGCCGCCGCGCGAGCTCGAAGCGATCTGGCAGGGCGAGCTGCGCGGGCTGCTGAGTGAGCGTCTGGAACTTGATGTCACGCGGCTCACGCGCAGCTACTTCCTGTTCGGCCTGCCCGAGTCGAGCTTCGCCGATCAATGCGGCGCGTGGATGGATCGCAGTGAGAACCCGCGTCTGGGTGTCACGGCCAAGGCCGGGGTGCTGAGCGCCGTGCTGGTGGCGCGCGGAGCCGACGCGCACGCGCGGCTGGCGACACGCTGCGAGGAGTTCGAAGTGCGCTTTGCGAGCCACATCTTCTCCTCCTCCAGCTCCGATCTGGCCCAGGCCCTGTTCGAGCGGCTGCTGCCGCAGCGCATCGGATTCAGCGTGGCGGAATCGTGCACGGGCGGGCTCGTCGCGGCCAAGCTCACCGGCATCCCCGGCGTCAGCGCGGTCTTCGCCAAGGGCTTCGTGACCTACTCCAATGCCGCCAAGACCGAGGAGCTGGGCGTGCCGCCGGGCCTCTTGGCACAGCACGGCGCGGTCAGCTGCGCGGTGGCCGAGTCCATGGCGCTGGGGGCCGCCCGGCGGGCACAAGCGCGTTTGGCGGTGGCGATCACGGGCATCGCCGGGCCGGATGGCGGCAGCGCCGCAAAGCCTGTCGGGATGGTCTGCTTCGCCACGGTGCTCGATGGGGTGGTGCAGAGCGAAGAACGCCGTTTCACCGTGCGCGGCCGGGATCTGATCCGGGAATTTGCGGCGCAGACGGCGCTGGATCTGGTGCGGCGGCGGCTGGAGCGCCGATAGGGTTGACCGAGCGGAGGCCAGACGCTATTCTCTGCGCCCTCACAAGCCGGACTACCCCGTGGTGTAATCGGTAGCACAACAGGTTTTGGTCCTGTTAGCCATGGTTCGAGTCCATGCGGGGTAACCAGCTCCCTCCGGCTTGTTTGAGGGAGTGCGCGGGGAAGACCGAGTTAAGATCCCCGTCCAACCGCTCATGCGCCACCTTTTCTTCCTCGTGCTCCTCTGGAGCCTGGCCGTACTGCCCGCCCGAGCCGCCGAGACCGTGCAGATCCAACTGCGCGGCAATGTGCTGGTCGGTGGCGGCACCGTCGAAATCGAGCTCGATGGCAGTCGCCGTTCCGATGGAGAGCTCAGCCGCGTGCGCATGAACCTGTTCTTCGCCGAGTCCACCGGCGGTGCCGATGTGCTGGCCGTGCTGCGCATGCACCTTGCCCGCGAGAACTGGGCTTGTGCCGCCGCGCCCGCTGACGCGGGCCAGCCGGCGAGCCTTGTGCTCGGTTCCGTGGAGCGCGTGCTCGTGCGCACCGGCAACGGACTGCTTGCGCGCGTGACGGTCTGTGACGGTGTTCCGGCGGCGCTCTCGGTGCTGGTGCCCGAGCCGAAGGCGAGCGATGCGCTGCTGGAAGTCAGCGCCAACAGCTGGAATCAACGCATGCGCGAGCAGGGCCTGCTGCAGTTCCGCACCGAGCTCAAGTCCGCCGACGGAGCGATCGGCGCGGCGCAGGCGCTGCTGACGGCGACCGGCAAGGCACAGTGGATCTCGGAGACGCCTTCGCGGGAGTCCTGGCGCCTGGCGCCCTCGATGGAAGGCAGGGAACTGACCGGAGTCAGCTTCGCGTGCCAGCCGGTTCAGCCGCAGAGCGCCTGGGGTCTGGAGCTGCGCCTCAAGTAGGCGCGCCCCACGCCCCTCAGTAACCCAGCGCCTTCAGCACGCGCGCCGCGCCCGGATCCTCGCGCTCCAGCCGTTCGCGCTGTTCCTCAAGCTTGCGAGCGAGGTCCGCAAACTGAACGTCGGCGCGTGCAAAGCGCAAAAGCTCCGCATCGAGCCGCGCCAGCGGCGCATCGGCCGGCGGATCGTTCATGAGATTGCGGGTCTCTCGCGGGTCCGCCTGCAGGTCGTAGAGCTCTTCGCCGACGATGCGCAGCTGGCCTTCGAGCGTGGTAAATCGGCGCACGCGCTTCCAGGTTCCCATGCGCACGGCCTTGTGCTGCACGACGCGCTCTTCGCCGGAGCGTTCGATCTTCTCCGTGAAGACCGCGCGTGAAGGCAGATTGCCATCGGAGTAGAGCCCGGGCACGATCTCTCCGCGCGTCAGGCGCTCATCAGGCGGCGGCAGCAGCGGGTCGAGGCTCAGGTGGGAGAGCAGGCTCGGCGCCAGATCGCACAGCGAGACATCCGGGCTGCCTCGGCCGGGACGCATGTCCGGTGCGCGGATGATCAGCGGCACGGCGCTGTTGGCCTCGTAGGCATTGCGGCCGTGCTCAAACCAGTAGTTGTGCTCGCCCAGACTCTCGCCATGGTCCGCGGTCACGATCAGGATCGTGTTTTCGTACTGACCGTTGGCCCGCAGCCACTCGAAGATGCGTGCGAGCTGCGTGTCCACGTAGCGGGCCTCCGCATCGTAGAGCGCGCGCACTGCCGCCGCGTCGATGCGGCCGTCCGCAAGGCGAGCCTGCTGCGGCACGTTGTACTGTGCGATGTAGGGCTTGGGGTCCTGCGTCGGATCCTCGTTGATCGGATCGACGGCCGAGGGCGCGAAAACGCGGTGCTCGCCCGGCGCGTCGTAGATGCCGTGCGGATCCATGTAGTGCAGCCACAGCATCCAGGGCCGCGAGCCCTTGGGCTTGGCGAGCTCTTCCAGCGCCGCGTCGGTCAGCGAAGCGGCGCGACGCTGCGGAACATTCTCGGGCGGCACGCCCTGCGTGTCGGGCAGATCCTCGCGCCAGGTCTCGAAGCCGCGCGAAAGCCCCGAATACTGATCCTTGAGCACGAAGTTGCCGATGATCGCGGCCGTGTGCCAGCCCTTCTCGCGCAGGCGCTCCTGCAGCATCGGCGTCGAGGTCTTGATCGGCTGCAGCAATTCGCGCACGCCATGCTCGTGGGGGTACAGCCCCGTCAGCAGACTGGCGATTGCCGGTGTGGTCTTGGCGCGCGGCGCGAGTGCGGAGGGGTACTGCAGCGATTCGCGGGCGAGCGCGCGCAGGTTGGGCATCACCGCCTGTCCGCCGTGCTCCAGATCGATGCGATCGGCGCGCAGCGTGTCGATCGTGATCAGCAGCACGTTGGGCCGCTGCGGCTCGTCCCTGCGGCAGGCGCACAGCAGGCTGAGAGCCGCAAGAGTCAAAAGGCCCAGCGAATGGATTCGCAAGCGCAGCATCAGCGCCTCCTCACGAACTCAGGATCCACGAAGCGTGCTCCGAGGATGCGGGCGCGGTCGCGCTCGACGATGTCGGGCACGGAGGCGACGAGCTTCCAGCCGAGCCCCTCTTCGATTCGTCGGCGCAGCTGCATGGCGAAGCTCTCCGGCGTGCACTCGCGCGCCTGTTCGCGGACGGTCGCGATGGCGCCCTCCAGCGGTGTCGAGCCGATCTTGATCGATCCGTGGTGCAGCACGCGGCCGTGCTTGCGCCGCTGTGCGGAGCCCACGCCCTTGCGGCCGCTCCAGACCAGATCCTGCGCGCTGGAGTGGTGGAAGCACATGCCGGTACCGCTGATGTCGGACTCCAGTGCCTGTGGGCCGCGCAGCGCCGCGCTGACGCCGAAGTCCGCAAGGGCGCGCGCGATGAGCTCATGCACGCGCTCGTAGGACTCCGGAATCGTGCCTGCGTACAGGGGGTGCTCCAGCGAGCAGATGATCGAGAAGGTCAGCTCGTGCTGGTGGTGGATCGCACCGCCGCCGGTGATGCGTCGCACGACGGCGCCGGGTCTGCGTCCTTCGCTTCCGCCGATCGCGGGCACATCGGCGTGACGCTGAAAATAGCCCACCGACAGCGTGTCCGGCTTCCAGGTGTAGAAGCGCAGCGTCGGCGGGGCGGCCGGATCCTCCAGCAGGGCCTCATCGAGGCCCATGTTGAAGGCCGGATCCGCTCCGTAGGTGCTGATCAGGCGCCAGGTCTCCATGGATGCGTCGTTCGTGCCTGCGCGGATCCTAGCCCCCGGCGCGGGCTTTCTCGCCCCTAGCTCTTGTAGGTGTCGAGGCTGGGGCAGGCGCAGATCAGGTTCTTGTCGCCGTAGGCGTTGTCGATGCGCGTCACGGAAGGCCAGAACTTGTGCTCCTTGAGCCAGGCGGCCGGGAAGGCGGCCTGCTCGCGCGAGTAGGCATGCTTCCACTCGCTGGCGCAGACCTCGTCCATCGTGTGCGGGGCGTTCTTGAGCGCGTTGTCGAGCTTGTCAGCCTTGCCGCCGGCGATGGCATCGATCTCCTGCGCGATGGTGCTCATGGCGCAGATGAAGCGGTCGAGCTCGGCCTTCGACTCGCTCTCGGTCGGCTCGACCATCCGCGTGCCGCCCACCGGGAAG
>SYGM01000146.1 GCA_005799545.1 Planctomycetia bacterium | reverse complement strand
GATCGAGGCGAACAGCGGCGCCTGCGAGGAGCCGACCAGACGCACGGTCGAAGTCGAGCAGTTCTGCTCGTGATCGGCGTGTAGGATCAGGATCAGGTCGATGGCGCGCGCGGCGACCGGGTCGATGGGATACTGCTCGCACGGCGTCGCGAACATCATTTGCAGGAAGTTCGATGCGTAGTCGAGCTCATTGCGCGGGTACATCGTCGGCTGGCCGATGCAGTGCTTGTACGAGGCGGCCGCGATGGTCGGCATCTTCGCCAGCAGGCGGATCACCGAGTTGTGGACCTGACGCTCGCTCTCCTGCTCCTGATAGTAGGTCGCCAGCGCGCCGACCGTCGCCGCGCAGACCGGCATGGGGTGCGCGTCCTTGGGCAGCGCCGAGAAGAAGCGGCGGAAGTCCTCATGCAGCATCGTGTGCCGCGTGATCTCGTGCGTGAAGCCCGCCAGCTCCTGCTTGGTCGGCAGCTCGCCGTACAGCAGCAGCCAAGCCACTTCGAGGAAGTTGGAGCGCTCGGCGAGCTCCTCGATCGGATAGCCGCGGTAGCGCAGGATGCCCGCATCGCCGTCGATGTAGGTGATGGCACTCTTGCACGCGCCCGTGTTGCCGTAGCCCGGGTCGAACGTGATCATGCCCGTGCTGCTGCGCAGCTTGGCGAGATCGATGCCCACCTCGTTCTCCGTGCCGCAGTGCAGCGGCAGCTTGGTGGTCTTGCCTTCGTACTGAATCTCGAGCTCGGTCTGCTTCGGTGCGCCGGTCGCTTGGGTGGACATGAGGGTCTCGCAGGCCCTTCCACTGCATGGTTTGGTGCAGTCGAAAAAGGGGCACATACTTTTGCCTTCCGAGGGGGTGAAGGCAAGGGGCAGGAGACAATCCCTAGAGGCTGCGCCAGACTTCGAGGTGCGCCCGTGCGCAGGAAGTCCAGGTGAACGGGGCCGCCTGGGCCCGCGCGGCCGCCTGCCAGTCGGGATCGGCGCGCTGCGCGATCGCCCGGCGCAGGTTGCGCTCCACGGCGGCGCTGTCCTTGGGATCCACGGGCAGCAGCAGCGATCCCAGCGCGGATCGGAAGACCTCCAGATCGCGGGTCAGCACCGGCACACCCAGCGAAAGACACTCCAAAGCGGTCACCGGGGTGCCGTGGCGGCTGGAAAGATGCAGGAGCGCGCTCAAGCCTGCGACCGCGGCCGGCAGCTCTGCTTCGGGTGTCTGCGGGCCCAGCTCGACCAGCTCCCAGCCCAGCCGGGCCGCCATGGCGCGCCAGCGCGGGCGCTCGTCCTCGGGCGACTCGCGGCCCAAGAGGCCGATCCGCGGCCGGGCGGGGGCCGGGGGATGTTCCTTGAGCTCGCGCGACCAGTGCTCGGCCCCGACCGGCACCAGGTGAATGCGCGCCGCCGGCAATGGGCCGGCCTCGATCAGCGCAGCTCGCAGGCTGGCGCTGAAGACGAAAAGCGCAGCGAGCGAGGTGGGCGGAGGCGGAGCGGAGAACTCCGCGCAGGCCCGTGTCTCAAGCGCCGCGCGCAGCGGGAGCGGGACCGGCGCGGTCTGGTGGAAGATGTGCACGCCGCCAAGCTCGCGGTCGGCGTACCGCCAGCCCGGCCACCAACGCGCCAGACTGCGCGGGCGAGCAGAGCGCAGTGTCGGCAGATGCGCTCCGGCACCCAGACTCTCCAGAGGCATGCAGCGCGGCGCGCGACCCACCTCATAGAGCGCCAGCTCGCCCGGCGCGCACAGCGGCGCCAGCGCCCGGATCAGCTCGCGCGCATAGCGTCCCGCACCCGGAGCATGGGCTCGCGCGGTGAGCGAGTCGATTCCGATCCGAGCCCGCACGATCGGTGTGTGCACGGCCTAGCGGAAACCCGAGCGTTTGCGCGGAGCGGGCCTGTCCGTTCCGCCGCCAGCAGCACCGCGTGTTGCGGAATTGCTGTTCGCAGGGCGCTCGCCGCGCCGCGTCCACGGTTCGCTGATCAGCACGTCCGGCTGCTTGGCCTTTTCGCTCAAGATGCGCTCGCGCTCGGCGCGTGAGGGCGTGCGGCCGAAGATGCCGCCGTCTTCGGCCAGCGTGGAGTTGAAATCGTCCAGCAGCGCCTTGAGGAAAGGCAGCCAGATCGGGGCGGACGCCAGCAACAGGAACCAGCGCAGGATCTCGGTGTTGAACTCCACGACGGGATTCTAATCGACCACCGGCGGCTTTTGGCTTCAGTCCCTTGAGCTTTGGCGCCGGCAAAGGTTCGATAGAGCCCCGTGGGCAAGGCAGGCCGCAAGCAGCGCAGGCTCAAGGTGCCGCAGCGGGCGCCGATCGGGACGCAGCCGGGAACTCTGGCGGCTCCCAGCGGGGCGCGCGCGCCCCGGCTGGCGGCATTCGGCTACGGTCCCGAGGGGGTCGAGGAACTGCGGCAGCCCACACCCGCCGAGCTCGCGGCCCTGCGCCAGCGCCATGCGCGCGTGTGGGTCAATGTCGACGGCCTGGGAGATGTCGGCCTGATCATGAGCGTGGGGCAGTGCTTCGGACTGCATCCGCTGGCGCTGGAGGATGTGCTCAACACGCACCAGCGCGCCAAGGCGGATGAGTATCCCTCGCAGGTCTTTCTCGTCGCGCGCATGCTGGAGTGGCATCCGGAAAACGGCCTGCACGCGCTCACGACCGATCAGCTCTCGCTGTTTCTGGGGCCTGACTTCGTGGTCACGTTCCAGGAGCATCCCGGCGACAACTTCGATCTGCTGCGCCAGCGCCTGCGCGCGCGGCAGCCGGAACTGCTGGCGCGCGGCGCCGACTACCTGAGCTACGAGCTGCTCGACGCAGTCGTCGACGGCTATTTTCCGGTGCTCGAAGCGATCGGCGAGCATGTGGAGCGGCTGGAGCTGGAGGCGCTGGAGAACCCGCGCCATCAGACGCTGGTCGAGATCCACGAGTGCAAGCGCGATCTGATCGAGATGCGGCGCGCTGTGTGGCCGCTGCGCGAGGCGCTGCACCGGCTGGATCACCAGCAACAGGTGCCGATCGCGCCGCAGACGCGGCCGTACTTCGCCGACTGCCATGATCACACGGTCCAGCTGATGGATCTCATCGAGAGCTTCCGCGACATCGCGGCGAGCCTCACGGAGATCTATCTCACCAGCAACTCCAACCGCCTCAACGAGGTGATGAAGGTGCTGACGATCATCTCGACGATCTTCATTCCGCTGACCTTCGTGGTCGGCTTGTACGGGATGAACTTCCATCACATGCCGGAGCTCAGCTGGCGCTACGGCTACGCGCTCTGTCTGCTCCTGATGCTGTTCGTGTCCGTCGGTCTGGTGCTGTATTTCCGGCACAAGGGCTGGATCGGCAGGGCTTCGCGCGAGCGCGATCGTCCGCCCTCGGGCGGGCCGCAGGCCTGATCCGCCGGGCACTGTGTGAGCCGTCACGAACTCGAACGCGTGCTCTCCAAGCGCGGCGCCTGCTCCCGAACGCAGGCGCGCGAGTGGATCCGCGCCGGCAGGGTGAGCCTGCGCGGCCGCGTGGTGCGCGACCCCTCGCTGTGGATCGAGCTGGAGGAGACCGGACTGTGCCTCGATGGTCAGCCGCTGGCCGCGCTCGAGCGGGTCTATCTGGCCTTTCACAAGCCGCGCGGACTGATCACGACGCGCAGCGATCCAGAGGGCCGCCCGACGATCTACGCATGCCTCGGTGAGCTCTCGGAGTGGATCGCGCCGGTGGGCCGGCTGGATCTGGAAACAAGCGGCCTGCTGCTGCTCACCAATGACACGCGTTTCGGCGAGTGGATCTGCGATCCGCGCTCAGGGATCGAAAAAGTCTACCGCGTCGAGGCGCGCCCGCGTCTCTCCGACGAAGCGCTGGCGCAGCTCGAGCGCGGTGTGGAGCTCTCCGACGGTCCCGCGCGCGCACTGCGCGTGGAGAAGCTCGGTGATCGGGGGCCGTGCACGCGCTTTCTGATGACGCTCGATGAGGGGCGCAACCGCGAAGTGCGGCGCATGGTGCGCGCCGCCGGCAGCAAGGTGGAGAAGCTGGTGCGGGTCTCGATCGGACCGGTGCAGCTCGGCGAGCTCAGGAGCGGCGCACACCGCGCGCTGACGCGCGAGGAACTGCGCGCGCTGGGTTGGCCGCGACCTAGCCGAGGATCCAGGGCACGCTGAAGTGGCACCACAGCGCCGTCACCAGCGCGGCGATCAGGTCCAGCGGCAGGCCGACCGCGAGCATCACCGGCACGCGCACGCGGCCCGTTCCGAAGACCAGCGCGTTGGGCGGCGTGCCCACCGGCAGCGCGAAGTCGCACGAGGAGGCGAAGGCGGTTGTGAAGAGCAGCGTGCGCAGCCCGGCGCCCGGCGCCGCGGCTTCGACGATCGGCAGCAGCAGGCCCGTCACGGCCGTGTTGGAGGCGATGGCCGAGAAAACGACGGCCAGCAGCGCCGCGACAACGCCCTGCACGAGCAGCGGGAAGGCGCGGATGGCCTCCATCTGCGCTCCCAGACGCGTGGAAAGCCCGCTTTTTTCGAGCACCAGCGCGAGTGCCAGCCCGCCTCCCAGCAGGATCAGCGTCGAGTACGAGATCGAGCGCAGCTCGCGCAGCGGCAGCAGCGCCCTCGAGCCTGCGCGGCCCAGCAGAACTGCGGCCGCGCCGAGCATCGCGATGCCGGCTTCCGTGAGCGCGCTGCTCCAGCGCACTCCGGGCAGCAGCCGCTGCAGCTCATCGCGCAGCGGCACGGCGCAGACCCACGCAGCCGCGACGAGCACGAAGATGCTCAGGGTGGCGCGCTCGGCCGCGCGCAGTGGTCCGAGTTCGAGGCGCTGACGACGAACGAGCTCGGGATTCAGCTCGGTTTCAGGGGCATCGCGGCGCGCATGGCACCACAGCACGAGCAGCGCACAGGGCAGGAGCAGCAGCGTGAGGCCGCCGCCGATGACGGCGAACACGAGGAAATCGACGCCCATCCCGCGCTGCTCCAGAAACGCAGCCAGTTGCGCATTGGGCGCCGTGCCGATCTTGGTGGCGATGCCGCCGATGTTGGATCCGAAGGCCACGGCCAGCAGCAGCGCGGTCGACAGGCGCCGGCAGTCACGGCCCTGACGCTCCAGCTCCAGCACCAGCGAGAGCGCGATCGGCAGCATCATCGCAGCCGTCGCGGTGTTTGAGATCCAGGCTGAGACCAGCGTGGTCGCGAGCAGCACGCCGAGCAGCAGCCGCAGCGGGCTGGAGCCAACCGTGTCGAGGATCGCCAGCGCGAAGCGGCGGTGCAGGCCGCAGTGCTGCAGAGCCTGCGCCAGAATCAGGCCGCCGAGAAACAAGAACAGGTAGGTGTCCGCGTAGGCCCGCAGGATACGCAGGCCCGCGGGCCAGTTTTCGGCATGCACGAGGCCCGCGGAAGGCACGAGCAGCAGCGGCAGCAACGCCGTGACCCAGACCGGCGCGCATTCAAAGATCCACCACAGGCCCATCCACAGCACCAGCCCCAGCGCGCTGCACTCGGCGGGGGACCAGGCCAGCAGTGCGTGCGGCAGCAGGAACAGCAGCGGTCCGAGGATCCTGAGCGCGCGCTGCATGTTCCGGCTCATGCTGATCAGCGCGGCAGCAGACCTCGCAGCTGCATCAGCGTGCCGGTCAGCGGATCGTAGATCTTGTGTCGCACCCAGCCGTACTCAAAGCTCGAAAGATCGCTCACGACCACCAGCAACACGAAGCCCGCCACCAACACGGTGCGCCGGGCACCGCCGGCAAGGCCGAAGATCCAGGCCAGAGCCAGCGCGCGCAGCGGAAGCTCGAGGATCAGCAGGTAGCGAGCGTTCTTGGTGAAGAAGCTCATCTCCACCAGCAGCAGGCAGCCCAGCAGGGCCAGCAGCGTCAGCTCGCGGTCCCCGAACTCGAAGCGCTTGCCCGACAGACGCGCGCCGAGCCCGGCGCAGGCCGCCAGCGTCGTCCAGGGTGAGATCAGCAGGTAGTCGACGAGGTAGCGGTACCAGGGCCCCGAACCGTAGCGGATGGCGTACTCGTTCGTCGCGGGCGAACCCAGCACGGTGCGCGCCGTCGCGAGCAGCGGCTCGAGTCCGCCGGCCGCGATCAGCAGCGTCGGCAACACCAGCAGCGCCGGCAGCACGACCAGCAGTCCCAGCGACAGCACGGGCAGCGGCTCGCGGCGCACCCAGCACTGCCATGCGAGCAGCGCCAGAAAGACCGGCCCCATCAGCGCGCTCGTTTCCTTGACCAGCACGCTCATGGCGAAGCTCAACGCGAAGACCACGCGCATGCCCCGCTGCGAAGGGTCGCGCACGCAGTCGAGGAAGGACCAGATCGCCAGTCCAAGCCAGAACAAGAGATGGCTGTCCTGCAGCGCCAGTCGCGCGCTGCCGAGCAGCAGCGGTGCCGTGGCGAGCAGCAGCGTGAGGCACAGAGCAAAGCCCTCCGGCAAGAGTCGCCGCGCGAACCAGGCGCACACCAGCACCCAGCCCAGCTGAGATGCCACGGAGAGCCAGCTCAGAGTTTCCAGGCTGGCGGGCAGCACCTCCAGCAGCCCCGCGAGCATCAGCAGATGCCCCACGCGCAGCGGTGAGGGATAGATCCAGTTGGCCGTGTCGCGGTTCCACGCTTCGAAAAGGCGCGGATATGCGCTCAAGCCCTCGGTTTCCAGCACCGCAGCCATGCGCAGGTAGTAGCCCTCGTCGGAGTTGGGCTCATAGGGCACGGCCATCGACAGCGTGGCGCGCAGCATCAGTCCCGACGCGAGGACCAGCAGCGCGACCAGCAACCAGTACAGGAAAGGCCGTGACATGCGCAGGGGCTTTAGTGTGTAGTCTCTGCACGCACCGGAGCAAGCTTTGTCCCAAGACCCTTCGATCCTGCGCGTGGAAGCCTGCGGCCAAGAACGGCTGGCCGTGCAGGCGCGCCTGTCCTCGCATTGCTTCCGCAAGCCGGTCGACGCGCGCGGTCTGGAGTGGCGCTACGAGCGCAATCCGCACGGCAAGAGCATCCGCTTCGTGCAGGCGCTGCCCGATGGCGAGGCCGTCAGCGGTTACGCCTGCAATCCGCGCCGCCTGCTGTCGAAGGGCGACCCGGCGAGCGCCGCGGTGATCGGCGAGACCGGTGATGTGATGACGCATCCGGAATGGCGCAAGCTGGGGTTGTTCAGCGCGCTGGATGCCGCCGCCCGCGAGCGCAGCCGCGAGCTGGGCTGGCCCGCCATCTTCGGACTGCCCAACCAGCGCTCGGCGCACATCTTCCTTGAGCTGGGCTGGAAGGAAGTCGGGCGCATCGCGCAGTGGACGCATCTGCTCGAAGGCGGGCGCGAGATCGTCGCGCTGCGCCGCGCCGAGGGGCGCTTTGCGGCGCTGTGCGTCCCGCTCGATCGTCTGCGCGCCCAGCGTGGGCGCGAACGACTCCGGCGCAGCGCGGGCGGGCTTGTGACAGCGCCCCTGACGAGCTTTCCCTCCGAGGTGCGCGAGCTTTCGCGGCTCGTCGGCCGGGATTTCGCCTGGATGGTGGAGCGCGACGCGGATTATCTGCGCTGGCGCTTCCTGGAGAGCCCCTCCGGGCTGCACCGCTGCCTCGCGATTCGGAACCGCGCCGGCGCCTTCCTCGGCTACAGCGTGGTGCAGCTGCCGCGCCCCTGCGAGCGCGTCGGGTATCTCGTGGATCTGCTGGCGGCCGACGCCTCCGCGCGCGCGGCGGGTCTGCTGGGCGCGCTGGAACTGCTGCACGGCGCTGGCGCGGGGCTGGTGCGCGCCAGCGCGATCCGCGGATCCTTCTGGGAGTCGCAGCTCAGCCAGGCGGGCTTCACGGCACCCTCGACCGCCCTGCGGCGCCGCCGCGAGCTGTCGGTGATCCTGTTCGTCCACGATCCCGAGCACCCCTTGAGCCGGGCCGGGCTGGATGCCTCGGGCTGGTACCTCACCGACGGGGATCGCGACGACGAGACGATGGGGTAGTCCGGGGGGTACTATTCTCTTCCAGTGGGCAATCTGCAGCGATTCAAGCACAGAGCGAAGGGGTTCGCGCGCGAGGTCTATGCCCGTGCGCTGTTCCACAGCGGTCTGCATCGGCTGGTCAACCGGTTCATGCCGGCGCGACTGACGATTCTGGCGGGCCACTGCGTCAGCGGACCGTCGAACTCCGCCCTGCCCAAGGACATGAAGATCCGCGCCGAGGATCTCGAGCGCATCCTGAGCTTCCTGGAGCTGCATTTCGAGCTCGTGACCGTGGGAGCGGGTGTGCGCCGGCTGGGCTCCGGTCCGCGCCGCAGCATGGTCGCGCTGTCGATGGACGATGGCTACAAGGACAACCACACGCTGCTGCTGCCTTTGCTGGAGCGCGTGGGGTGCCGCGCCACGGTCTATCTGGAGTCCGCGCCGCTGGATGAGCGCAGCGTCAACTGGACGCACAAGTTCTTTCACGCGCTGGATCAGCTCGGGCCCGAGCGCTTCGTGGAGCGCTACTGCGCGCTGTCGCGCGATGCGCAGGCCAACGCCCGACTGGCTGAGCATCGCAACGGCTCCGCCCGCGCTGCGTACCACCTCAAGCGCGTGCTGAAGTACGAGGTTGAGCCCAAGGAGCGCACGCGCGTCGTCGATCAGCTGTTCAAGGAATGCGGCGGCGTGGAGCGTGCGCTGTGCGACACGCTCTACATGAACTGGGAGGAGGCGCGTGCGCTGGATGCGGCCGGCGTCGAGCTCGGCGCCCACACCGTGCACCACGAGATCCTCTCCCGCCTCGATGCCGACGGATGCGAGCGCGAGATCGCCGGCTCGAAGGCCGCGCTGGAGCGGGGACTGGGGCACCCGGTGGAGAGCTTTGCCTATCCCTTCGGCCGTCACTGGGACTACCACGAGCCGGCCAAGGCTTGCGCGGCGGCGGCGGGCTTTGCCAGCGCCACCAACACGCACGCAGGAGTCAACCTGCCTGCGACCGGGCGCATGGAACTGCGCCGCATCATGATCGACGAGGATGCCCGGCTGCACCTGATCGTCGCCGAGGCCTGCGGCGGCTTCGAGCTGCTGCGGCGCGCGGGCCTCGATCTTTCGGAATGAGCTATCCGAACAGGTTGTAGATCATCTCGCTGCTCTCGCCGCCGGCGAAGAGATACAGCGCGACCAGCAGCGCCAGCACCAGCAGCACGGGGGCCAGAATGTAGAGCCAGTTTTCGCGCAGGAAGCTGCGCTTGTTTCCGGGCGGCGGATTCACAGCTTGTAGGCGTCGTCGGGAACGCCGGAGTCGGAGAACACGATCCAGGCGATCAGCGCAGCGGCGGCAAGCAGCAGCGCAATCACGATCAGGCGCGTCGGGGCAGATTGGCGGCTCATCAGAACAGAGTGTAGATGAAAGGGGCCACGAGCGGGGAGGAGGCTGCCACGACCAGCAGGCTGCCGATCGAGAGCAGCAGGATCACCAGCGGCAGCAGGTACCAGTGCCCGCGCCGCGTGAAGGCCAGCAGCAATTCCAGCGTCGTGCCCAGACGGCGGCCGAGCTTCCAGAGCACAAAGCCCAGCACGACACCGATGCCCAGCACGAGGAGCGCCGGGGCGAGGCGCGGCGGCAGCAGACCCAGCAAAGCCTGCGCACCGAAGAACAGCGCGAATGCCAGACCCAGCATCAGGCCCACCTGCAGGTAGGCGCGCCAGGCGGGTTCATCGCGATAGCTGCGCGAGTACAGCGTGCCGATCAGCAGCACCAGCGCAGCCCAGACGATCGGCCAGCGCGGCCAGGTCCTCGCGGCCTGCGGTTCGGGCAAATCGCGCGGCGTCGCGGCCCGGAAGGCGGCGGGGAAAGCCCCTCGCGCATCCAGCTCGGCATGCAGGAAGCGCGCGAACTGCGCGTTGCCGTGCGGATTGAAGTGCCAGTCGGTCTCGTAGTACAGCGGCGCGGAGTCGCGCCGGAAGGCCGCGCGCAGGTTCGCGCGCGCATCCAGCGTCTCGATGCCGCGCTCGTTCGCCAGCGCAAGGAAGGTCTCGACAGGCTGGTCGGGCGAGAAGCGCTCGGGCGGAATCCCCATGGTGCGCTCCAGCTTGGCGAGGGCTTCGGGCTGGATCGCCGCCTTGCCCGGAATGGGGGCCACGATCAGGCGCGCTCCGATGCGCGCGCAGCTTTGCTGCAGCAGCGTCAGCGCACCGCCGGCGTGCGCGCGCGCCACGCGCATGAACTCGGGTTCTTCGCGCATCAGCGCGCCGTACTCCATCGGCAGCTCGACCCCTTCGGCGGGCGAGAAGCGCTTGGGCTGCGCGCCTGCGCCGCTGAAGAGCGTCCCAAGTGCCGTGCGCTCCCACCAGGCACGCTCACCCGGATCCTGGAGCGCGATGCGCACCGGCTTGCCATCCGGGGAGACCTGCGGCTTGGGGAAGCGCGTGTACTTGCGTTCGGAGCACCAGTACAGATCGTTTTCGTACGGGAAGAGCAGCACCACGTCCGGGCGGAAGCGCGCGCCCTCGCGTTCGAACCACAGCGCTTCCTGATCGGTGGACCAGCCCTCGGTGCCCGCATTGATCACGTCGATCGCGCGGCCCTCGGCCTGCCACCAGCGCTCCAGCTGATCGACGAAAAGATGCTCGCGCTCGACGGTGTAGCCCAGCACGAAGGAGTCGCCGAGCATCAGCACGCGCAGGCGGTCCTTGACCGGCTCCAGCGGCAGACCCTCGTCATCGCGCAGCCCGCGCTCGTTGATGCGGAACGTGGCCGTGAACTCCGCGGTGGAGCGCGTGATCTCGCGGCCCGGTTCCTTGACCCAGCCCAGCTCCGCGTCAAAGCGGTGCAGCGAGGGCGAGGGCCCCTTGCCGAGGAGGCGCAGGCCCAGCTCCGGCACGCACAGGGCCAGCGCGAGGCTCAGCAGGACGGCGATCAGGACGTTGACGGCGCGCATGGTCGGTTCAGCTCACCATCGCCGTCACCGAGTCGCCTTCGTGGCGCAGGTGGAAGGCCGTTTCGGCGATCTTCTTCTTGGCATCGGCGCGGATCACGAAGTTGTTGAGGAACAACAGGTCCATGCCGGAGAGACTGAAGGTGTTGAAGGCGTGCGCGGGCGATTCGACGCTCGGCTCGCCCTTGAGGTTGAACGAGGTGTTCATGATCACCGGGACGCCCGTCAGCTCGCCGAAGCGCTCGATCAGGCCGTGGTAAGCCGGGTTGGTCTCGCGGTAGACCGTCTGCAGACGGCCCGAGCCGTCCACGTGCGTGATGGCCGGCAGCAGATCGCGCTTCTCGGGACGCACCGGCGTGACATACAGCATGAACCGCGCAGGGAAGTGGCGGCTGGCCTGCGGGATGTCGAAGAACTCATCGGCTCGCTCTTCGAGCACGCTGGGGGCGAAGGGACGGAATGCTTCTCGGAACTTGATCGTCGCGTTGAGCTTCTCCTTCATTTCGGCGCGACGCGGGTCGGCGATGATCGAGCGCGCACCGAGCGCGCGCGGTCCGAACTCGAAGCGTCCGCGGAACCAGCCGCAGACATTCCCGTCCGCGAGTGCGCGCGCGGCGAAATCGAAGAAGCGCCCATCGTCGGCGATGTGCTCGTAGGGGATCGAATGCTGCTCGAGGAAGGCGCGGATCTCCTCGTCGGAGTGCTCGCTGCCAAGGTACGCGTGATCCAGCGCCGGGCCGCGCGGCTGCTTCAGCAGGTGGTTGTAGGCCCAGTAGGCGGCGCCGACCGATCCGCCGTCATCGCCCGGTGCCGGCAGGATGTACAGCTCCTCGAAGGGACCCTGACGCAGAAGCTTGTAGTTGGCGACCGAGTTGAGCGCGACGCCGCCGGCCATGCACAGGCGCTTTTCGCCGGTCAGCTCGTGCAGATGGCGCGCCATCTGCATCACGACCTGCTCGGTCACGACCTGGATGCTGGCCGCCATGTCGCAGTAGAACGGGTCCAGCGACTTGTCGCCCAGCCGCGGATCGCGCGGCGGGCGGCCGAAGTGCTCGGAGAAGCGCGCCGAGAGCGTCGAGTCGGGCGAGTAGTGGTACGCGAAGTAGCGCATGTCGTGCCACAGGCTCCCGTCCGGTGCCACATCGATCAGCTCGCGGATGCGGTCCACGTACTGCGGCTTGCCGTAGGGGTGCATCCCCATCAGCTTGTACTCGCCTTCGTTGACCTCGAATCCGCAGTACGCCGTGAAGGCCGAGTAAAGCAGGCCCAGCGAGTGGGGGAAGCGCAGCTCTTTCAGAATCTCGAGCTGGTTGCCGCGGCCGCGGCCGAGCGTGCTCGTGCTCCACTCGCCGGCGCCATCGACGGTCAGGATCGCAGCCGATTCGAAGGGCGAAGTGAAGAAGCTTGAGGCCGCGTGGCTGACATGGTGCTCGGCGAACAGGATGCGCGCGGCGGGCAGGTCGAGTCGGCGCTCGATGTGCGACTTGATCCACAGCTTGTCGCTGATCCAGCGCTGCATCGATTCGCGGAAGACATGGCTGGAGCGCGGGAAGGTCGCCATCGCGCTCAGCAGCATGCGCTCGAGCTTGACGAAGGGCTTCTCGTAGAAGACCACGAAGTCGACGTCATCGAGCGTGATGCGCCCCTGCTTCAGCACGAACTCAATCGCAAGCTTCGGGAAGCCCGAGTCGTGCTTGACGCGGCTGAAGCGCTCTTCCTCGGCAGCGGCCACGAGCCTGCCATCCTGCACCAACGCGGCGGAGGAGTCGTGATAGTAGAACGAGAGGCCGAGGATGTTGACCATCGCGCTAGTCCTGCCTGCGCGCGCGCGGCAGCGTGTCATTGTGCGATTCCCAGGCGGTCCAGTTGCCGCGCGGACGGCGCCGCAGGTGCAGCGGATCGGCGAACAGCTGGTAGAGGAGCGCAAAGGGCCCGAGCACGACGAAGTACAGCAGCGTCAGCAGCGTGCGCGAGAGCACATGGCCGAAGCGTTCGCTGAAGCGGAGGAATGCGGCGTACATGGGGCAGCAGGGAGGATGGAAAAAGCTTCCGCGTTTTCCAAGCACTCGCCTGTATCGGCCAAGCGCCGCCCCCAAGCCAAGTGTTACACGGGCCGGGCGGTCCTCTGGCTTCAGCGCAGGGTCAGGTTGCCGCGGTGCAGCTCGTCCCGCTCCAGGCGCCCGTCCTTGTCCAGATCCCGGTAAACATCGAAGGTCAGCTCGGTCCGGGCCGGCAGAACGGCCACCAGACGGGCCAATTCTTCGGGACTCTGGATCTGCCAGGGCCGGTTGCGGCCGCCCACCAGCACGCCATCGATGACATCGCCGCTCTCCAGGCCCAGTTCCTCGGCGGGCGAACCGGCCTGGACGCGCGTGACGCGCACATAGCTGCCGCGCCCCAGTCCCAGCGTCTCGGCCTGCATGCCGAGCTTCTCGAACAGGATGCCCTCGGCGCGGCCCCAGACCGGCACCTTGAGTCGGCGCTGCTTGCCTTCCCGCTCGACGGCCAGCTCGACCTCGCGCACGCCCGAGATGCCCAGGCGCGCGAGCCGGTAGTCCTCCTGACGGGTGACTCCGCGGCCGTTGAGCGAGACGATGCAGTCACCGCTCGCCACGCCGGCCTGCTCGGCCGGTCCTCCGGGCACGACGGTGGCGACCTTGAGGTGGTCGCCGGGCTCGACTTCAAAGCCCAGCCATGTCGGAGTCAGCTGCTCCTCGATGACGGCCTTGACGCGATCGACGGGGATCGCGAAGCCGATGTTCTGGGCCTGCGAGTTGACCGCGGAGTTGATGCCGATCAGCTCGCCGTTGATGTTGAGCAGCGGACCGCCGGAGTTTCCAAAGTTGATCGATGCATCGGTCTGGATCAGGTCGCCGAAGCGCAGGCCGGCGTTGGGGATGTCGACGTTGCGGTGCAGGCCCGAAATGATGCCCGAGGAAACCGTGTGGGTCTGTCCGTAGGGACTGCCGATCGCGACGACTGTCTCGCCGATCATCAGATCGGAGGAAGTGCCCATCGGCACGGTGGGGAAGTCGCGCTCACCGCGGATGCGCAGCAGCGCCAGGTCCTCCTGCTTGACCCATGAGACGAGCTCGGCTTCGTATTCGGTCTCGTCGTAGCGCTTGTCGAAGCTGACCTTGATGCCGCCGAGGCTGGCCTTCTCGACCACGTGGTAGTTGGTGATGATGAAGCCCTCCTTGAGGATCACCACGCCGGAGCCGGAGCCGGAGAAGCGCTGGGGGATCAGGCGCCCGAAAAAGTCCGATGCCACGGTCTGGCCCTCGGTCACGATGTAAACCACGGCCGGCGTGGCGGAATCGACCACCTGCGTGATCGGGGTGATCCGGCGGCGGTAGCGCTCCTCGGCGGAGACGGGCTGGGTGTCCTGCGGGGCCGGCGGTGAGGCAGGCAGTGAGGCAGGCAGTGAGGCAGGCAGTGAGGCAGGCAGTGAGGCAGGCAGTGAGGCAGGCAGAAGGGCGGGGAGGAAGGCAAGCAGGCTCAGCATGGCGGTCCTTTCGGTCGCCGAGAGCCTACGCTCAAGGGAGGGAATGTGTGAGCGTGAGGATGGTGGGCGATACTGGACTCGAACCAGTGACCTCCACGATGTCAACGTGGCGCTCTAGCCAGCTGAGCTAATCGCCCATCCGAGGGGAAAGATGGTAGGGGATCGGGGTCGCCCTTGCCAAGTGATTTCCAAAGAAGCCGCCGCTAGACTCTTGCGCCACGCAATCCCCCCCTGCCCCGCTGCATGCGGCGGCGGGCCCCTCACCTACGGTACTGCCAGAGGTCACAGCAGCTTTGAAGATCGGTGTCGCACGCGAGATCAAGAACAACGAGAACCGGGTCGCCCTGACGCCTGCCGGCGTCGATCGCCTCAAGGGCGAAGGTCACGAGGTCTGGATCGAGAAGGGCGCGGGGCTCGGCAGCGGCCTGGCCGATGCGGCCTACACCAAGGCGGGCGCCAAGATCGCACCGGATGCGGCCAGCGTCTGGAAGAAGTGCGACATGATCCTCAAGGTCAAGGAGCCGCTCAAGACCGAGTGGCCGCACATGCGGCCCGGTCAGGTGGTGTTCACCTACTTCCACCTCGCGGCCGACCGCAAGCTGACCGACGGCGTGCTCAAGACCGGCGCGCATTGCTTCGCCTACGAAACGCTGGAGCACAACGGCACGCTGCCGCTGCTGACCCCGATGAGCGAAGTGGCGGGCCGCATGTCGATTCAGGCCGGCGCAAAGTACCTCGAGGCGCCCGCGGGCGGCTCGGGCATCCTGCTC